>NZ_BTGK01000003.1:0-488930 GCF_042848605.1 Pseudoalteromonas sp. MTN2-4
GAAAGTGGTGTGTCAACGCATAACAAGGTCGTCAACGCGGACAAAAAACTGTTGGCTGTTACGCTTCGCTTCACATTTTAGCCAACAATTTTTTGCCGATTACAACGGCGTTATGTGCTTCCAGCGCCAAGATATAAAGTTTTAATCGGATGAAATTTAAGAAACCTATAATTTGGGCAATATCACTAGTTATTATTTGTGTTGTTGCTCTTGCAATAACACAGCCTGTATTGGTCAAAGCTATCTTAGCCAAGTACAAATCTACTGATCATTTTCTAGTTCTACAAGCTGATAATCGTATTAGATACGAAGCGCCTGCAAAGCGAAGCGCTCTTATTCTGAGTGGCTTCTTAAATGACAGCCAAGGTGCAGTAGAGTACGCGCTTAACGCTAATTTCAAAAAGCCAGTGGAGATTTATATATGTGCCTCCCAGGAGTCTTTTAATGAATATGTGTTTTTATCCAAAAATGTTAGAGGGGCTGTGTATTGGGGCAAGTTGTTTTTGTCTCCAGGCGCATTCAGTAGAGGAACAGCCAAAAGATTAACTTCGCATGAATTGACGCACTACCTTTTTTATACTCACCTCGGTGAGAAAGCACATATGGAAGGAATTCCGCTATGGTTTAGAGAAGGGATCGCTGAGTTTGTCGCCAATGGAGGGGCTGATTACACAGTAGAAAAAGAAGTATTGGAATTAATGAGTCACAAGGAAAAGGAAGCCTACTTGTCAGGCAAATTGAACTTTTTGTTCTTTACTCAAAATGCAGCTGATGCAGTAACTAAAGACGGAGTTGTAAACTGGTTACTCTATAGAGTTGGTGCATTGATTGTGCATTTTATACACGACTCAAATCCCCAAGAATTCGATAACTTGATAAAGTCACTTCTATCCGGGGTTGAGTTCGGTGAAGCTCTTCAAGAATCTTATGGGAAAGATACTGAATCTCTGCTTAAAGAATTCACCCTGTATCTATCTCACGAGGATTAAAACGATGGGAAACACATCTATGACGGCTTATATCTTAGTGGCAATATGGATAATCGGTGGCTTAGCCTTATATTTCATTGGTAAACGCCGCGGTCTTAAATTTGGTTTTCTGCTCGATTTAGCAGCAGCCTTCTTGGGGCCCTTTTCTATCCCATTGGCTTTTCTATTAAAGCCCAAAAACCGTACATCATAAATGAGGCACATAACAAGCCAATCAACTTCGCGCCTTTGGCGCCGGACGCAGCAAAGCTGCGCCGGTTATTGGGGCGTTGGAATGACTCCCACTGTCAAGTTAAACACACTGATCCCTGCTTAACTTTTAAGCCATAATTTCTCATCTCGAATTAGAGCGAGTTAATACATTGGATGAAGCAAGTAATTTCGTCGGTTTTAATGGCGAAGCGTCGCCCCGGTGATATTCGTTGGTTACTCGTTTTCATGAGCAGAGCAGACCTTACTTAACTCGACGTGGCACCTGTTTTCAGTCTATGTTCGTGGTTCAATTCTGCGTTAGCAGCATTGCCATCTTAACGCCGTCGGTGGTTGTGCCACACCCGATGCTTAACCCAATGCATTAACTCTAATTCGTTCATATTAAGCGGGTACTCGAGCAATTCGTAATTTTGGATTAACGGGGACTAGCACCACTTCTTTTGCGATTGCCCAGATATAAGCAATCATTTCACGGGCAATGGCGATGACAACGAGGTTGTAATGTTTGCCTTTATTAATGAGCTTCTTATAACGTTTACAGAGTCTTAGTTGTGCTTTCCATGCGATATCAACAATCTGTTTTGGTAAGCCTTCTTGTCGTTTTTGTAACTCGGTGGATATGTTAGCAGCATGACGGTAACTATGAGCGCCTTCGACTAATAACCGCCTTGCGCGACCATTGCCACATTTAGTAATTGCGCCAATATGTCTTTTACCGCCGCTCGAGTGTTCACTTGGTACGAGGCCAAGATAGCTCATTAGTTTACGGGGATGGTCGAAGCGCGTTAAATCACCAAGCTCAGCCACAACACCAGCGGCTACGAGTAAACGAACACCGCGCATAGCCTGAATGGCTTTCACAACGGGGTAGTAACGCCACTGATACACATGGTGAGAGAGTTCGTTGTCGAGTCGCTCCAATCTTGTAATTCGTTCGTTAATGGTTTGAATAAACTCTTGTAAAACGATTTGCTGTGCTGGATGCGGCAGTACTAGTACCTGCATAGTTGATATTGTTGCGAAGAAGGAGCGCTTTTATCTGGTATTTGGCATCTTTTAAGTCTTTCATCGCGACTTCTCGAGCGCGAGATAAATCACGAACAGCTTCATCTTCCGGCTCAGGTACATAAATAGGGGTTAAGTCTTCAGATTTGAGAAGTTTTGCAAGCTTCAGAGCGTCACGCCTGTCAGTTTTTACGCGCTCCCCAGGCTTTTTAGGAATAAGCGAGGGTGCAACCACGTAGCAGCAATGTCCAAGAGAAGTAATTAAGCAGTAAACCCAATACCCACAAGGGCCAGCTTCATAAACAAAATGCAGGGTTGCACTGGGATATTTAGATTCAAATTGACTGATAAGCTTTTTAATAGCGACTTTAGAGGAAGGAATTCGGCCGTGATGGATAGGTTGAGCGCCGCGTTGGTCTTCAATATAAGCGACTTCAACAAACTCTTTATGAGTATCTAAGCCAATGAAAAGTATGTTATGTTTAGTCATGCTAGCCTTTGCTATTTAGTTATTTGACAAACTAATTATGGCTCTGGCTTTAAGCTAACCCACGAAAATGCGGAGGCTAGCACTGTGTGGGAGTCATTATGTCTATGTTTCAAGGAGGCTTAGGTGAAAATCGGACTACAGAGTAAAACCCAAGTTAAGAATGGAGTTATCCAATCATACTGGTTTGAAAACGAGAGCATTGGCTTGCCTAAAACTCTTTTCCACAGAGTAACCCTTCCTCTTACAGAGTTTGATTCTGGTTTAGATTATGATGAGCAGCCTACTAAAACTGAAATTATTTTAGATTGGTATAAACTGGACTTAAGCTCACCTTCAAGGTTAGATGGAATGAATTTGAGTCACTCAATTTATACAGATGCCGAAGGTTCTGTTTATATTGGTTGTGCTCATAACTGGTGTGATGTTAAGGAACTAATTATCACGAAAAATGAAGACGGAAGTTTCAAGGTGTCTGGAACTATTTTCGTTGAGTTTGAAAATGAAGGTGTCGGTGAAAACGAAAGTTTTACTTTTCAAACGTGTTGCGAGTACATTGAAACATAACAAACGCTTCAACCAAAGGACGCAAAACAGCAGGCTTGCGCTCCTTCGTCGCTAATTTTAGCCTGCTATTTTGCGCCGGTTAAGCGAGGCGTTATGCGGTTTTAGATAAGGACGTGCAATGAAAAGAATATGTTTAGTTACTCATTCAGAAGCCAGTCACAGTGTTGAACGTCTGGTTGGTGGTTGGTACAACTCTGAGTTAACTGAAAAAGGTGTAGAACAAGCCAAACTGATTAAAGAAAAAATTATGGAGCTGGGTTTTAATCCACACATACACAATGTCTTTTCATCCGACCTTAATAGAGCAAGACAAACCGCCGAGATTATCCGTGGTAACGCAAAAATCCATTTGGATAGTCGATTAAGAGAAATGTCTTTCGGTAAAAATGAAGGATTACCACAAGCAGACCATAATAAATTAATTCGCTTTCCACCTAAAAAGGGAAATCGTCTCGATCATCGTATTTGTGAGGGAGCAGAGTCACCAAGAGACGTGGCAGTTAGGGTTGTAGATTTTGTAAAATCAGTTTTGAGCAATAGCGATGAAAATACTATCGTCGTTGCGCATGGTTTTTCAGCTAGCTTTGTCATTGCTGCTTTCCAAATGATCGACATCGAAAGTATGGCGTACATTGATTACAAACTTGGTTCAGGGAGTATTTCGGTACTCGAAATTGACGATTATTTTCACAACCATGCTATCAAGCTATTGAACTACCAACCGCATAACAAACCAATCAACACGGACGCCTAACGCTTGGCTGGGTCGCGTTGCTCCCATTTTAGCCAAGCGTTATCCGCCGGTTATTGAGGCTACATGGACTCCCCCGATTGTCAACGAATTCACCTTTGATAATTAGATATAAGACTGCACCTCTACATTCGGCCTATTGATTGAGTATTAAACTCGGACCTAGATGAGTATTCGTTAGACGAGCTTTTTAAGCTCACTCGCCATAAACAGGCTATGGCTTCCTCGGTCTGACCTAATTGTCATCGATGCCTTCGCAGGACTCGAGTAAAACAGATAAACCTTCAAAACTAAATAAATCGTGTTACTTCATAATGGTAGCTTTAATAAATAGTGCATAGTCATTCAGATTAATTAATGACCTTGTAATCTTCTTGTTTAACCATCAGCGTCCAAATAAGTCTGGCGTTTCTTGCAGCTAATGCGACATCGGCTTTGAGATATCCACGACGAGCGATAAGCTCACGTATCCAACAACTGACTTTATCTTCTTTTTCTCTTAGATTTGCCATTACAGCTCTTGCCCCATGAACGAGGCACATTCGAAGATATTTATCACCACGCTTAGTAATTCTTCCGAGTCGTATTTTGCCACCTGTGGTGAACTGGCGAGGTACTAATCCTAACCATGCACAGAATTGGCGGCTATTTCTGAATAACCTAGGGTCAGGCACATTGGCTGTAACAGCAGTTGCAACTTGCTCACCGACACCTCGAATGGTCATTAAACGCTTGGCGACAGAGTCTTCTCTAACCTGTTTCGATAATGCTCGGTCATAACTGAGTATTTGTTCATTTGCTTGTTTAATACGTAGCCATAGATTGCTTGTCATCTCTCGCGCAAGATGGGGAAGTTTATTATCAGCGTCTTCTAAAATATCCCCAATGACATCATGTAAGCTGTAACGACCTTTGGGGATGATGATACCAAACTCGCTCAGCAAGCCTCTAAGCTGATTAATCATAGAGGTGTGCTCTTTAACTAAGCCTTGCCTAACTCTATGGAGAGTCATAACGGCCTGTTGTTCGGCGGTTTTTACAGGAACATGTCAGATATTAGGTCGCATAGCGGCTTCACAAATTGCTTCGGCATCGTTATTATCATTTTTACCGCCGGTACGAAAAGGTTCGATACTTTCGTTTATATGAAGAACGCGGCGATAATCGCCACTTGGTGACCAAGAAGTTTAAACTCTCGCGCCCAAGAATACGCACCAGAGCAGGCTTCCATGGCGATGAAGCAAGGATTGAGTTGTGCAATAAAGGCGAGTAGCTTTTTACGCGATAATGTTTTCCTGAACACAACCTTTCCATGAGCATTCATTCCAACAAGAGAGAATGAATTTTTTGCTAAATCGATACCAAGTGTTTTAATGTTATTCATGATGGATCCCTCTTATTTGAGTGTCGCACCTTAAACATGGCACAAGTGCCTAGAAAGGGGGAGTCCATCTCATTCGTTAGGCATCACTGTTCCCCTAAATTGTAGCGTTTTAGAAATAATAAAGAAAAAGAAGATTAGATGAATCAGCATAGTGAAAATATATTCTGTGAGTACACCGTTGACTCTTGGAGCGACTGTATAGAATTATTTAAAATTATTGAAGGGTGGGTCTTTAGAGGACAGGCTGATAGTGACTGGTCTTTACAAACTACCCTTGAAAGAGGGGCTAAAATAAACACTACCGATATTAGAAGTGTTCCTCAAGTAGAGCAAAATATCATAGATAAGTTTCAACGAAGAGCCGTCCATTATTTGGATAAACTTCCAGAGAAAGAAAATATTTTGGAGTGGTTATCTTTAATTCAACATCATGGTGGCCCAACTAGGTTATTAGATTTTTCATACTCTTATTATGTTTCACTATTTTTTTCAATAGACCAATCATTTAAAGAGTCTTCAGTATACTGTCTTAATAAAGATTTGGTTAAACAGAAAGGACTAGAAACAGAAGAATGGAGAGGGCTGGATGATGAGAATAAATTCGGAACTAGGGAGTATTGCAATGATGCACTTAAAGAACAAACCTTAAGCCCTTTAGTAATGCTAGTTGAGCCTTTCAATATCCATGAAAGATTATCCAGACAACAAGGATTATTTGCCGTACCTTTTGAAGGGAGGCAATCATTTGAATACAACTTGTCACTAACAGTAAATCGTTTTCAAAAAGAGTTACCAGAAAGTAGGGTAATAGATAGTTATGTTGATGAACTTGATGTACTGCAAGATGAATGTGCATTATTGAAAGTTAGGATTCCTAAGAGTTTACATAATGAAATACGTAAAGAATTAAAGCTAATGAACATTACAAGTGAAACACTTTATCCTGGAATTGATGGATTCTCTAAGTCATTATATGGCGAATTTGACTTAAATATATCTTAATTAATTGTGAGAAATGCCTAACAAAAGGCTGCAATATGACCTCCGACCACTGTCACCTTTTTTGCGATGGAGCGGCAAAAACGGTGCCATTGGCCTCCGGCAGTTGAGCCGAGCGTTAGGTTTACAAGTATATCTGGAAGCATCAGGATGAAAACGGGCAATAAAAGACTACTTATCAGCTTATTAATTATAATTGCTTTAATCACTACGGGAGCAATCTTTTGGAAAGTAGGTAAAGATGAGGTTTTCTATCTTTGTAGTAATTTTTCGGAGGGTGTAATGAAATCAAGTGTAGCTAGGCAACTTGATACAGCTAACTTATCCAGCTACACGCATTCTGTTAACGAAAGTGGTTCAACTATTGTGTTTAGTAGTAAGCTCTTTTTTGTCACCAATCAATGTGTAATCGAATTTGATAAAAGTGATAAGGTTGCCCTTGCTGGTTTTAAGTAAACCTAACAAGTGCCTAAACCAAAGGACGCAAAACAGCAGGCTTGCGCTCCTTCGTCGCTAACTTTAGCTTGCTATTTCTCGCTGGTTAGGCAAGCGTTGGTATTACTCCCACTGTCAAGTTAAACACACTGATCCTTGCCTAACTTTAAGCCATAATCTCTTAACTCAAATTAGAGCGAGTTAACGCATAGGATAAAGCAAGTAATTTCGTCGGTTATCTTGGCGAAGCGTCGGCCCGGTGATATTCGTTGGTTATTACTATTGCTAGTAACAGAGCAGACCTTACTTAACTCGACGTGGCTGCTTCACAGCGACACTGTCTTCAGTCTATGTTTGTGGTTCAATGTTGCGCTAGCAATATTGCCATCCTAACGCCGTCGTTGGTTGTGCCACACCCGATGCTTGACTCAATACATTAACTCTAATTCGTTCATATTAAGCAGGTACTCTAGATAATCTTAATTTTGTATTTACTGGTGTGAGTACAATGTGTTTTGCAATGGCGCAGATATAGGCAATCATTTCTCGCGCAATCGCGGTGACCACAAGGTTGTAATGCTTGCCTTTATTAATGAGCTTTTTATAGCGCTTGCAGAGCCTGAATTGTGCTTTCCATGCGATATCAACAATCTGTTTTGGTAAACCTTCTTGTCGTTTTTGTAACTCAGTTGATATGTTGGCAGCATAGCGATAACTATGAGCACCTTCGACTAACAATCGTCTTGCTCGACCATTACCACATTTAGTAATTGCACCAATATGCCTTTTACCGCCACTTGAGTGTTCATCAGGTACAAGACCGAGGTAACTCATCAGCTTACGCGGATGGTCGAAGCGGGTTAAATCGCCAAGCTCAGCCACAACACCAGCAGCCACAAGCAAACGAACCCCATGCATAGATTGAATAGCTTTAACAACGGGGTAGTAACGCCATTGATAAACATGGTGTGCTAGTTCGTTATCAAGTCGCGCTAATCTTGCCATTCGCTAATTTATAGTTTGAATAAATTCTTGTAAAACGATTTGTTGTGCGGGGTGCGGCAGTACTAGTTCAGTGAGCCACCGTAAGTGTTTGAGAGACCAGTTTGCAGTGCCTGCATAGTTGATATTGTTACGAAGGAGCAGTGCTTTTAGCTGGTACTTTGCATCTTTTAGGTCTTTCATTGCGACCTCTCGAGCACGAGATAAATCACGAACATCTCCATCTTCCGGCTCAGGTACATAAATAGGGGTTAGGTCTTCGGACTTAAGTAATTTAGCTAGTTTAAGGGCATCACGCTTGTCAGTTTTTACGCGCTCACCAGGTTTTTTAGTAATGAGTGAAGGGGCAACTACGTAACAGCAATGTCCAAGAGAAGTGATTAAGCGATAAATCCAGTAACCACAAGGGTCAGCTTCATAAACAAAATGCAGGGTTGAATGAGGGTATTTAGACTCAAACTGACGAATGAGCTTCTTTATGGCTAACTTGGCTGAAGATACTCGTCCAAAATGAATGGGTTTTGCACCCCGATTATCTTCAATGTAAGCGACTTCAATAAACTCTTTATGAGTATGTAAGTCATTGTGAAAAGTATGTTGTGTTTAGTCATGCTAGCCTCTGCTGTTTAGTTATTTGACAAACTAATTATGGCTATGGCTTTAAGCTAACCCACGAAAATGCGGAGGCTAGTACCGTGAGGGAGTCATAATGTCTATGCACTTATTACAAAGTTAGTTTTTTGTTTAGAATAATTGCTATAGTGTAGTTCTTCCATTAAACATTTTACGATAAGAACTTACATTACAGGTTAAGAGACTACATAGTTGAGTTTTTAAGGGGTACTAAATATGAGTACAGAATCTGCTCAAGAAAAATCTAGTAATAAAAGCACCATATTAAAAGCAGTTTTAATTGGCTTTGCAGTTGGTGTGGCATTTATGTTGACCGCAAAGTTTGTAAATTTCGTTATTATGTAATTGCTATGCTTTTGTGACAGGCAGTTAAAATTAGGGCTAACAATATTAGTACCTTGTGCATCAAAAGATGATGAAGCGAAAGAACATTTTAAAGTTGGCTATGGGTCCATTGTTCGCTAATTTTAGCCAACATTAATACGCCGTTTATTAAGGCGTCATATTTCAAGGAGGACTAAGTGCAATTTCCAGAGCTAGCAACACCTCGGTTGATTCTTAATGAGTTATCAGAAAGTGATAGCCAGGCTTTACTTGATATTTTCTCTGATGAAAACGTTATTAAATTTTACGATATTGATGTTTATGATTCTGAGAAACAATCTTTGGAGTTAATTAAATTTTTTAATCAACGATTTGCTGACAAAAGTGGTGTTCGTTGGGCTATTCGAGTTAAGAGTACGGGAAAGTTAATTGGTACGTGTGGTTTTAACTCAATAAACCTAAAGATGAAAAGTGCAGGTATTGGGTACGAGTTGTCCTCAAAGTATTGGGGGGTTGGGTATGCTTCCGAGGCCGTTAGTAAGATTATACAATTTGTATTCTCTAATGGCCAACCATTAGGTGAACTCTACCGTATTCAAGGTGATACTATGATTGGAAATACAGCTTCTGACTCGGTGTTAAAAAAGCTGGGTTTCAAAGAGGAAGGAATTAGGCGTTCCAGTGGTTTTTGGAAAAACGAGTTCCATGATTTAAAGTGTTTTGGCTTAATAAAGCCTGAGTTTAAAGAAATATAATAAGAGACTAAACCAAAGCTAACTTTAGTCTGCTATATTGTGTCGGCTAAGCAATGCGTTATTCGCCAAGGAGGTAATGTGGAAAATAATTACTGGTTCATCATTTTAGCTTTTGTAGCTCTATTAAATTTAGTTGTTTCTATTTACTTGGCTAAGAGGACTGATTTAGAAGCTTTTCAAAAAATAGCTCAGATTATTATTGTTTGGCTAATTCCAGTATTTGCACCGGTTGGGTTGTGGTTATTCCACCGCTCACAAGATGCACCTTTTAGTTCATCAAAGCCTTTGGGCGGTGGTTCAAGCGATAGCTCAAATATCACTGGTGGCGGAGATTAAAAGGCTTATTGCAATTGACTATGGCGTCAATAACAAACTTTAAACTTTTGGCGTCTCCCACATTACACCATCTCTGAGTATAGAACTTAAAAACATAATTATTTTGCGAACGCACGCTATAGATGCCACTTTGCGCGGTTTGCTTGCTGTGACAAACTAGGTTGTACTAAAAGCAATTTGGTTACGAGTAAACATTTTAATTATCAGGACCTTTAAAGGTTACATCTTCTGTTTTTAGTTAGAACAAATGATGTTCTTGATTCTGTACCTGATTATGCTTATTGGTATACACATATATCTTGCTGCGATGTTATATCTTACGTATAGAATGAGGCCTCATCAAATTTAGAAAGTAGGTCATGTAAGCTCAGTTTAAACCGTATAAGAAGGAGAATTTCTAATTATTGAGGTTAAATAAATTAAAATGCCAAAAAACATTGATATTTTTGCTCAAGATGTCTTAATTATTAAGTAAAGAAAATAAAAAATAACTTTTTCTTCCAATACTGTATCGGATTGATCAAAACAGCTATGAGTGAACAAAAAATATTTCTTTTCAAAGACTTTCCTGCACAAATACTTGCACTTGATTTCGAAGATAAACGCAAGTTATTACTTCCTTCAATTTATTTTTGCGTCGCTTTTTTCTTCTTATACTATACTTTTCTAATAGTTCCTAAATTTGGCACTGATTCAGTTGTTTTCATTATCGACAATATTGGTGGGTTATTCATTATTTCAGGTTTCATCGTGAGTTATTTTTTATCACGTGTTTACAAAAACCACTTCGTGCTTTTTTTACCATCATTGATGTCAGTATTCACAACGTCACTTTTTCTGCTTCATCAACCTTTTTATGAGTCGGTTGATCACCTATGGATCTCTTCACAAATTATCGGCATTATTTTCTCAATTTACTTAGGTAGCCCTAAGTGGAATGTCTGTTTATTCATACTTAATGCACTTATTCCTCCATTAATTGGTGTTTTTTCAGATCATCTCAGTCCAACAAACATTATTTACAAACAAGCGATTGTTTATTACGCCAGCGTGATATCTATTTATTTGTCATACAGAGTTTTAGAAGGAAAATCTGAACTTGCACTAGCAAGAGATAAAGCAATAAATACAGAAGCGTTTAAATCACAGTTCCTTGCCAACATGTCACATGAATTACGCACACCTATGAATGGCGTTTTAGGGAGTCTGCAATTACTCGAACGTGAACCACTTAATCATAAGCAGCAGCAACTTCTATGTAATGGTATTTCAAGTTCAAAGCTTCTGCTTTGTGTGCTTAATGACATACTTGATATTTCAAAGCTTGAATCACGCCAGCTTAAACTTGATATTAAAAGTGAAAATATTGTTTTGACTATTGAAGAAGCAGTCAGGGAGATGAGCTACCTTGCTTCTGAAAAAAAACTTAGCTTGAACTTTAAATATGACCTAGAGATGGAACAGTTTTGGCAATTTGATTCGTTGAGACTCAAACAAATCATGTTGAATCTGTTATCTAACGCAGTAAAGTTTACCGAGCAAGGCCAGGTTTCTGTAAATCTTTCACAAAAAACGACGAACTTGGAAATCTCTGTTTCTGATACTGGCATTGGCATGAGTGAGGATTTTCTTCAGCAAATTTTCCAACGTTTTACACAAGCAGAGCCGTCTACTTCAAAGCAATATGGTGGTACAGGCCTCGGAACCGCAATTTGTTTTGAGATTGTTAGTTTAATGAATGGTCAAATCGAGGTGACAAGTGAGTTGGGTAAGGGAAGCACTTTTACCGTAAGTTTGCCTTTGCAAGTGAGTCAAACTCATGATGTAGAGCAAGTAAAAGAACAAGATATAAAGGTGCCAAATGGCGAAGGGCTTACAACTTTAATTGCTGAAGACAACATGATCAACTATGTCGTCTTCGAGGCGATGATGTCACCCACAAATACACATATTTTATTTGCTAAGGATGGGGTAGAAGCCATCGACTTATTTTCAAAGTCACATGTGGATATTATCTTTTTAGATATTCAAATGCCTAATATGGACGGTATAGAAGCATGTAAAGCAATTAGACAACTGTCAAATAATATACCGATCATAGCAATAACTGCTAACCTTTTTGAAGATGACATTAGAAAATATGAAGAGGTAGGCTTTGATGGGTATTTATCTAAGCCATTGGACATGCAAAAACTATATGACCTTTATGCTTCATTTACTCATCAAAGTAGGGCTAATTAGCCAACTAAGCTTTCGTAATCTTTAAAAGTTAGTGCGGTTATGAACCGCAGATTTCTTGTTAACTTGCAAGCTTATATTAATCGACTTCTCCGAAAGCACCATAAAAATAACGCGATTTGCAGCCCAGCTACCCCGCTGTAAAACCACAGTGTGTCTATACCCCCTGAAATGAATATGACCATGACGCTGAATAAAAGAAAACCACCTAAATAGCACCAATGACTGCCGTTAAAAAACTTAGTTGCAATGAAATGAGTCGGTAAGCCGAAAATAACCCAGCCAATAATAGAAAAAGTAAAGTAAAAGAGGCCAACAAAGGTAATTGAGGTGTAGAAGTAATATAAATCAATTGAAACATAACTTGATTCGTTAGACCAAAACAGCACCATGAATGGAATAAACGACATCAAGATGGCTCTAAATATTGAGTGAAAGCTGTGAAGCACTGGTTTTTTATTGAGGCACAACAGAGTGCGGGAGCTAGGTTTCATCGTCTTCATTTAACATCGCCATTAGAGCAGGTCTTACCACAGACAGAATGAGCACGATTATGACAATTGCACCGAGTGCTAACCTAACGGTTTTAAAAAACCATGGCGTTTGCCATATCTCTCCAGTTTCTTCTTGTAACTTTTTCTGTTTCATGAATTCGTCATAAGCTTTATTTAAATCTGCGTGTTTGGTGATTTCTGGATACTCGATAACATAGTCAATTTTAGCCAGCGAGATCCGTGCAAGCTCAGATTGTGCTTGGTCAACATAAAGCATGTGGTTTTTAACATCAGCGCGATATTGAATACGCTCTTGATCTAATACATCGGCAATTTTTACCGAGTCGACTAAGCGCATGTCTTGAATAAGTGGTCTATAGATAGGGCTTTCGCTTCTGGCCCATATAATAACAAAAATGGCTATGATGAGTGATATACCAAGTGTCATCATTAATTTGAGTTCTTTTGTGATAAGTGTATTGATGTTGTTTCTCCAAAACTTCGATTCTAAAGCTTTAATTCATAATAGTTATTTTCTTGGAGGCCCATTAAATCACAGAGCCTCAATGACTCTTCTTTTAAACCGCTCCCGCAAACAATCTCGCATGTGTCTTTCTCGCATATTCATCAGACATGCCCGATAAATAGTCGGTTAGTACGCGCATTCTCGCATTTTCATCTTTTGCTTCTTCAAAGATCACTTGGGTTGTGTGTGGCAGTAGTCGCATTGGGTCGCTGGCGAATGCTTTGAATAAATCCATTAAAAGGTTTTGACCGCTGAATTCTATTTGCTGCATTTTGGGCTCGCGGATGAGTCGCTCGTAAACGAAAATTTTCAGCACTTGCAGAATTGCTGCGAACTCGGGTTCGAGTTTCACGGTGTTTTTAAGTAACTCTGATTCAAACGCGTCGTTTTGTTTTTGCATGCTGCTGTTTACAATGAATAAGTTTACAAGCTCGCCAATGGCGTCTTTTCTGAGTGACTCGTCATCTGAGAATAAGCGCTGCGTGAGTGCGTCTAAGTTTTGCTTTAACCAAGGTGAGTCCAGCGCTTTGAGTTTTGGCATGGCATAGTTGTGCCAATCAGAGGCCGACAATGTCTCAGTGGCAATGGCGTCTTCTAAATCGTGAACGGCATAGGCGATGTCGTCAGCCATTTCCATGATGGCGCAATCGAGCGACTTAAATTGGGTTTTATTTCTAAAGTCATCCCAAGGTTTATTCGATTGCAGTAAGTCTTTATCGGCGTTTGAGAAAGGCGCGAGTACCCAGTCAAAAATGTCTTGGTCGCAGTTATACACGCCTTTGGCTGGCAGCCAGTGGTGGGCAGTAATAAATGGCGAAGCAGGGTCGTGCTCGGCTTGCGAGTGCCAAAGTTGGTTGATTAATGCCGGATATTTTATAAAGCCCAGTAAGGTGCGGCGAGTAAGGTTCATGCCGAACCCTTTTGAGTAAGGCTCAAGTTTGGCGACAATGCGCAGTGTTTGGGCGTTGCCCTCAAAGCCACCGTGTTCGCGCATCATAAAGTTCAGTGCGGTTTCTCCGCCATGACCAAATGGCGGGTGGCCGATATCATGCGCTAAACATAAGGTTTCAATTAAGCTTGTGCTTGGAAACAGTGAAAAATCAGGATGGCTATTTTGTAAGTGGCGTAATAAGCCGGTACCAATTTGTGCAACTTCGAGCGAGTGAGTTAGTCGGGTGCGGTAAAAGTCGTTAACGCCAATTGACATGATCTGAGTCTTGGCTTGCAGTCGCCTGAAAGCGGCTGCATGAATAATACGAGAGCGGTCAACTTGAAAAGCTGAGCGGTTATCGTTGGGTCTATTTTTACGTTGTTCACATCGTCTTTGCTGCCAAATCAAGTCCATAAATCCTCGAATATTCCTCATTCAGGTGTATCAAAATAGTGACATAATCTCAGCGTATTTTGGGGTAATTCGCCTTTATTGGCGAATTTATATATAATTACGCGCTTTTGAGTTCATTAATAGTATACATAGTGCAGGTTACAATTGCTTTTCGCAACGCATAAAGTGTGGTGTTTAGCAGGTAACAACCCATTCATGGAAGCGGGGAATGTGCTGTTTTATCGGAGAAAAAATGCTAAGAAATTTACTTAAACTGGTTATTGCTGTGGTTGCAATTTATGGTTTGATTTACCCATTTATTCAGCCTGAAGAAGTGATTGAAGAGGTGGTTGAAGCGCCTGTTCAAGAGCAGCTACCAGTAAAAAAAGTGGAAGTAGAAAAACCACTTCATGATGTAGAGTTACCAGACTTTGCAAATATCAAAGATGTAAGAGCCAAGAAAAAGGCATTCTTTGATTTCATAAAACCTCATGTAGTAAAAGAAAACCAAGCTATTTTGCAGCAACGCGCGTCGATTGAGATTGCATTAATGATGCTGCAATTTGAAGAAGAGTTGACCTCAACACAAGTTAAAAAACTAGACGATATTTTTGCTTATTACCGTTTGGGTGATGCCGACTATACAGTCGAAAGTCTACAAACTGCTTTGGTACATGTTGATATTATTCCAAAAGAATTGGCGCTAATGCAGGCAGCCAATGAATCGGCTTGGGGTACATCAAGATTTGCACGAATTGGCCTTAACTTTTTTGGACAGTGGTGTTACAAGAAGGGCTGCGGTTTGGTTCCTAAAAGACGCGCAGACGAAGCTGCCCATGAAGTTGCAGCGTTTAAGTCTGTGAGAGCCAGTGTTAAATCGTATTTTAGAAATTTAAACACCCATAATGCGTACACCGAGCTAAGGGCAAAACGTGCACAATTACGTGCTGAGAAAAAGCCAATTGATGCAACAGAGCTGACTGCAGGCCTGCTTTCTTATTCTGAGCGCGGTGATGCGTATATTGAAGAATTAAATGACATGATCCGTCAGAACAAGGCTTATTTTAATGAAGAATAAATTTTTTGCGCTCGCGTTAGCGGCTATTGGGTTTGCTCAACCAGCTATGGCCGATAACTTTGTAGTGTCTTACGATGGCTTTCACGACCGTTTGAAGGTGATTGAAAAAGGTGAGTTCGAGTTTGCCCGCGTTAATTTTTACATTGTTGATATTGCTACACTTGAGCCGTGCAAAATTGCCAAAGGTAAAATTGTAACTGAGAACAGTGAAACGCCTTTAACTTACACTGAAGACGCGCAATTACTACTCCCTTACGACGACAAGCTAGACAAAGACAAAGCGGTATTGGTCATCGAGCCACAAAACCCAAAGCATGATTGTCAGTTAAAGTTTCAGATTGAAGCTGAACACTTTGGGTTAGAAAATTTAACCAAAGCTGACATTTATCAGCTTCATCATGAGTTTGATGAATTATTATCGGACTTATCTGGCTTCTTTGTAAGTAAGCTAATGAGCTTTTTATTGCCATCGCAGAAAGGAGTCTCGGTTAAGTTTGATAATCAGGTTGCTTTCAAGCAGCCCGGTGTCAGTTGCGCGAATAACGTGTGTAAATTTACAGTGGAAGACAGCTGGGAAGGCGATGATTTTAAATTTACCAGTGATTCCATGAGTGCAAAGCCTGTATTAATCACACCTTGGATAGAGAAATAAGCGTTTAAATTAACGGTTTCTTTTATCGACCTTGAGAAAGCGGTGAGTTATGAACTCAGCGCTTTTTTTATGGGGGTTAAACCCGACATAAAGTCGGTACTACCGGGGTTTTAGAATTTGTGAAGAGGCTTGATGCTTCTTTGTGGGTTTGCGGGTTTTGATCCGACATAAAGTCGGTGCTATTGAGATGTGGTTTATAAAATAGGGCATTGAAACAGCAATTTTGTACAAAACAGATTGCTTAAATAGTGTTATAAAAGAAATACTATTATTTAGAGGCAAATCGGTTGGCAAAAGAGCAGGCAAAATATCACTATGCCGATGTATTAAACGGCCTTGAGGTAGTCGATGCACAATATGAGCGACAAACCTTTTCTAAGCATGTTCATGAAGGCTATACCATTGGCTTGATTGAGCAGGGGGCGCAGCGTTTTTATCGCAGTGGGGCAAATCATGTTGCTGCTCAAAATAGCATTATTCTAGTTAATGCCGATGATGTTCACACAGGCGAAACAGCAACGGCGGGTGGCTGGAAATATAAAGCCCTTTATCCGACTGTTGAGCACTTTAATCAAATCTCTAAAGATTTAGTAAATAATCAAAGCCTCACACCTTATTTTAAAGACTCTGTGATTGAAGATGCTCGAATAGCGGCCCAGCTCAGATGTATATTCGAACAGATTGAAAATGGGGCATCAAAATTACTTATTGAAACGCTGTTGTACAGTACCTTGGCACAATTAGCGGCTGGCTATGGTCGTCATGTCGAAGCTGTAAAAGCAGCCAGTGTTGATGTACAAAAACTCAAACTCGCGAGAGAGTTTTTAGACGAATATACCCAAGTTAACGTCTCGTTAGAGCAGCTAGCTAATATAGTTGGCTGCAGTAAATTTCACTTTGTGCGCCAATTCAATCAGGCATTTGGTATCACGCCCCATGCCTATCAAATTCAGGCCAGGCTTATCAAAGCAAAGAAGATGCTTCGCACTGGTGCATCGATTTTAGATACCGCTATCGGCTGTGGTTTTCACGACCAAAGTCATTTCAACCGCCATTTTAAAAAAGCATTGGGCACAACCCCTAAACAGTTTCAACTCACGTCAGTAGTAGCCTAGCTAAAACCAACCCTCAAAATAGAACACTTATTTAAGAGGATGGGTATAAAAGCAATTTACGAGCGCAACTTTGTACAATAAATTGTTTTGCACACTGATTATGCTTTAACGATAAACTATTCATCGTTGAGCTTTAAATATGGCATCATCCAAACCCTTAATAGAAGAATTAGACAATACAGCACCTATGCAAGCTGAAAATCAACAAGGTAATTTGAGTATTATTGTGCGCGGGTTCATTGATATGTTTCCGCTCTGTGTGGCTGTGATCCCGTGGGGGATCTTATGTGGTTCTTTAGCCATTCAAGTTGGGTTGTCGCCTTGGCAGGCACAGGCCATGTCTTTGTTTGTTTTTGCAGGAGCCGCGCAGTTAGCTGGCATGCAATTAATTGGCTTGGGTAGCCCTGCTATGCCGATTTTATCTTCAACATTTGTAATAAGCTCTCGTCACTTATTATATTCAGCAGTTTTTCAGAGTTACGTGAAAGATTTACCCTTGTTTAAACGTTTCGTTTTTGCCTTTTTTTTAACAGATGAAATGTTTGCGTTGACTAACGCCTACATCGCAAAACATAAACGTTTTTGTTATGTATATGCGGTTGCGTCGGGTATTGCCTTTTATGTGATGTGGAATCTAGCCACGCTGGTGGGCATAGTGGCGGGTAATAATATAGAGAATCTGCAAGCCTACGGATTGGAGTTTGCGATTGCGGCAACTTTCATCGCTTTAGTGGTGCCAGCCATAAAAGACAAACCCGTTTTTATGTCGGTATTGGCAAGTGGTGTCTCTGTTCTGATTCTAGAGCTGTTAGCATTTGAGTATGCATTAATTGCCTCAACTTTTATCGGTATGTTTACTGGGTACTACTTTGCAAAAAAGAGTTCAGCAAAAGAGAGTACCACAATAAAGAGCGAAGCGAAGAAGCGTGCCGTGAGTGTCGAAACTAAACAGGAGTTAAGGGATGAATAACGATCTATTGATAGTATTAATGACTGCCATCACTTTCTCATGTCGATATCTATTTTTTATGAAGTCACTACCAATTAACTTGAGCCCGAGAGTAAAACAATTGTTGCAGTACACAGCACCATCAGTGTTGACTGCAATGTGGGTGCCGATTGTGTTTTTAGGACATAAAACGGAAGGCGTTGCGTTTTTTCATAGTCCATTTTTGTATGCTGGATTAATTACAGTGTTGGCGAGTTTAAAAATTAAAAATACCTTGGCAGTGGTGGTTATAGGTATGGGGTCATTTTTGATACTGAATTGGGTTTTATGATTTGAGAGTGAAAAGCTAAAAGCTAAAAAGTCTGGAGTTATACCCCGCGTAAACAAAACGCAGCTAAAAAGCTGCGTTTTGTTTAGAGTAAAAAGTAAAATTTAATAAGCGTCGTTATGCACTTTTGCTGCGCGACCAGATGGGTCGGCATTTTCTTGGAATGCTTTATCCCAAGCTAAAGCCTGCGGGGTTGAACATGCAACTGATTTTCCGTGTGGTACACATTTCGCAGCGGCTTCACCTGGGAAGTGCTCTTCAAAGATTGTGCGATAGAAATAGGCTTCTTTGCTATCAGGGGTATTGATAGGGAAGCGATATTGCGCATTTTCAAGTTCAGAATCAGATACTTGCTCTTCAACAAACTCTTTCAAAGAATCAATCCAAGAATAGCCTACGCCATCAGAGAACTGCTCTTTTTGGCGCCATAACACTTCATCAGGTAAATAGCCGTCGAATGCTTCACGAACGATATGCTTCTCAATGCGGCCATCTTTACACATCTTGTAATCAGGGTTGGTGCGCATGGCAATATCAACAAACTCTTTGTCTAAGAATGGTACGCGCGCTTCAACACCCCAAGCGGCCATTGATTTGTTCGCGCGCAAACAGTCAAACATATGCAGTTTTGAAACTTTACGGTTTAACTCTTCATGGAATTCTTGCGTATTTGGCGCTTTATGGAAGTATAAGTAACCGCCAAATAGCTCATCAGCCCCTTCACCTGAAAGTACCATTTTAATGCCCATGGCTTTAATTTGACGCGACATTAAATACATTGGCGTCGATGCGCGAACCGTAGTTACATCATAGGTTTCAAGGTGATAGATCACTTCTCGTAGTGCATCTAACCCCTGTTGAACGGTAAAGTGAATAGGGTGGTGCACTGTACCAATTTCATCTGCAACTTTTTGCGCCGCAGCTAAATCAGGTGAGCCTTCAAGACCAATAGAAAAAGAGTGTAGTTTAGGCCACCATGCATCTGACTCATCGTTGTCTTCAATACGTTTCGCGGCAAACTTTTGCGTTATTGCCGAAATAACCGATGAATCTAAGCCGCCAGACAGTAATACGCCATAAGGTACGTCACACATAAGTTGGCGTTTAACTGCAGCTTCAAGACCGTCTTTTACTTCTTCAGCACTGGCTGGGTTGTCTTTTACAGCATCAAATGACTGCCAGTCACGTTGATAGTAGCTATGTAGCGAGCCTTCTTTTGAATATAGATAATGACCCGGAGGAAACTCTTCGATGCTGGTGCAAATCGGTGTTAGCGCTTTCATTTCACTGGCGACATAAAAGTTGCCGTGCTGATCGCGACCCGTATAAAGTGGAATAATACCAATGTGGTCACGACCAATTAAATAAGCATCGTTTTCTTCATCGTATAAGCAGAACGCGAAAATACCGTTCAGATCGTCTAAAAACTCAGGGCCTTTTTGTTTGTATAGCGCTAAGATGACTTCGCAATCTGATTCGGTTTGAAATTCAAAGTCAGTGGTTAAGTTCGCAGCAAGTTCTTTGTGGTTATAGATTTCACCGTTTACTGCGAGAATATGGGTTTTCTCAGGATTGTATAGTGGTTGCGCACCACTTGAAACGCCAACGATTGCTAAGCGCTCATGGACTAAAATGGCTTTATCTGATGAATAGACACCTGACCAATCTGGGCCTCGATGTCGCAGCTTTTTAGACATCTCAATTGCTTGTGTTCGCAACTGAGCGGGATCTGTCTTAAGTTCTAGTACTCCAAAAATAGAACACATAATTACCTCATTCCTGTTAATTGCTGTCTGCGCATTGCCTGTTTTGTCAGGCATAGTTAAAGAATTGTAAAATTGCGCAGGTACAGCCTCTATAACTAACAGAAAATTTTAGTTAAGTCACATAGATAATTAGGCTTAAAATGAATTTTTTATGTCAAAGTTGGTGCAATAGCAAAGCGCTATTGCACCAATATGAAAAAGAGGGTGAATTGCTGTGATTAGTGTGTGGTGCCAGCGGCTAATTTGAGATCAGCCTCGCTTGAAAGTCCATTTTTTATCAATAGCTTGAGTGCATCAACAACCGTTGTTTGACTCATGCTTGGTGCACCACCGTGGTGCACAGCTTGCTCTGGCAAAAATGGAATATGGATAAAGCCACCTCGGATTGATTCGTCGTTCTCACCAAAATGGCGCGCTATATAATGCAGTAAACCAAACATCACATGGTTGCACACATAGGTGCCTGCCGTATTCGAAACTTCAGCCGGAATACCTGCTTCAACCAAGCCTTTAAACATGGTTTTGATAGGCAACTTGGCAAAATATGCAGCGGGAGCATCAGTAATTATGGCAGTATCAATGGGTTGGTTACCTGCATTGTCGGCAATGCGGGCATCGTCGATATTAATGGCGATACGCTCAATTGAAATATGAGAGCGGCCGCCTGCTTGACCAATGCACAATACTAAGCTTGGCTGATGTTTTTCTATCGCTTGATATAAGTGTTCAAGGGAGCGGCCGAACTCACAAGGCAACTCTACACATTCAACCTGGTGGTCATTAATGCTTTGACCATGTAATTGTTTTACCGCTTGCCATGATGGGTTAATACTTTCTCCACCAAAGGGTTCAAAACCCGTCAGGAGCACGGTCTTTAATTCGGTCTTGGCCTGTTTAGTCATTAAAGATCACTCCGTACATTAAGAAAATATTGATAATAAGTAATGCAATGGCCGTTGGGATCTGCACTTTAATAACTTGATATTTGTCTTTTAAATCAAGCAGTGCGGCAGGCACAATATTAAAGTTCGCAGCCATTGGCGTCATCAGCGTACCGCAGTAACCAGAATACATGCCTATGGCAACAAGCGGTGCTGCAGCGGCGCTGTGGCCTTCAATTAAAAACGGTAGGGCGACACCCGCAGTCATCACAGGGAAAGCCGCAAAGGCATTACCCATGATCATGGTAAATAGCGCCATACCAACACAGTACAACACCACTAACATAAAGCGGTTATCTGGCGAGATAAATAGCTTCACGAGGTCTTGAATAGCCGTGCCGGTATTAGCCACGATAAAGACACCACCTAACATGGCGAGCATTTGCGGTAAAATGGCCGCCCAGCCAATTGAATCTACCAAACGGCGCGATTCAGAGAGTGCTTGGAAAGGCGAGCCTGAGGTAAAACGCCAAGCAACAATCAGTGCAACACCACATGCGAGGGTGAGTGAAGCAAGCGTTACATGTTTTTGGTCAAATAAATACACCTCAGCAATATTCAAATTACTTAAGAGCAATGTACAGACCACAGTGACGACTGGGATTAAAACTGCGGGCACAAATAACTTATTGCCTATTCGCTTAGCGTCACTTTCAAGTTGCTCTTCTGATGGCTGATGGTAAGAGCCCATCGAGACTTTGCCAAAGCCAGCAAGTAAGGCAATGGCGATGACACTAAAGCCAACCCACTGATAGGTGAGAGACTCGCCAATTAATTGTATTGAGAGATCACCAAATAAAAATACATTACCAAACAAGAACCAAAATAGGGCTGTGGTGTATTTTTGCGGATGCTGTTTATCTTGTAAGGTTTTAACCACTAAAAACATCACAACAAATCCAATCAAAAGATAGATGTTTTCAATTGAAATAATGGCTGTGCTATTCACTGTATTCTCGTTTACTGGGGCACTCATGATAATGCCCCCTCAGCGTTTTTCGTTTGCTGTGATTTATGCTCTGCAATGAGGTTTCTAATTTTTGCTTCAAAGCGCGCAAGACGGAACAGGTGAACGATTAAAGCGGCGATAGCAGTTGGAATAGCCCAAAGACCAATGTGTAGAGGCTCAATGCCCGCAATGCCATTTTCTTTTAAGAAGGCGTCCATCAAAAGTACAGCGCCAAAAGCAATAAAGATATCTTCACCAAAAAACACCGCGATGTTGTCGCAAGCCGCGGCGTGGGCACTAATTAAGTCTTTAATTGGTTTAGGTAATTCACCATGCGTATTCGCGGCGGCACCTAATGCCATAGGGGCAAGTAATGGGCGAACTGTTTGCGCTTGGCCCGCTAGACTTAAAAGGCCTAGCGCCGCAGAGCATTCACGTACCACAAAATACATGCTTAAAATACGGGCGGTTGTAGCGCCTTTAATGACAGCAATCCAAGTTTTTGCTCGCTGCTGCAGACCGTAGCGTTCTAGAATAGCTATCACAGGCAAGATAAGTAAAAAGCTAGCGAGTTGGCGGGAGTTCATAAACTTTTCGCCAAAGGTTTCGATTAAGGCGATAAAGTCCATGTCCACAGCTATACCTGTGGCAAGACCTGCCGCGGTCACAACCAGTAGTGGGTTGAACTTTAAGGCAAAGCCAACCACAACGACTAGAATGCCAATCAGCGGCATATAGTTTAAATCAAACATGATGTTACTTCTTATTTTCTAATTGTTGTTTTGCGATTTTGAACCGCGTTATTTCTTGTTCTTGTTTTTTCAATGCAGTGTTAGCCACATCAAAATCTACCAGCTCAAAGCGACAAGTTTTAGTTGGCGCTAATTGGCTAAAATGACGTAAGTCTGCTTGGATCACAGAGGCAATAATTGGGTACCCACCTGTTGTTTGGCAGTCATTGAGCAAAACAATCGGGGTGCCTGTTGGCGGTAATTGAATAACGCCGGGGTGAACACCTTGCGAATCAATGCTTTTTTGGTGCGTTAACAATGAGGAGTGTTCTAAACGGGCACCCATACGATTACTCAAGTCGCTGATCGTCCAAGTTTTCGATAAAAGCTGTGCTAAATAATTCTCTGGCAAGATATCACAATGTGGGCCTTTGAGTACTCTTACCACGTTTGTATAGTCAGAGGGTTTTACAGCCAGCTCTGAGCAAGGAGCTAAGCTTTCAGAGAATGGAATGCAGTCAGCTTTTTGCAGCGGGTTTCCTTCAAAACCGCCAAATTTCGCTTGGCAGTCGGTACTGCGAGAGTTCATTACTTTCGGTACATCGAAACCATGTTCTACACATAAATAGGCGCGTAAAAACTCTGGATGACTGGAAAATTTAATGATGTCGCGCGCTTTTGCATGATAACGCCATCCAGGGTAGAGGGCTTTTGAATTGAGTTTTGCATTCAGGTTGCCCCCTGTAATGGTAAAATTACATGGCTTAGTAAATTCAAATTCAGCCAGACCAACAGTAATTTCAATACAGGCGGCAGTTTCTTTATTTCCTAGTAGTGCATTGCCTGCTTTCAATGCGATTGGATCGAGTACGCCAGATTGCGAGACACCTAAATGACGATGAGCTTTACGACCTAAATCTTGAATGCTGCTGAAAACGCCGGGTTTGATCACTTTTAGCATTGGCGGTGCTCCTTAGGAATAAATCTCACAATATCACCGGGTGCTAACAAGCTTGGCGAATCAGCATTAGGCTCAAATAAGGGGTGTTCGCACCTGCCTATAAGGTGCCAACCTCCTGGAGAGCTAGACGGGTAAATAGCAGTAAGAGATTCTGCTATTGCAACACTGAGTGAAGGTACATGCGCCCTTGGCGAGGCTTTTCGAGGCAACCTAAGTTGCTCTGGGAGCGACTCTAAATAACCAAACCCAGGTAAAAAGCCTAAAAATCCGACCAGATACTCTTTCGATGCATGTAACTCGACGACTTGTTTTTGGTTTAAACCGGTAAGCTCAGATACCTCATTTAAGTCAGGGCCGTATTCACCGCCATAGAAGGTATCGATTAGATGTGTCTTCGGTGTGAATGCTTCAGGTTCACTTTTTTCCCATAGGGTGATTAGCTGTTCTAACCAATAATCAGCTCGAGTAAAGTCATTGAGGTAGAAGGTAATAGATGAGTTGGCTGGAACTATGTCAAAAAAATCATTGGTATTGTTTGCGGTTTGTGCGAGCGCAAAGATTTTTTGTCGTATTTCCTGAGTAATTAATCCGTCAATTGATAGAACTAATGCTTGTTCACTAAGTTGATAGCATTGCACGCAGGTCATGGTTGTTCCGATTATTATATTTATTTTCTTATTGTGTCATAACAGACAAGTATTGAGTACCTTAGCGACAAACCAATACAAAAAAACCACATCTATAAATGGATGTGGCTTTTTAGATGAACTGTTTTAACTGGTGCAGTTATTACTGCTTGTTAGTTAAAAGCCAGTTACTTAGCATACGAACACCGTAACCTGTGCCGCCTGCTGGTATTTCATCTTTTGCAGAGTTAGTTAACGCGTTACCCGCGATATCTATGTGTAACCAACGTGTATCACCTGCAAAGTGTTGTAAGAATGATGCTGCAGTTGTTGCACCTGGGCCACCTGAACCGATGTTTGCGATGTCAGCAATTGGTGACTTAAGCATGTCTTTGTAGCCTAATGGTAAACGCCATACTGGCTCGTTTACTTGCTTACCAGCAACAGTGATTTGGTCAACTAGCGTTTGGTCATCTGAGAAGATTGCAGAGTAACGGTTACCTACTGCACGGATCTTAGAACCAGTTAGTGTTGCCACATCGATCATGATCTCTGGTTTGTAGTATTCACGTGCGTACCACATAGCGTCACTTAATACTAAACGACCTTCAGCGTCAGTGTTTAATACTTCAACACTAATGCCTTCAGCCGTGCGAAGTACATCACCTGGAGCGATTGAGTTTTCTGAAACCATGTTTGCAGCCATACCCATAACCGCAACTACGTTTACGTCTGCTTTGCTTAGTGCCATTGCTTTAACAGTACCAAGAACCGCTGCAGCACCTGCCATGTCAGATTTCATGCGGTTGATAGATGAACCAGTTTTGATGCTGTAACCACCTGAATCGAATGTAATACCTTTACCAACAAGTGCGATTGGTGTGCTTTTATTACCTTCATAATGTGCAACAACTAGACGTGAACCGTCTTTAGAGCCACGACCAACACCTTCAAGTGCGCCCATACCAAGCTCTTTAAGTTTTGCAGGCTCTAAAATAATTACTTTAACGCCGTATTGCTCAAGCTCTTTTGCTGCTTTTGCGAAATCAACAGGCGTCATTTCAGTTGGTACTTCAGACGTTAGGTCACGTGCTAAAAATACACCTTTTTCGATGTTTGCTAGTTGCTGGTACGCTTTCGATGCTGCTTTTTTGTTAGCTACATCGATGTTGTAAGTTACGTTGAATTTGTTTGGCTCTTTTTTGTATAGCTCAAACGTGTAATCACGTAAGTTTGCACCGTGTGCAAGTTGTGCTGCAAGGTCAGCGTTGCTAGCTGCGCCTTTTACATCTTCAAACGCGATTGTCGCTTTATTTACTTTTTTACCTTCAAGTCTAGCGTGTAAGTTAGCACCAAGCTTAGCCATTTTTGCTGAGTCAAGCTTGTCTTCTTCACCTAAACCAACCACTAAGATGCGGCCGTAATCGCTGTCAACTGGTGCGATTACTTCTAATGTTTTACCGTAAGCACCTTTGAATTCAGCTGTTCTAATAGCGCGATTAATTTGTTTTTTGGTATCTCTATCTAAGAAATCAAATTGTGTTGCTGCTTCGCCTGCTTGGAAAACAACAAGTGCATCACCCTTGCTTAATTTAGAGTTGAAATTGAAGTCTGCTGCAAATGCGCTCGATGCAGAAACTGCTAACGCGATTGCACTGATCTGTGAAACAAATTTCATAGTACATTCCTAGATAAATAATTTGTTGGCTTTTTACATTAAATTCGTAAAAAAAGACACTCAATGTCGTTCAATTTACGAGTTTAAACGGTGGATGAAAGTAAATTCACATCCACAAGGTCATAGTTAATATGTTTTAAGCACATTTTAGGTCAATTAAATGAAAGTAATAATTACGATTTTGTCTACATTGCTATTTTTTCCTCTATTTTCAAATGCAATGGATAAAGACAATGCAACTTCTCATATTCAAACATTGGTGCTGGGTTCGGGATGTTTCTGGGGGGCTGAAAAAGGCTATGAACAGTTAGAAGGGGTGCTAGACGCTGAGTCTGGTTATGCAGATGGCCGTGGCTTTAAAGCAACCTATAAAGAGATCATCAAACGTAAACGACGTTTTGATGACGATAATTATGCTGAAGTCGTGAAAGTTACTTACAACGCCAATATGCTCAATACACGTGCATTGCTTGAACATTTTTTTGAAAAGCATGATCCAACACAAGAAAATCGCCAAGGCAATGACATTGGTACTCAGTACCGTTCAATTATTTTGTATAACACACCTGAACAGCTTTCAGTGATCAATGAAGCAAAAACAGAGTTTCAGAACTTATTAAGCAAGGCTGGGTATGGAGAAATAAAGACCCAAGTGAAGCCACTTGAGCAGTTTTATCGTGCCGAAGAATATCATCAAAACTACATTGCTAAAAACCCAAATGGTTACTGCCCTGATCATTCTACTGGTGTGACGTTTAAGCAAACAAAACCAAATAAAGTTGATAACAGTTCATTGCTGGTGGGCAAGCAAGTGGTGATCATTGATTCTCGCAATTACTGCCCATATTGTGAAAAACTTAAATCTACCGTACTGAACGACTATCAAGGCACCATTCCATTAACTTATCGCTATTCAGATCAACTTGACGGTTTAGTGGTTCGTTCAGCGACTTGGGCAACGCCTACCATTTTATTTTTTGAAAATGGTAAAGAAGTGGCTGGTTTTCAGGGTTATATGACCCGTGAAGACTTTTATCAAGCGCTGGGTGCATTTAAATTAGGTGACTCAGAAGCCTATGAAGTTGCTTTTCAAAAGGGAACTGACAGACCGTTTTGTAAAGAATACGATCTGTTCAAGAAAACAGGCGAGGGCGTGTTTATTGATAAACTAAGCGGTGCGCCATTGTTTGAAACATCAAAACGGTTCAACTCAGGTACAGGTTGGTTGTCGTTTACTCGTCCTGTAAAAGACAGTGTCACTTACCATGACGACAGTAGTTTTGGTATGCAACGAATTGAAATACGTTCTAAATCGAGCGGCATTCATCTAGGTCATGTTTTTAAAGGCGAAGGTCCAAGAGGACAAGACAGATACTGTATTAACGCTACCGTATTAGAATTTAAAGAAAAAGCATAAATTTGACTGTAAAATACAACTAATTAATTTAGTGTTATACAGAACATGTTTATGCTAAATGATGCAAAAGTGCACTATTTTTCATTGTTTAGCGTATACTTTAATTGTAGAAAATACGTGAGTTAGGGCATGTTTCTATTCGCAGGTTATTAATTTGTTAGATGGTGTAGTTTTGGACCAAAATTTATTTTTATTAACAGTTCATAGGCAATTTAATCGCCTTCTAAGCGATTTAGCATTGAGTTCGGATATCGCTCCTTTTCTCAAAGAAGTGATCGGAACAGTAGAACGATTTTTGCCTGGCTGTAAGGTTTCTATTCTAACTTTAAATAAAGAACACAATACACTACACAGTGGTGCTGAAAATAACCTACCTGATTTCTACAACGATGCCATTGAAGGCGTGAAAATAGGCGAAAATGTGGGAAGCTGTGGCGCAGCAGCATTTTTAAATAAACCTGTTATTGTCGAAAATATAAATTCGCACGCAAATTGGCAACCATATTTAGCGCTTACCCAACAAGCTAATCTTCATGCATGTTGGTCTATTCCTTTCACTGACTCTTACAAAGAGGTCATGGGGACGTTTGCGATTTATCATCACGAAGTAAAGTCTCCGACAGAAGCTGAAATTGAGGTTGTTAAAGTAGCTGCCCTTATAACATCAGTTGCAATGGAAAAGCTGAAACTAGAAGAGCAACTAATATTTAGTGCGACACATGATGAACTCACTCGTCTCCATAACCGCGCTTTTTTAAACGAAGCTGGTGAAAACTTTTTATCACTTTGCGCCAGAAATGAAATGAATTGCTCTGTGCTATTCATGGATCTAAACAAATTTAAACGCGTCAACGACGAACTTGGTCACAAAGCCGGCGATGAATTACTTGTTCATGTCGCTAAAATAATTCAAAAGCAAACTCGTAAAAGCGATATTTCGGCGAGGTTTGGCGGTGATGAATTTATTATCATTATGGAAAATACATCAGAAGATGATGGTGAATCAGTAGCAAAGCGAATCCATAACGCAATTATGGACAGCGTATCTGAAAATATACTCGCGTTGCATTTTGGAATGAGTATAGGTGTCGCTAGAATGTCTGCGTATGAGAAGTTATCTCTGAAAAAGTTGATTAATATTGCTGATGAAGCTATGTATTTTGCAAAACAAAATGATTTAGGTGTTTATATCAAAAGGGTGTAAATGTTAGTTTTAGGGAAAGTTATTTAGAGTGGTGGTACAACCGAGTGGATTCGAACCACCGACCCCTACCATGTCAAGGTAGTGCTCTAACCAACTGAGCTACGGTTGTATAAAGGAATAGTTGGTACAACCGAGTGGATTCGAACCACCGACCCCTACCATGTCAAGGTAGTGCTCTAACCAACTGAGCTACGGTTGTACAATTCTAGGAAGTTCCTAGGCAACGGCGGCTAATATATAGCGCTAAAATAAAATGTTCAAGCGTTGAAACTAAAATTTTGTTTAATTGCAGTTTTTTTGTTCATAAAGTTCTAATGTCACATGCTTTATAAAAATTTTGCCACCATATAACGTGCTCTTTGCTTGTTTGTTTTAACTGGTTAAGTAACGAGTTCTTACTTTCAACATCAATTAGCTGTGCCAGTTCAGGATGTGCTTGCCACAATTCAAACAACATAGGAGAGGTCTTTTCTAGTAGACCTGTTAAGTCGGCTTGATACCCCTGAATTTTATTTAAATAAAATTTGTTGAAAATCGTATTTAGGATTTGGGCCTCTTTCTTACTTTTCCCTTCTCTACACACAGAATTCATATAATTAAAACCGGAAATCCAAGCAGTCAATTGTTGGTTGTAGGCAATTTGCAACTGGGCACTTGATAAAAGCTGTCTAATAAATCGATTTTGGTGCAACTTTTCTAACGATGTAGTGATTGACGATACATCGATAGAGTCGATTTTTTCGCTGGCTATTTGTTTGCGTATATTCAGAAGGTTATCTAACGCTTCAAAAGCACTAGCACTACTGTATTGATTACTGTCTGTAGGAAGCAAGTCGCTAGTAAGTTGCAATAAACCTTTTAATTCAACTTCATTAAAAAGCATATAATTAAACTCGCTCATTAGGTTTTGCTGCTTTTCTATAGCTGCGCTTTTAAGTGTTGCTTTTAGCGATTCATCATTGGTAAGGGGGTCATTTAAACATTCATTGGCAAATTTAATGAACTGAATCTGATACTTTAGCCGCTCACTGGCAACTTGCGTTTTACCAAGCTGATTATTTCTTTTTGCAACTAAGTTAGAAAGCTTACAGTGTCCCAATGAACCGAGTTCGAGTATAGAAATTTGAAACTGCGATTCAAGCTGTGATACAACAGGCACTTGGATATTTTTTAATACCGGCTTGTCAGGAGCATTCCCTAATACGGTATTTAAGCGCGCTTTGTAATCATCATTTATATCAACAGCCTGCTCAGTACACGCTGACAGAATAAGCAAACTACTAATCAGTAACCATTTTTGCAAGACGAGACCTCACACTAAGTAAAAGTAAACAGGCGGCAACAGATAAACCGAGGATAATGCCAATCCAAAACCCTTTCGCACCCATAGGTGCAACCAGCCAATTTGTTTTTGCCAGCACATATCCTAAAGCGAAGCCAATCAACCAATAAGAGACAAAAGTGATACCCATGATAGGCTGAGTATGTTTTAGGCCTCTGAGTACACCGCTGGCTGCAACTTGAAGGGCATCTGGTAACTGATAAAAACAAGCTAAGATGATGATCCCCATTGCCAACTGAGCAACTTGTTCGTTTTGAGTATACAAGTATGTAACTGGCTCTCTGAATATAAATGTAACGAGTGCGACAAAGAAAGCGATCATTGCAGCTAAGCAAAAACTCGTAAAAATGGCCGTTTTAAGTTGTGTGTATGCTTGTTGGCCTGAAAGGTTACCTATACGGATCGCAATGGCCATAGAGAGGCTTAAAGGCATCATAAATAAAACGGCTGTGACACTCGCGGCAATCTGGTGTCCAGATACCATAATGGCACCTAAATCAGCAATAAACAGTGGAATACATGCAAATAAAGTGACTTCAAAAAAGGTCGCCATCGAAATTGGAAAACCAAGCTTAGTGAGGTAAAACATGGACTTTAAGTTTGGTTTTTCAAAGCGGCTAACCAGCCAATGGCCTTTCAGTTTTTTGCTATTGAAACTATAAATAATTTGGCTCAACGCCATCGCACATGCCACTAAACTTGTCGCCACGCCACAGCCAGCTGCCCCCATCGCCGGCATGCCTAACTTTCCGTATATAAAAATATAGTTAGCTACTATGTTTACCAACAGCCCGATGATGCTGATATAAAAAGTGACTTTAGTCAGCCCGATACCTTCTGAGACGTTTCGATAAACGTTAAACACCAAAAAACCAAGCACACCCCATTTAACATACTCAATATAGGCTTGCGAGGTGTTAATAATTTCAGCTTTCGCCCCAAGCTTTGAAAAGATATATGGCGTTATGAGAGGGAGCAGAAAGACCAATGCACTTAATATGGCAACTAAAAATAAGCTTTGTTGAAAGTAGTGCTTTATTCCTTTTGTGTCTTTGGCGCCATGACAGTGGGCAACCACGCTGGTCAATGCCAATAAGATTCCTTGTAATGAAAAGATAACCGGGTTTAATACCCCAGTTGCGATCGACAAAGCCGCGAGGTCATTGGCACTAACTTGACCAGCCATCATAGTGTCTACCACAGACATCAAGACAAGAATGATCTGTGCAAAAAATACAGGTAAGGCAAGTTGTAGAAGGCGTTTGGCTTCCCAAAGACTAAATTTCATAATGTATGATTGTAAAAAACCTGATTCTAATCTGGTAATAAATCATAAGCTAATAAAAGAGATAAATAACTTAAATGATCGCTTACTGCAGTTGTTTCGTTCCTGTATGATTGCCTTATTACGATAGAGGAGTATTCATGTTTACAGGCATTATTCAAACAAAAGCGAGTGTAATTTCGACAAACCTTGATGGTGGTGTGCTCAGACTGGTGTTGTCAGTTGGTTCTGAATACTTACAGCACCTTGATTTAGGAGCAAGTATTGCAATCAATGGATGTTGTTTAACCGTCGTAAGTTATGAATTAAACCCGCAAGATGTGGTTGGGCAAGCGACTTTTGATGTGATTGAAGAAACGCTGAAGCTCACCAATCTTGGCGAGTTAAAACGTGGCATGTTTGTAAACTTAGAACGCTCGGTAACATTTGGCACTGAACTCGGCGGCCATATCGTTTCAGGTCATATTCACTGTACGGCTGAAATTGAAGATATTGTTGTGAGTGGCAATAACTGCAAAATCTTGCTTGATTTACCTAAAGCGTGGTTGAAATACATAGTGTATAAGGGCTTTGTCTGTATTAATGGTGCAAGTTTGACGGTGGGAGAAATGACTGACACCGGGTTCTGGCTACACTTAATCCCAGAAACCTTGTCGATCACCAACCTTGGACTTGCACAAGTAGGCGATAAACTTAATATTGAGGTTGATCAGCAAACCTACACAATAGTAAATACAGTAGAAAAGTATATGCAAAAGCATATTCAATAATGGTTTATGCGAACAGATCTAAAAGATCTGTTCGTCATCGCTATCTACATGTAGCTCTAATTTATTTTGTGCATAGTCAATATGCATATTCAAGTGAATGGGGTTGCAACACGCAGCACAATCTTCATACATATCTTGATCGCCCTCGCTAGCATCTAAACTGACAAATACATGATGGCCACAATGTGGACAGCTAATACGTTGTTGATATAAAGACTTCATGGAAGCCTCCATAAATCAAAGAATGTAATTTAAATATAGCAGCTGTCATGAGAATTACATTGTTGTCAAAAGATGTATAATTTAAAACTGTTCAAGTATGTGTTTTATTTTTTCTTTCGATTGATTTATATAATCTCCAGAGAAACGGTTAGCTAACACTAGAAGTGGGTAGAGTTGGTAAATATCTTTCAAGATAGGCGATAAATTTATCGCAGAGATTGACTGATACCCAGCATAAAACTCATCAGGCAATGTAGCGAACAGTTCGGCTGTTGCAATATCAACAAGCTTATCACCGTAATAACAAGCGGGATCAAGCAACATGGGCCTACCATGATAGAAACGAATATTTCCTTTCCAAAAGTGACCATGCAGTAAAGAAGGTGTAATGTGATGGGGGATATGGGGTTTTATGATATGTACAAATTCATCAATATCGACCAGTTTTATTCCTTGCTCTGATAAGAGTTGCAGTTGCCAGCCAAGGCGTTCTTCACCAAAGAATATGTGCCATTTTTTATGCCACTGATTGGGCTGAGGTTGGTCAATAACGTAGTTATCTTTATCTGAGCCAAACATTTCTTGCTCACACTTAATGTGCATTTTTGCTAAGGTTTGCCCGCATAGGTACCAATTATCGTGAGATGTTAAATCTTCAAGAAACTCTAATACAATGAATGCAAACTCTTTTGAAGTACCAAGTGTAATTGTGTCTGCAATGATGAAATCAGAATCTCTGGTGAGTGTATCTCTGGCGTGCTTTTCAGCTTCGAAAAGTTCAATTTGTTCTATTGGGGCAACTTTGACTAAAAAGCAGTAGTTATCATCAGAAATCTTGTAGTGCTTGAAAGCAGAGTGTGTAGTAATTGCTTGTTTTTGGGTTAATTCAAAAGAGGTATGAATGGCCGCGGAAACTTGTTGTTTAACACATTGCCACATAAGACAGCTCAGCTTTTTCGATTTGAATACTAAAACTATGGTTTAAATTTCAAATAACTCAATAAAAGCAAACAAAAATATCCATGATATTTGTGATTGAATCTGTATTTTGCGCAAAAGCATAGTTACAATTCGTGTCCTTAGCATGGGAGGACAAATGAATAAGAGCTACATTACAAACATAATTGCATGTCTACTGGTTTTTATTGGTTACTTTTACCCTCAACCGATTTTATTTTCAGTTGGTATATTTGCTTTGTCTGGTGCAATGACAAACCTTATTGCAATCCATATGTTGTTTGAAAAAGTCCCATTTTTATATGGCAGCGGTGTGATCACGCTAAAGTTTAAAGAATTTAAAGCATCTATACGCTCACTCATTTTGGAACAATTCTTTACCAAAGAAAAAATAGAATCGGTATTAGAAAGTCAAGGTGACGTAGATCTCAAACCTGTTATTGAAAAAGTAGATTTAAGCCCGGCTTTTGATAAGTTAGTCACTGTGATTGAAGGATCTCAATTTGGTCCAATGTTAGGTATGTTTGGTGGAAAAGAAGCCTTAGAGCCTATGCGCGAGCCATTCACTGAAAAGATGCAAGGGGCGATCATAGAAATTACCGAAGAAGAAAAATTTAAGCTGTTATTAAAAGATGAACTATTTAGCCATGGCGGCTCAGATAAAATATTTTCCACCATTGAAAAAGCAGTTGATGGTAGGCTTGCTGAATTAACCCCTGTGATGGTGAAAGACATTATTCAAAATATGATCAGAACTCATTTGGGTTGGTTAGTTGTTTGGGGCGGTGTATTTGGCGGCTTGTTCGGTTTAGTGGCTGCGTTATTGGGTTAGAAAATAGAATGCGTCAACTAAAAGATTTTGACGCATTTTGTTCGTAAAGCATATAAACCAAACCTGCAGTTATCTTGAACCAGCAACAACAAGAACTTTCTGATCACGTTTAGCAGCTAAATCTCGAATGGTTGTGACTGTATTCAAATCTAGGTTGAGAATTTTAGCACTATTATTTAAATCATAAGTTGCAGTAAAGTTAGCGACGCTTAAATCATTACAGGTCAGCTTGTTAACTAGTGAGTGCTTCTTAATGTGTACATCTTTCATTTTTTTTGATAGCGCTAGTTTGTTGTCTTTCGCAATTGCCATGCATAGTTGAGTGCCAATTGAATTGTCAGCAGCTGTAAATTCGGTTGCATTTGCATTAGTCGCTACAAATGTTGATGTTGCTAAAATTAAAGTTGCACCAAGTGTTGTTAATGTATTCATCATTTTGCTCCATGTGTTTATGAGATACAGGGTAAGTATTGCCTGTTCTTAAACAGAATGCTGTAAAACAAAATCGACAGAATGTAATGAAATGTGTTTTATATTTCGAGCTTTTTAAGATTTTGTTTTATTTGGGTTTTATATTCCTGAAATGTAAATTAAACACTGGAAAAAATTGTAGATATTTCATTGTTAACAGCCTGTTTTCATAATTTGTACCTTATATTATCTGAAAGTATTTATTTGCAACGGTAAATGGCAAAATGTGTCATTTGCGACATACTTTTCGGTAATTCTTACAACTGATTATTTAAACCTTTTTTGTAATACCAACCCTAAATAATACTTAATCATTTTGAGGGACTAATACTGACGCTAGCATCGTTGAAAATCTCTTATTTAGAACAACTAAAAAGCAAAATTTCCGCCTTGCTATCGACAAGTTTTATTTGCCTCAAAATAGATCACTTAATTAAGAGGATTGGTATAAGCTTGGTATGTGGCGTAAAAATGTAATATTTCGTCGTAAATCATTGCAGTGACAGCTCTACACGTCGTAACCTATTAATGACAAACTAAAACAACAAACTGAGATAACCTTATGCAAAAATTTGCAATGTCAACGGTTGTACTTGCACTTGCTGCAGCTTTATCTGGATGTCAGGATAAAGGCCCGCAAAAAGAGTTTGTATCAATCGAAAAAAATCCATATCCGAGTACTTATAAGCCAGTGTCTAATAAATCAGTGTTAATTACTGATGCCACTGTACTTACCGGTACGGGTGAGCGTTTAGAAAGTGCTGACGTATATATTGTTGACGGTAAAATTCAACAAGTAGGTAAAGACTTAGCTGTTCAAGCTGATACTACAGTAGATGCAGCTGGTAAATGGGTAACACCAGGTATCATAGATGTTCACTCACATCTTGGTGCATATCCAAGCCCGTCTGTTGAGTCACACCAAGACGGTAATGAAATGATCAGCCCAAACACTGCTGAAGTGTGGGTTGAGCACTCGGTATGGCCGCAAGATCCTGGTTTCAACCGTGCGCGTGAAGGCGGTATCACCACGCTTCAAATCTTACCTGGTTCAGCTAACTTATTTGGTGGTCGTGCAGTAACACTTAAAAATGTGCCAGCACATACCATGCAAGCAATGAAATTTCCTGAAGCACCTTACGGTCTAAAAATGGCATGTGGTGAAAACCCGAAACGTGTTTATGGTCGTAAAGGTGTTGCGCCATATACACGTATGGGTAACATGGCCGGCTACCGTCAAGCTTGGATCGAAGCTACTGAATATAAAGCGGCTTGGGAACAATATGAAGCAGCTTATAAAGCAGGTTTGAACCCAACAGCACCAGAACGTGATATTAAGTACGATACGTTACGTGGTGTATTAGACGGTGAAATCCTAATTCATAACCACTGTTATAAAGCAGAAGAAATGGCGATGATGATCGACCTATCTAAAGAGTTTGGTTATCACGCTGGTACTTTCCACCACGGTATTGAAGCATATAAAGTCGCTGACTTACTCGCTGAAAATGGTAACTGTGCGGCGCTTTGGCCAGACTGGTGGGGCTTCAAGATGGAAGCGTATGACATGGTTCAAGAAAACGTAGCTATTGTTGATGCAGTTAAGAACTCATGTGCGGTTGTTCATTCAGATTCAGATACGACAATTCAGCGTCTAAACCAGGAAGCTGCAAAAATCATGTACACAGCAAACCAAAATGGCTTCAACCTAACTGAAGAACACGCCATTAAGTGGATCACTTACAATGCAGCTAAATCACTAGGTGTTGCAGATAAAACAGGTTCACTTGAAGCGGGCAAACAAGCTGATGTTGTAATTTGGGATAAAAACCCGTTCAGCGTATACAGTAAAGCTCAAGAAGTTTACGTTGATGGTGCAAAAGTATATGACCGTAACGACGAAAAGTATCAAGCAGTCAGTGACTTTATGTTAGGTCAGCGATAGGAGTAAAGCATGAAAAAGTTTAATTTATCTTTGGTAACGGGTGCTTTACTTGCGAGCTCTGCAGCATTTGCACAAGTTACGGCAATTACGAATGCCACAGTTCATACTATGACTGATAAAGGTGTACTTAAAGACGCCACAGTACTAATTGAAAACGGTAAAATCATTGCGATTAATCCATCATCAGTATCAGCAGACGTAACAATCGATGCGCAAGACAAAATCTTAACACCGGGTTTCATTGGTTCAATGAATCAGGTGGGTCTCGTTGAAGTGGGTGCTGTTTCACGTTCAAACGATGGTTATGACAAAAAAGCGAGTGCAATGTTTGATGCAAGCACAGCATTCAACCCTCGCTCTTCGTTAATTCCTTATGCGCGTAAAGGTGGTCTAACACAAAATGTAGTTGTACCACATGGTGGTGAGAGCATTTTCTCAGGTTTAAGCTTTGTTACAGATCTAAGCGGTGACTTTGAAAGTGTTACAGCTACAGAGACAGCCTTGATTGTGCGCTTAGGTGCAAAGAGCAGTGGTTCTCGAGCAGTGTCTCTAAAGCAGCTAGTTGACAAACTTGAAGGTCAACAAAAGAAATTAGCTAAGAAAGACAAAAAAAAGGATAAGAAAGACGAACCTAGTAAAGAAGAGCAGGTTTTAACAAAAGTTCTTAAAGGCGAGCTACCTGTTATTACTAAAGTATCTCGTGCATCAGACATTTTAGAGTTGTTAAAGGTTAAAAAGCAGTTTGGCTTAAACCTAGTACTTTGGAATGCTGAAGATGCGCCTTTGGTAAAAACTCAGATCTCTGAAAGCAAAACGCCGGTTATCTTAAGCGCTGTTAGCAATTTACCTAGTGACTTTGATTCGCTTCACGCAAGTCTTGAAACGGCGGGTGAGCTTGAAAAAGCGGGTGTTAAAGTTCTTTTAGCAGTGGGTTCAGACTCAAGCCACAATGTCTATCAGCTCCGTTTTGATGCGGGTATTGCTGTTGCAAATGGCATGAGCCATGACGGTGCATTAAAAGCAGTAACAAGCAATATTGCAGATGTATTTGGTCTGAATGCAGGTAAAGTAGCTAAAGGTCAACGCGCTGATTTAGTACTTTGGAGCGCAGATCCATTTGAATTCAGCACAAGTATTGAATCAATGTGGATCAACGGCGAAAAAGTGAATACAAATGATTCACGCCATGACAAGTTACGTGACCGTTACAATACGCCTTCAGATATGCCACGAGCATATACTAAGTAAGGTCTAAAAAATGAGAAAGGGCTGATAATCAGCCCTTTTTTATAACTAAATTTTGGTTAGATGCTTAAATACACCGCGCAGGTTTTGGTAGACCAGCTATTTTTGTCGCCTGTTTAGCTGGACCTTTTGGAAATAGTTTATATAAATACATACTATTGCCTTTATCTTCACCAAGCGCTTTGGCCATTGCTTTCACGAGCATACGGATTGCAGGGCTGGTGTTGTACTCTTCATAAAAGTCTCTGACAAAACGCACAACTTCCCAATGTGCTTCTGATAGCTCGATATTTTCTTCCGCAGCAATAATAGGCGCTAATGATTCGCACCACTGTGTATGGTCAAGTAAGTAACCTTGCTTATCGGTCTCTATTTGGGTGTTATTAAATTCGATCATATTACCAATTTACTGTGTTGTTGGTGGTGATTAGCTCGACCCAAGTTGAGTCGTCAACTAAGTTAACAGCGTCTGAAGTTTCAATATTTCGAAGCTCAACACATGTTTTTAATAAATATATATTCTTCACTTGTAGTGACGTAAACGCGCGCCAATCAAAGCAAGCATCACCTGTTAATAAAAGCGGGTTAGCTCCATTCTTTGTCAGCTCAATTGTCGTAGCGCTATATGAACTGAATGGTTTTGAAAAAATATGAACAGTACTCATGATAAAACCACCGTATGATCTTGCTTAGTAATTAGTGATTGCTGTTCTTTTAAAGAGAGTGGGGTGACCTCGATACTTAAATTATCGGAAGTCATCGCATACTTTTTAAGGCTTTCAGCACACACATAGACTTGTTCAACATCATAGATTTCAAGCGTCTTAAGGGTTTTAAAAAAATCTTTTAAACCTGAATTTGAGAGGTTATAGCCAGCTTTTAAAGCTAAAACAGCATCATCTTTAAATAGCCAACTGATGTTTTGCTCAATGGCAGCGAAAATTAAGCACGTATCCAATGATTCGCGAATATGCATTTTATAGAAAGGGGCTTTATAGCTGATGACTAAAATATTCTTCATTTGAATTGCACCCATTTATCAGCTTTTGCTGCCAACATTGAAAACTCAGCCAGACCTGCGACTTTAAAACTACCCGTGTTATCTATATCAATGCCTCGTTTTTCTGCAGCTGTTACACACAGTAAAATAGGAATGTTTAGAGCATGTAGCGATTGCCAAGTCTCTACGAGAGGAAACTCGTCACTAGCAAGTTGTATATTTTGGTTGGCGTGATACACACCATCTTGGTACAAGAAAATACAATCAATCTGATGACCTGCTTGTAAAGCAGCAACAACAAACCGTTTTAAAAGGAATACATTGTGGTGATCATCAACACCAGAATGCAGTGACAAGACGAAATTACGCAAATTTTTCTCATAAAAAAAGCCCCAGATGGGGCTTATTTTAACAAAACTTATGACTTAGTCATCATTTGACATGCCAAGAAGTTGAAGTAGTGATACGAACAGGTTGTAGATGTTTAGGTAAAGACTTACCGTCGCCATTACATAGTTTGTTTCGCCTCCGTTAATGATACGGCTAGTATCAAATAAAATCATACCTGACATCAGCAATACAACAGCAGCGTTAATAGCCATAAACGCAACTGAACTACCAATGAAAAGGTTTACTAGGCTTGAGATTACAACCACGATTAAACCAACTGTTAAAAAACCGCCCATGAATGAGAAGTCTTTTTTAGTTGTTAACGCGTACGCTGAAAGACCGAAGAAAATCAGTGCTGTAGAACCTAGCGCTTGAGTAATAAGTAGGCCGCCATTCGGCATTGCTGCGTAGTGAGCAAGTAGAGGACCTAAACCAAAACCCATAATACCAGTGAAAAGGAACACTAGACCGATTGCTGATGATGAGTTGGCTTTTTTCTGAATTACGAAGATCAAACCAAAACCAATCAACGAGCAAACCAGGCCAGTGAAGCGTGGTAATGCCATTGTCATTGAAATAGCGGCAGTCACTGCACTAAATGCCAGTGTCATAGCTAGTAGGAAATAAGTATTTTTTAAAACCTTGTTCGTTTCAATTGTCGACATTACCGGTTTAGCGGCGCCGTACGAATGATTGAATGCCATGGTTAAACTCCTTAAATGAAACAAATGTTCCGATAAATGAACTACCTAAGAGTATCAAGTCTTATAAATGTGGGCAAATATAGTTAATCAAATACCCGATCGGTTTTTTTTGGGTAAAACACAATAAAAACCTGATTTCGATATATTGAATGACCATTTTCGCTGAAATAACGAACGTTATGTCCTTTTTTTGCTCGGTTAAACAAAAAGTTGAAAAAAAAGCTTCACAACTGGCTCAGCTTTCCCTATCATTCGCCCCGCTGCGGAGAGATGGCTGAGTGGTTGAAAGCACCGGTCTTGAAAACCGGCATACGTTAATAGCGTATCTAGGGTTCAAATCCCTATCTCTCCGCCACTAATTTTGACTTTTTGAGTAATCGAAAAGTTCCGACTTCGGAGAGATGGCTGAGTGGTTGAAAGCACCGGTCTTGAAAACCGGCATACGTTAATAGCGTATCTAGGGTTCAAATCCCTATCTCTCCGCCACTTATTCATAGAATAAGTAAGCCGCTATAATCTAGCGGCTTTTTTTTTGCCTTTCATTCACTCACTTAAATAGAGCTTCGACTAAAGTCCACTGGTTATTTGTACGTTTTCATACACTCTCTAATTGATACAATAAAAAGAAGGCAGAGAATGTATGAAACAGCAATTAGCTAAAAGTGTGGCAATGTCACTACTGGCTCCTGTAATTGTAGGGACAACGTTAGGGGTATATTACGCATTGAGTGTAGAAAGCGGTGGGGCAAAAATGTTTTTTTCTTTGTTGATGAGTGCCATTGCTAATGCGCATATTGTCGGTCTTTCTATGGCGTTACTCGTTGTGCCTGGTTATATGCTCATGTATAAATATAATAAAGTTCAATATTCAGGTGTCTTGACTCTAGGGATGCTTGGCGGAGCCTTATTTAGTTTCTTATTCTCAGCTTCAGCAGGTATGGTATTTTTAGTCAACACAGTGATGGCTGCACTTGCTTCAGGTCTGTTTTTATATGGCTTAAGGCGCTTTAATTAACGCGCCGCCTGAAAACTAACCAATTAATGCTCTGTTTTTCAGTTTATTAACAGTTTTTCTGCTGAAAAGGTTTTAATTCTTAACGCTAAAGAGTACCTTAAGCATTTGAACATTTTATTTTGATGAGTCGAATGCAAAAAACAGACTTCTATCAATCTTTGGCCAAACAGGCCGAAGGTTTGATCAGCGACGAAAAAAACGCAATCGCAAACATGGCAAATCTCAGTGCTTTGCTTTTTACATCGTTAGATGACGTTAACTGGGCAGGTTTCTACTTAATTGATACGCCTGATGAGTTAGTGTTAGGGCCTTTCCAAGGTAACCCTGCATGTATCCGAATTCCGGTTGGAAAAGGGGTATGTGGTACTGCAGCACATTCGAAAAGCACTCAACTTGTTGAAGATGTGCACGCTTTTGCAGGTCATATCGCCTGTGATGCTGCGTCAAACTCTGAAATTGTAGTGCCTGTTTTCAAAAACGGTGAAGTATTTGGCGTATTAGATATTGATAGCCCACTGCATGCTCGCTTTGATTTAGATGACCAAGCTGGTCTTGAACAAATTGTGAAGATTTTTGAGGCCACACTTTAGTGAAAGACCTTTTAAATGTACAAGATTATCTTTTTGCCATTCATGATGTTGGTGATTGGGAAGGGGAAGAAGAGCAGGTAGCTGAAACCTTAAATGAATTAATTCATTTTGCATGGGATATGCTACCTGATGATTTAGATTGTGAAACAATCGACAACTTGATTAACGGCATCTGGGAACATCTTCGTGGTGATTTAGCGCTGATTGAGGCTGAATTTGAAGAGTTAACAGATTGGGTTACTCACTATATTCATTCATCACTAGATGAACAGGTATAACAAATAGGTTAAACATGGAAACCACAAACAAGCTAAAAGACATTAATGAAGTACTGGAGTTCTTATTTAAAGAATTTCCTAACTGCTTCAAGAAAAAAGACGGCATCAAACCGTTAAAAGTTGGTATTTTTAAAGACGTTGCAGAGCGTATTGAAGGCTCAGAAGTTGTAAGTAAAACGCAAGTTCGTCAAGCGCTTCGCAAGTACACTTCTAACTGGCGTTATTTGGAAGCCGTCACTAAAAACGAATTCCGCGTTGACCTTGATGGCAATGATGCTGAAAAAGTGGAACAAGAGCACATTGAACATGCTCAAAAAGCACTTGAAGAAAGCCGTGCGAAAATGGCCAAGCGCAAAAAGCCTCAGCGTCCTCGTCAACAAGACGGTGACACAAAATCTTACAAAAAGAAACCGCATGGTCAGTCACGTTCTAACGACAAAGGCGCTAGAGTTAATAAGAAGCCTGCAGCTCAACAAGCAAAACGTAGCTCAGGAAAAGTTGAACCTTTGCCAGCTTCTGAAGTCAAGGTTAATAACAAAGTAAAAGTTAAACTTGGTCAGGCCCTTGTTAATGCGACCATTACTGAAGTAAACAAAGACGAAGTTCATGTTGAACTAGTAACTGGTATGCAAGTTAAAACAAAAGCTGACAGCTTATTTATCGTTTAAGGAGTAGTGTATGAGTAAAAAGTTTTCGCTCATTCCCGTTGTCGCTGCACTCATCTCTAGTGCTTCTTTTGCTGCAGTTGATGCTGTTACAGCGAAGGATATCCCCGTATTAAAGCAAGAGGCTCAGCATACAACAGCAAGTAAAAGGGTGACTAACTTATTTACTCGTCAGCATTACAAGCGATTTAGCTTCAATGACGCGCTGTCAGAGCAAATTTTTGATAGATATGTTGAATCTTTAGATTTCAGTAAGTCTATCTTTTTGCAATCTGATATTGCGCGTTTTGAAGCGAACAAAAAACAATTTGACGATGCCCTTATGTCAGGCAAACTTGATTTTGCTTATGACTTATTCAACTTAAGTTTACAACGCCGTTTTGAGCGCTTTCAATACGCCATATCGTTGTTAGACAAAGAAATGACTTTTGATAAAGAAGATGCATTTTACTATGACAGAGAAGAAGCTGAGTTTGCTAAAACACAAGACGAGTTGAATGAGTATTGGCGTCAACGCGTAAAATCTGATGCGTTACGTTTAAAATTGACAGGCAAAACGTGGCCTGAAATTAAAGAATTACTGACTAAACGTTACAACAATGCGTTAAAACGTTTAAGCCAAACAGACAGTGAAGATGCATTCCAAGTCGTGATGAATGCGTTTGCGCGAAGCATTGAGGCACATACATCCTACTTATCGCCTCGTAGAGCTGAACAATTCAAGATGGATATGGATCTTGAGTTAGAAGGCATTGGCGCAGTACTTGGTTATGATGAAGACTATACGGTTATTCGTTCACTTGTACCAGGTGGTCCGGCGGACAAGTCTGAAAAGATAAAACCAGATGATAAAATTGTTGGTGTGGCACAAGAGGGTGAAGAATTTATCGATGTTATCGGCTGGCGTTTAGATAACGTTGTAGATCTGATTAAAGGTCCTAAAGGTACTAAAGTTCGTCTTCAGTATTTAAAAGGCTCAGATACCCATGGCACGCCAAAAATTGTCGAAATTGTTCGCGACAAAATTAAGCTTGAAGACCGTGCTGCGAAATCCAACGTATTCGAAGCTAAGTACTCAGATTTAACATCAAAAATTGGTGTGATTGAGATCCCTAGTTTCTATAATAACTTATCTAAAGACGTTAAGGTCGAGCTAACAAAATTAAAAGAACAAAACGTTGATGGTATTGTGATTGACCTTCGTCAAAATGGTGGTGGTTCGTTATACGAAGCCACGCAACTGACTGGTTTATTCATCGACCAAGGGCCAGTTGTTCAAATTCATACAGCTTACAATAGAGTAGAAGCACAAAAAGACCGTGACGGCATTACTTTTTATGATGGTCCAATCACTGTTCTTGTAGATAGATATAGTGCATCGGCATCAGAAATTTTTGCGGCAGCTATTCAAGATTACGGTCGTGGTATTGTAATTGGTGAGCAAACTTTTGGTAAAGGTACAGTCCAGCAGCACCGACCACTTGCAAAAAACTATGACTTATTCAGTAATGCCCTAGGTAGCGTGACTTACACAATTGCAAAGTTTTATCGTATTAACGGCGGTAGTACGCAACATAAAGGTGTCGTACCTGACATTTTATTACCCTCAGCGATTGATCCTGATGAGTGGGGTGAGAGTCAAGAGGACAATGCACTACCTTGGGATAAGATTAAGCAAGCGAAATATAAGAGTTTAGATAACTTAAACCCGCTTGTAACATACCTAAATGAAAAGCATTCATTACGTGTGGCACAAGAGCCTGAATTTAATTATGTATTGGCTGATATCGCCCGTTATAACGAAGAAAAAGATAAAAACTTTATTTCTTTAGTTGAATCACAAAGATTAAAAGACAGAGAAGAATCAGAACAGCGTTCATTGGCGAGAACCAATGAAAGGCTAAAACGTCTTGGTTTGGAACCTGTGAAAGATTTAGATGATGTGCCTGATGTGATCTCTGAGTTAGACCCTTATTTAGAAGAGGCGGCTCTGATCACTCAAGATTTAATCAGATATGGGCGATTAGCTAAGAACAATCTTCAGAATTAAGTATGAACCTATTTAAAAAAGGCGCTTAGGCGCCTTTTTTATTACTCTAAGCAATATGTTTTGTTATTATTGGAATAAGTACGTAATTTTTTCATAAAAGAAGATTACTGTAAGTAAGACCAGTCTTAAAAATAGAGCACTCAATTAAAAAGATTGGTATGGCTTCCACACGAAAAACTGAGCTTTTGCTAAAACACTGAGAAGATGTCAGTGCTTTAGCAAATATTCAATCGTGTAAATGGTATAAAAATAAAAACGGCCTTGAGCCTTTTGAATATTAATTAGAGCAAGGTCCACCTTGCCGGGAGAACCCAGTTGAAACAACAAAAGCAAGCATCATTTCTTGATGCATTTATACCAATCTTTGTATTAGTCTGTTTATTAGGCTCTGCAGTGTATCTGTATGGTGATAACTCTTCATCAGGCCCTAATCAAATTGCGCTTCTTTTTGCCACATTTACAGCTGCCCTTGTTGGTTTAAAAAATGGCTACACATGGCGTTTATTAGAAGAGGCAATGATCAAAGGCATCACCTTATCTTTGGGCGCTATATTAATCCTACTAATGGTTGGTGCTTTAATTGGTACGTGGTTGCTGTCAGGTACTGTTCCGACATTAATCTATTACGGTTTACAAATAATCAGTCCGCAATGGTTCTATGCAGCGAGTTGTCTAATTTGTGGCATTGTGGCTATGAGTATCGGCTCTTCATGGACGACTGCTGCCACCATAGGTGTTGCTTTACTTGGTGTTGCAACAGGCCTTGGCTTAGATCAAGTTGTCACAGCTGGGGCGGTGATCTCAGGCGCATATTTTGGTGATAAATTAAGCCCACTATCTGAGACAACAAATTTAGCACCAGCCGTTGCTGGAAGTGACCTTTTTGAGCATATTCAACATATGCTTTGGACGACGGTACCAAGCTTTGTGATTGCAATGATCATCTTTGTCATCATGGGGTTCAGTGCAGATGTATCAAGTGATATTGGTCGAATTGATGACATTGTTTCAATTTTAAATGCCAACTTCAATATTAATCCTATGATGCTGGTTCCTTTAATTGTCTTGCTAGTTTTAGCTTATAAAAAAATGCCAGCCTTTCCGGCAATTTCAATCGGCGCAGTGATCGGGGCTGTTTGGGCACTTATCTTTCAATCAGATCTACTAGCAACGCAAGTTGATGTATCTCAAGGGCAATTAGTTGGTTACTTTAAACTTGTTTGGGCGACATTCTATGATGGTTTCGCAATTCAAACAGGTGATAACACCATGGATGACTTATTAAGTGGTGGCGGTATGGCTGGCATGCTGACAACGACATGGTTGGTCATGACAGCTTTAATGTTTGGTGCCATTATGGAAAAGACAGGCCTGCTGGAAGTGTTTGTAAGAAGTATTTTAAGAGTGGCACGAAGTACTGGTTCTTTGATAGCTTCAACGATTGCAACTTGTTTCGGTACGAATTTAATTGCCGCTGATCAATACATCGCCATTGTTGTACCTGGACGTATGTTTAAAGAAGAATACAAAAAACGTGGATTGAAAAGTGTGAACTTATCAAGAACACTCGAAGACGGTGGTACAATTACTAGTCCATTAATCCCATGGAATACATGTGGTGCGTACATGCAAAGTGTATTAATGATAAATCCACTCGACTACGCAGTTTATGCGTTCTTTAACTTAATTAATCCTTTCTTGGCAATTATCTATGCATATATAGGCATTAAGATTTTAAAAATTGAGCCAAAATCGTTAGACAAAGAACAAGCATAATTCATGTGTAATGATTAGCCCTTTTTAAGGGCTAATTCTTTTAAGGAATTCGACATGTCAAGCCAGCCTCAAGCTAAGTATTTAAAAGATTATCAAGCACCTTCTCATACAGTAACGAATTTAGAGTTAATTGTAGAATTACATCCAACAGATACCAAGGTAGTTAGCAAAGCTTTTTATTCAGCAACGAAAGTTGTCTCTGAGCTTTGTTTAGATGGTGTTGAATTAAACTTATTCTCGGTAAAAGTGAATGATCAATTATTTGAAGACTTCGTTCAAACAGAAACATCATTGACGCTAAAGAATCTTCCAAATGAATTCACACTAGAAATTGAGAACGCGATTTCTCCTAGTACTAACACATCATTAGAGGGCCTTTATCTGTCAGATGGTGCTTATTGCACCCAGTGTGAGGCTGAAGGGTTCAGAAAAATCACATATTTCTTAGATAGACCCGACGTGTTAACTGATTACTTAGTGACAATTATTGCTGATAAAGATATTCCTTACTTGTTATCTAATGGCAATAAAATCGAAGAGGGCACTTTGCCTGATGGACGTTGTTTCACTAAGTGGCAAGATCCACATAAAAAGCCGAGTTATTTATTTGCCCTTGTAGCCGGTGATTTTGATGTTCTTAGAGACACTTTTGTAACAAGAAGCGGTCGTGAAGTTGCGCTTGAGATTTTTGTTGATAAAGGCAATTTAGATAAAACGCCTCATGCAATGGAATCGCTTAAAAATGCCATGAAGTGGGATGAAGAGCGCTTTGACCTAGAGTACGATCTAGATATCTATATGATCGTAGCGGTTGATTTCTTCAATATGGGGGCAATGGAAAATAAAGGATTAAACGTCTTCAACAGTGCGTGTGTTTTGGCTAATCAACAAACGGCAACAGATCGTGACTATCACACAATCGAATCAATAGTTGGCCACGAGTACTTCCATAATTGGACTGGCAACCGTGTTACTTGCCGCGACTGGTTTCAGCTATCTTTAAAAGAAGGATTGACCGTATTCAGAGATCAAGAGTTTAGTAGTGATCTTGGTTCGCGCGCGCTGAATCGCATCGACGCAGTTATGGCAATGAGAACACATCAGTTTGCAGAAGATGCCGGCCCGATGGCTCATCCTATACGTCCAGAAAAAGTGATTGAGATGAATAACTTTTATACTGTGACGGTTTATAACAAGGGTGCAGAAGTCATTCGAATGATGCACACTTTACTAGGTGAAGTGAACTTCCAAAAAGGCATGAAACTTTACTTTGCACGTCACGACGGTCATGCAGTCACGTGCGATGACTTTGTTACTGCAATGAGTGATGCCAGTGGCAAATGTTTAGAGCAATTTAAGCTTTGGTACCGTCAGTTTGGTACGCCGTCGGTTCAAGTCGAAACTTCTTATAATGCTGAGCAACAAACTTTCACATTAAAACTTAATCAGATTCATGCAGAAAATGATCCTATTTCTGAGCCTCTGCATATTCCTTTTGCAATCGAGCTCCTTGATACAGTAGGCAATTCAATACCCCTTATTTCCAATGGTAAAGTTCTCGATACTGTTATTGAATTGAAGGAAATGAGCGCAGAATTCACTTTTGAAAATATCTTATCTAAGCCAACACCTGTATTACTAGAAAACTTTTCTGCCCCTTGTGTTGTGAACTATGATTACGAGGCTGAAGAGTTGATACATATTCTGAAGCATGCTTCTAGTGACTTTACGCGCTGGGAAGCGGCCCAGCGTGCTTTCACGATGGAAATTAAACACTCTGTGAAGACAATGTCGGGTAGTGATACAGTTAGTATCTCTGACACATTAATTAAGGCGCTTAAATCAATTGTTACTGAAGAAGACACTGACAAAGCGCTTATCTCTGAACTGATCAAACTACCTAATTTTGACACTGTCAGTGCTGAGTTTTCTCCTGTTCCGATCACTGAGCTGGTTCACATTTACAAGCAATTCGAACTTCAAATTGCGACACAATTGCAATCAGAACTGATTGCTGCTTATGAAAGTTGTTCAGAGTCAGGTGAGATTAGTGCTAGTGCGGTTGCAGCCAGGAGCTTAAAAGCAACGGCACTGTATTATTTAGCGCTTATTGAAAATAATGAGGTTACTGGTTGGTTACTTGCTAACAGCCAGCAAGACAATATGACACTGAAATTGGCTGCGCTTAAGGCGGTAAAAAATGCCGATCATAAAATTACGGAACAGTTGATTGCACAATTCGATGCGCAATGGCGACATGATGCTTTAGTCATGGATAAATGGTTTGCACTTCAGGCGACTACAGATAATGATGGCGCGATTGACTTAATAAAGTCTTTATATGATCACCCTTGTTTTGATAAATCAAATCCAAACCGAGTGCGCGCTTTAGTTGGTCAATTTGCGCTCAGTAATCCTGCTCAATTCCATCGTATAGATGGAAAGGGCTATGAACTACTTGCTGACTTATTAATAGAGCTAAATGCAATTAATCCACAGAATGCGTCGAGAATGGTGACGCCTTTTATGTCATGGAAACGCTTTGACCACACTCGTCAACAGTTGATAAAAGCACAGCTACAGCGAATTGCAAGTATTGATAACTTGAGTGATGACTTGTTTGAAAAAGTGGATAAGGCATTAAACGCATAAATGATAGAGTACTATTTTTATTTATCTTTAAGTTATGACGAATGCATGGCCTACTATCGAGGCGATTACGAGTATGTACAAGTAATTGAAGACGGCGGTAAAAGCATTCGTTTTCCCGCTACACATATTAGACGTTTTGTCAGCTCCCTTGGTATAAGGGGGCGATTTAGACTCTGTCTCACAGATAAGAATAGCTTTATTTCTCTTGATAAAGTGTCTTAAAAACAAAAATTTTATCGTTATTAATAACTTCAAATTTCGGCTGATTAATACCCAATAATTTAGAATAAAATATTATTAGTTTATTGTTCAGCACATTAAATCGTGACAATTTTAAGAATAGGATTTGTTATAAAGCAGAATTACGTGTTATAAATTATCTGGTAAGACGTCTTACCAAGGGTAAAGTCGTGTCCAGAACAAAAAAATAGTAACTTTTGGTTTAGTGGATTTGAGTTTTTGTACTTTCACTTCTAATGTTACTTCAATATAAAAACAACAACTTGATTAAAATAACCCGCATAGGGGGAACGCATAATGATTAAAAGAGCGCTCTTTGTTCCAAACAAAATAATGCTCGGCTTAGCGGCCACAGTTGCTGTAACAAGTGCAAATGTTTCAGCTGCAAGTTTCCAAGTCGGTGATTTTGACATCACATTCGATTCAACTTTTTCATACGGCCAAAGTATTCGTGTGGAAGATCGCGACTTCCAATATATTGGTAAAAGTAACCACCCAAGGTTTGACTGGTCTGGTTACAATGCAGGTCTTGGTAATACAAAGTATGGCTCTGCTCAAGTTTGGGCTCAGCCAGGCGCTTATTCAAATAATGGCGACGCTGGTAACCTGAACTTTGATTCTGGTGACACTTTTTCTCAACTAATTAAAGGTACTCACGATTTCAGTATCTCTAAAGATAACTGGGGTATTTTCTCGCGCTTTATGTATTTTAAAGATTTTGCGATGGAAGATGGTGACTTTGCTTATACCAATCCAGTATCAGGTAAAAAAGTAGATCCTTGTGCTGATAAACAAACTAAAGAGCAGGTATGCTCTGATGTGCGTTTATTAGATGCCTTCATTTGGGCTGACTTTGATCTAAATGATGGTCAAAACCCTCTTTCTGTTCGACTTGGTCAACAAGTTGTAAACTGGGGGGAAAGTACACTCATCTCTCACGGTATTAATGTAAACCCTGTGGATATTGACCGTTTAAGAGCGCCTGGTTCTGAATTAAAAGAAGCGTTTATTCCTGTGGGCATGTTCTGGGCGTCATTAGGTATTACTGAAAATGTAACCCTAGAGGGCTTCTATCAGTACCAGTGGCATGAGACTCGTTTGCCTGCAACGGGTAGTTATTTCTCTACAAACGATTTTGCATCTGAAAACGGTTATATGCAAAACGTACAGCTAGGTTTTACGTCAAACCCTGATATTGATTTACACCATTTAACTGAGTCGCTTAACAGCCTTTATACTGATGCAACTGCGGCTTTAATTGCACAAGGTGTAGAGCCAACGCCTGAATTAGTTGGTCAAACTGCTGCGTCAATGTATATGGCTTACCCAACGAAAGTTGCGCTGAAAGGCAAGGGCTTAAACGGTAAGAGTGAACCTAAAGACGCAGGCCAGTATGGTATTCGTCTTGGTATGTTTGCACCTGAGTTAAATGATACAGAATTTGCACTGTACTACATTAACTATCATAGCCGCCGTCCGCTTATTTCTGGTAAAGCATCAAACTTTGAAGCGGATTCTATCGCACAAGATTTAGCATATATTGCTGCAAATCCAATTGATGAGAATAATGTAACTAATCTAAACGCTTTCACTCAAGCTACTATTACATACCCTGAAGATATCAAGCTTTATGGTTTAAGTTTTAATACAGCCATTGGTGAAACTGCTTTCTCAGGTGAGTTTTCTTATCGTCAAGACGAACCTCTACAAATTGACGACGTAGAGTTACTTTACGCTGGTATGGCTGAACAATTAGCGTATTCTGGTATTCGTCCTGATTTCAATAGCCTTTCGCAATTAAGTGCTAAAGATGAGAAAAGTTATGTTGGACCAGGTGAAGTCGCGCAAGGTTACATTTTACGAGATTCAATGCAGCTTCAATTTACGGCAACGCATTTATTTGGACCATCGCTAGGTGCTGATAGCTGGGCTGTTGTTGGCGAAGTTGGTGCCGTAACCATTAAAGACATGCCAAGCTATGATGAGCTGCGCTTAAATGTTGCTGGTACTGGGCGAAGTGGTTCAATTGAAGGTTACAAAGAGTTCACTGATGAAGGCGCCCGTTATGATCTTCTTCATTTGGCACTTTCGAACGGTCCAGAAACAAACCCATTCCCAACAGCGTCTTCTTGGGGTTATCGTTTAATCGCGAAGGGGGATTACAATAACCTTTTTGCTGGCGTGAACTTCTCTCCTCGTATTGTGTTTTCACATGATGTAAATGGTACGACACCTGATCCTATGTATCTATTTGTCGAAGACAGAAAGTCTTTAGGTATGACGATGAACTTCACTTACCAGAATGCTTGGTCATTTGACTTTAGTTACAACACATTCTGGGGTGGCGGTGCAACCAATACCTTTGCAGACCGTGATTTTGTCTCTTTCAATATTAAGTATTCAATTTAAGGGCTTGTTATATGTTTAAAAAACCAAGCATGATCGCAGCAACAATAATAACAATGATGGCTGCTCCATTCGCTCATGCAGATATGACTGCTGAGCAAGTAGCTAGATTAGGTGCTGATTTAACGCCAATTGGTGCAGAAAAAGCGGGCAACGCTGATGGTTCAATTCCGGCATGGACAGGTGGTATTACCAAGCCACCCGCAGGCTTTGAACCGGGCATGCACCATATTGACCCATATGCTGATGATAAAGTTATTCTAACTATCGATAAGAGTAATCTTGATAAGCATAAAGATTTATTAAGTCCGGGCCAAATTGCGTTATTTGAAACGTATCCAGATACTTTCAAAATGAACGTTTACCCAACACGCCGAAGTGCTGCGTATCCTCAGTTTGTTTATGATGCTACTAAGAAGTATGCAACTACCGCAGAACTAATTGAAGGTGGTAATGGTATTAAAAATACGGCTATTGGTATTCCATTTCCAGTGCCTGCAAATGGTTTAGAAGCAATCTGGAACCATTTATTACGATACCGTGGTCTATCAATCGCACGCTTTGGTGGTCAAGCAATGCCTACGGCGTCTGGTTCATATAACATTATCGGCTTTGATGAAAAGTTACTTGTTAAATACTCTGATCCAGCGGCAACGCCTGAAGCTCTTCAAGAGTCGAATGTATTATTTAAATTTAAGCAAAAGGTTACAGAACCAGCACGACTTGCAGGTACTGCGCTTCTTGTACATGAAACCATGGACCAAATTTTAACGCCTCGTCAAGCTTGGACATACAACACAGGTCAACGCCGTGTTCGTCGTGCACCAAATGTTGCGTATGACGCACCTGGAACAGCCTCAGATAGTCTTCGTACAACTGATGATTTCGATATGTTCAACGGTTCACCAAATCGCTATGAGTGGACTTTGAAAGGTAAAAAAGAAATGTACATTCCGTACAACAGCTATAAGCTTCACAGCGATAAGCTAAAGTATGATGACATTCTTCATGCAGGCCATATCAATCCTGAACATGTGCGCTATGAGAAGCACCGAGTATGGGTTGTTGAAGCAAATCTTAAAGAAGGTACCCGCCATATTTATAAGAAGCGCGTATTCTACATAGACGAAGATAGCTGGCAGATCCATGTTACGGATATTTATGATAACCGTGATCAAATGTACCGCGTGGCTATGGCACATGGTCTAAACTACTATGATGTGCCTACGCATTGGAGTACTTTAGATGTTTATCATGATCTAAATTCTCGTCGTTATTTAGCGATTGGTCTTGATAATGAAGAGTCAATGTATGACTTCACTCAGTCATTTAAAGACAATGAGTTTACGCAAAGTGCACTTCGTCGTGAAGGTAAGCGTTAATCTTCAAAAATAAATAAAAAGTGGCTGTCACCCAGCCACTTTATTCAACATTCAAGACAAACTTCCTTTGTCTTCGACAACAGATGTTCGAGTATTCATCATGAAATTTAATCAGTATGCGTTTTGCTTAATGGCGGCTTTATCTTCCTATGAAGTAGTATCAGCACCGTCAGCTTCATTACAAGTTGCAAAACCAAATTCAACATTATTTACCGATATAGATAGCACAGCTAATCAAGTCGTTGCAGTTGGCAAGTTTGGCACTATTGTGACTTCACTAGATGGGCACAATTGGCAACAAGCTGAAGTGCCTGTTCAATCTCTTTTGACCGCTGTGACTATAAAATCTGATAAAGCAGCATGGGCATGTGGTCATGATGCAACCATAGTACATAGCTCAGATAATGGTAAAACTTGGCAATTACAGCAATACTTACCAGAACAAGGTAAACCATGCTTAGATATTGAATTTATCGATGAAAATACAGGTTTTGCTATTGGTGCCTATGGCATGTTTTATAAAACCAGTAATGGCGGCCAAACTTGGCAGCCTCAATTCATCAGTGATTTTGTGCACCCTGATGACAAAGAATATCTTGAAGAACTAAAGCAGGATGATCCTGAAGCCTATCAAGACGAAATTAAGTTTATTCTTCCGCATTTTAACCGTTTGCTAATTAAAGATAGTGTTTTTTATCTAGTGGGTGAAATGGGCTTAGTGGCCAAAAGTGTAGACAAAGGCATTTCTTGGCAAAAATTTGAAGAGTTTTACCCTGGTTCCTTTTTTAGTGTTAATGAATCAGCAAATGGCCAAATTCTGGTTGCAGGGCTAAGAGGTAATGCTTTTACTAAGTCTCAAAGTGATACTGATTTTACTGAAATCGACATTGCGCAAACGGCAACAATTAATACGATTTTGCCATTTAAGGATTCAACATTACTGTTTGCAAACTCTGGGTTAATCCATGCTTTTGATGGTCAAAAGGTTTCCAGTGAACAACTGCCTTCAGGTCATGCAATTTTGTCAGCGACCATATTTAACAATAAAGTAATTATGGCAACAGAAAAAGGGCTAATTACTTGGGGAGATAGCAAGTAATGCAAGCTATATTAAATAAACTCGAATATGTCGTATTCCGTCACAGACTCTTTATGGTTTTGGCTTTTTTATTCGCCACTATTTTTCTTTGCTACAAAGCAACACATATTCAACTAGACGCCGCGTTTACGAAGAATATTCCTCTGCAACATGACTACATGAAAGTGTATCTTAAACATGAAAAGCAGTTCGGTGGTGCTAACAGTATTTTAATTTCAGTGTGTGATGCAAATGGCGACATTTTCAACGAACCATTTTTCTCTACACTGAAGTCAGTACACGACCAACTCTATTTTATTCCTGGTGTAAATAGACCATTGGTTAATTCAATCTTTTCACCGAGCGCACGCTTTGTGGAAGTTGTAGAAGATGGCTTCGCCGGTGGACCTATTATTCCTGCTAATTTTGCACCAACAGATGATGGTTTAGCAGTCGTAAAGCAAAACATTGAAAAAGCCAATGTAGTAGGGCGCATGATTGCCAGTGACTACAGTTGTGCCATGGTAACAGCGCAATTACTAGAGACGGATCCACAAACACAGGAAAAGTTAGATACGTTGGCGTTTGCTAAAAAATTAGAAGATGAAATTCGCAAGCCTCTAGAGAATGATAATGTGAGTATTCATATTATTGGCTTCGCGAAAATGGCTGGTGATATCGCAGACGGTGCAAAAGGTGTAGTTTTATTTTTTGTTATTGCTATCGTTTTCACCTTTATAATGGTGTGGTTATTCTGCAAAAGTTTTAAATTAACGCTGCTACCTATTTTATGTTCATTAATTGCTGTTATTTGGCAAATGGGCTTGTTGTCTTCTCTAGGCTTTGGCCTAGATCCTATGTCAATTCTGGTGCCATTCTTAGTGTTTGCAATTGGTGTGAGCCATGGCGTGCAAATGATCAATGCAATCGGTAAGAAAGTATCTGAAGGGGTATCGAGTAAAGTTGCCGCGCAAGCCAGTTTTAAGGCGCTACTTATTCCGGGTGGTATCGCATTACTATCAGACACAGTTGGTTTCTTAACGCTACTAGCAATTGATATAGGCATTATTCGTGAGCTTGCTATCACAGCGAGTTTAGGTGTTGCCGTAATTATCTTTACTAATTTACTGTTGTTACCAGTCTTAGCTTCTTATTTTAACCCTTCAAAGATCCACCGTGTTGATGATGGTGATACAGCCTCGCATAAGTTATTCACTGCGATGCGTGAAAGTTTAGTTGCAGCGACAGACCCTAAAAAAGCGAAAGTGATTATTTTTGTATCTGTGGTGCTATTCGCTTTTGGTTATTGGCAATCAAACAACATGAAGATAGGTGATTTGCACGCTGGCGCACCAGCGCTTCATGAAACAGCAAGATACAATCAAGATACCTTCTTGATTAATGACAGATATACGATTTCTTCAGATATTCTCAAGGTACTAGTAGAAGCGTACCCAGCAGCCTGTACTGAGTTTGAGACCATGGAACGAGTTAGTCGTTTCCAATGGAGAATTGAGAACTTAGAAGGTGTTCAATCGGCGGTGTCTTTAAGTTCTGTTGCGCAATCAGTGAATGCAGGCTACAACGAAGGCAACCTGAAGTGGCAAACGCTTCCACGTAATAGTGCTTCTTTAGTTCAGGCAACTTCTCGTGTTGAAACGAGCACGGGTTTACTAAACGGCGATTGCTCTGTGATGCCGATTGTTATTTTTATGGAAGATCACAAAGCTGAAACCATTGACCATGTGGTTGCTAAGATCAAAGAGTTTGCGACGATAGAGAATACTGACCAAGTTCAATTCAAGTTAGCTTCGGGCCCGATAGGGGTAATGGCAGCGACCAATGAGTCGGTAGCTGAAGCACAAATTCCGATGATGATCTATGTATATGGTGCAGTCATCATTCTATGCTTATTGAGCTTTAGAAGTGTTAAAGCGACGATTGCAGTTGTCCTACCTCTGTACATTGTATCAACTTTGGCGCAAGCACTGATGGTGAAGCTGGAAATTGGTTTAACTGTATCAACATTACCAGTTATTGCTCTCGGTGTGGGCATTGGTGTTGACTATGGTATCTATATCCTTTCATCGATGATGACACAGCTTAAGCAAAATGTACCTTTAGCGATTGCCTATCGTAATGCTCTTGCTGAACGTGGCAGTGCTGTATTATTCACGGGTATTACGCTAGCAATAGGTGTGAGTACTTGGATATTCTCTGCACTTAAATTCCAAGTAGATATGGGTATTCTGCTCACCTTCATGTTTTTAGTGAATATGCTTGGTGCAGTCCTGTTATTGCCTGCTATAGGGACACTTCTCTGGCCTGACCAGAAAAAAAATTGTGAATAAATGTGCTGTAAAATGGCAAGGATTGCCTATTTATATCTATTATTTGTGAATAGATGAGCAAATGGCTGAAAAGCTTGAAATGTTTTCGTCGAAAAAGCTGTTTATTAGCGTCAGAAAGGTTAGAATTTACCTGACTCCACGCTAATAAATGGCTGTACAAATAATCTACCGTTCAAGGTGGTATAGATTAAGGAACACATATGACACAAAATGAAGGTCCAGCATCTGTTATCTTAGATAATGTATGTAAGTTGATCCAAAAGAAAGTTCATGCAGACAATGTGTCACTCGTTGAAACTTTTGCCAAAGCCTTGTACAGCAATATGTCTAAAGAGGATCTGGCAAAACGTAACGACAGTGACCTATACGGTGCAGCACTGAGCCTTTGGAATTCACTTGAAAAAAATACGTCTGATGAAGCCGTAATTAGAGTGTTTAACCCAGAGGTATCAAAAGATGGTTGGCAATCGTCTCATACTATTGTTGAGATCATTGCAAACGACATGCCGTTCTTGGTTGATTCAGTGCGTATGGCAATGAATCGTCTGAACATCGTCTCTCATCTTCTTCTTCACAGTCCGTTGAAAATCAAACGTGACGAAAACAGCCAAATCTCAGCAATCTCAAACTTAAAAGCCGAGCAAGAATCAAATTCTACTAAAACTGTTTTCTTTATCGAAATTGATCGTCAAACAGATACACAAGCAATCGAAACTTTGACAAGTGAATTGCAGTCAGTTCTAAAAGACGTTTCGCTTGCTGTGGCTGACTGGTTACCAATCAGAGACAAACTTGTTTCTGTGACAAATGAGTTACCATCTCGTAACTTTGGTTGTTCTGAAGCTGAAGTAAAAGAAGCAGCAGAATTCTTAGAATGGTTAGTGAAAGATAACTTCACTTTCATGGGCTATCGCCAGTATGACTTGAACCCAGTGCAAGGGGACTACGAGTTAAAACCGGTTTCAGGCACTTCTTTAGGTCTTATGAAAAATACGTCTGATGAAAACAGTCGTTTACTTTCTGAGTTACCAGAAGTTGCTCGTAAAGAAGCACGTAGCAATAACTTATTAATTCTTACAAAAACAAATTCGTTATCGCGTGTACACAGACCAGCTTATGTTGATTATGTAGGTATCAAACGTTTTGATGATAAAGGCAATGTAGTAGGGGAAGACCGCTTTATTGGTTTATTCTCTTCAAGCTTTTATAACAACAGCGCAGCAGATGTGCCAATCTTAGAGAGCAAAATTAATCGCATCATGGAAGCATGTGATTTTGCAAAAGGCACGCACGCATACAAAGCAGTATTGAACATCCTTGAAACATATCCTCGTGATGAATTAGTTCAAGCTCGTGAAGCTGAGCTTTTAGAAGTTGCAACTGGTGTTTTGCAGGTACAAGAGCGTAACATGTGTCGTTTATTCATCCGCAAAGATGTTTATGGCCGTTTCTTCTCATGTATGGTGTATGTGCCTCGAGAACGATATAACACTGCGCTTCGTCGCGAAACACAGCAACTCCTAGCCCGTTCATTTAATTCAACGGATAAAGTTGAATTTACCACTTTCTTCTCAGAATCTACGTTAGCGCGTACACATTATATCGTGCGTGTAGCTGACAACAATATTGAATATAACGTGAAAGATATCGAAAATAATTTAGTTGAAGCAGCCCGCACTTGGGAAGATAAGCTTCAAGCAGCGCTTTTAGAGAGCAACGGTGAGTCTCGCGGTAATGAGCTAAACCGCAAATATAGCAATGCGTTCCCGTCAGCATATAAAGATCAAGTTTTACCTTCGGCTGCGGTTGTGGATATTGAAAAACTTGAAACGCTAGACGAAGAGAACAAACTAGAAATGTTGTTCTATCGCCCTCAAGAAGAAGCAAATTCTAACATTGTTCGTTTAAGCTTATTCCATAAGGATGAGCCTATACACTTGTCAGACGTAATGCCGATGCTTGAAAACTTTGGTTTACGTGTCATCGGTGAAACACCGTATGCAGTGAAGACCAGCGATGGTCAAGTTAACTGGATCATGGATTTCTCTATGCTACTTGATAGCAAAGGAATTTCTGATTTCAATCAAGTTTCAGCGCGTTTCCGTGCAGCACTGACAAATGTTTGGAACAACCTTTTAGAAAATGATGGTTTTAACCGTCTAGTGCTTATGGGCGGCTTAAAAGGTCGCGAAGCGTCAATTCTTCGTGCATACGCTAAGTATATGCGTCAAATCGGTGTTACTTTCTCTCAGTCATACATCGAGAATACTTTTGAGCATTATCCTCAGATCGCAAGCAAGATTGTTGAGCTATTCACTAAAAAGTTCTCTCCTGCAAAACCTGCTGCGCAGAAGACTTTAGACAAGCTAGTTGCGAGTATTCATGAAGATCTGGAACACGTAGCAAACCTGGATGATGATCGTATCATTCGCTTATATGTTGATATGATCAATGCAACACTTCGTACTAACTTCTTCCAAAAAGAAGCTGATGGAACGAACAAATCATATGTTTCATTCAAAGTTCAGCCAAGTGCTATTCCTGAAATGCCATTACCGCTGCCAGCATTCGAAATCTTCGTATACTCGCCTCGCGTAGAAGGTGTTCACTTACGAGGTGGTAAAGTTGCACGTGGTGGCCTACGTTGGTCTGACCGTCGTGAAGATTTCCGTACTGAAGTACTTGGTCTTGTAAAAGCACAACAAGTTAAGAATACTGTTATAGTGCCTGTTGGTTCAAAAGGAGGCTTCGTTTGTAAGCAGCTTCCAACAGAAAGAGAAGCCTTCTTTAAAGAAGGTCAAGAGTGTTACAAGCTATTTATCCGTGGTCTATTAGACATCACTGATAACATCATTCATGGTGACATTGTGCCACCTGTTGATGTTGTTCGTCACGATGAAGACGACCCTTACCTAGTTGTTGCAGCTGATAAAGGCACGGCAACATTCTCAGATATCGCAAATGGTATTGCTGAAGAGTACAATTTCTGGTTAGGCGATGCGTTTGCTTCAGGTGGTTCTATTGGTTATGACCACAAGAAGATGGGTATCACAGCCAAAGGTGCTTGGGAATCAGTTAAACGTCATTTCAGAGAAATGGGAATCGATTGTCAAACAACTGATTTCACAGCGGTTGCTATTGGTGATATGGCAGGTGACGTATTCGGTAATGGTATGCTTCTATCTAAGCATATTCGTTTACAAGCTGCATTTAACCACATGCACATTTTCATCGACCCGAACCCTGTAGCGGCAAGTTCTTACCTAGAACGCGAGAGATTATTTGCACTACCTCGCTCAAGCTGGGAGGATTACGACAAATCATTGATTTCAGAGGGTGGTGGCATATTCTCTCGTGCTGCTAAATCAATTACGCTGACACCAGAAATTAAAAAGATGTTAGGCACTAAAAAAGCCAGCATGACACCAAACGAATTGATCAAAGCATTATTAATGATGCCTTCTGATCTTTTATGGAATGGTGGTATCGGTACTTACATTAAAGCTAAATCTGAAACTGATGCTGATGTAGGTGACCGCGCAAATGATGCTCTTCGTATCAATGGTTTTGAACTAGGTGCTAAAATCTTTGGCGAAGGTGGTAACTTAGGTGCGACCCAACTAGGTCGTATAGAGTTTGCTGCTAAAGGTGGCCGTATCAATACTGACTTCATAGATAACGTAGGTGGTGTTGCGTGTTCAGATAATGAAGTAAATATCAAAATCTTGCTTAATGGTTTAGTGGCAGAAGGTGACTTAACTAAGAAGCAACGTGATGAATTACTCTATGCAATGACAGATGAAGTATCTGAGCTGGTATTGGCTGATTGTTACCGTCAAACTCACACGCTTTCTATCACTAAGTCTAAGGGTCCAGCGACGCTTAAAGAGAAGATCCGCTTTATCCATGCCTTAGAAAAAGATGGCAAGTTAGACAGAGCAATCGAGTTCCTTCCGACAGATGAAGAATTAGCAGAACGTGCAGCTGCAGGTCAAGACTTAACGCGTCCTGAGCTTTCTGTTCTTGTTTCTTACTCTAAAATGGTACTAAAAGAGTCTTTAGTAACAGATGAAGTTTCTGAAAACCCTTATTACCGCCAGTTATTGGTGAATTCTTTCCCTGTTCCGCTTCGTGACAAATTCAATGCGGCAATGGATAACCATCCACTACGTAAAGAAATTATTGCGACTAAACTTGCGAATAATATTGTTAATGACATGGGTCTTAACTTTATGGTTCGTATGCATGAAGAAACAGGTGCTTCAGACAGCGAGATTGCACTTTGTTACTCAATTGCAAGTGCGATTTTTGAAATGTCAGGCACTTGGAATGAGATTGCTGAGTTAGATAACCAAATCTCGGCAGATGTTCAAACTGAAATGCTATATCAACTTCGTCGTACGGTTCGTCGTGCAACGCGTTGGTTCTTACGTCATCGCAATAAGGCTATGACAATTGAACAAACAATTGCATTCTTTGCACCGACATTTAAAGATGTAAGTGCAAACCTAAGTGATTACTTAGTTGCTGACGAATCTGAATCTATTGCTAAAAATGCAGATAAGTTGATTGAACAAGGCGTTCCTTCTGATATTGCGACACGAATCGTATCTCTATCTAGCTTGTTCTCAGTCATGGACTTAGCTGAAGTCGCAGATAACTCGTCTAAAGCGATTGATATGGTATCTAACACTTACTTCAAGTTAGGTGCGAAAATGGGTCTGCATTGGTTCTTGGACCAAATTACGGCTCAGCCAGTGACAAACCACTGGCAAGCACTAGCACGTGCTTCATATCGTGAAGAGCTAGACTGGCAACAACGTTCATTGTCTGAAGTTGTACTTAACAGCCTAGAGACTGAAACAGCAGATGTGAATGAACTTGTAGAGTCTTGGATGGACACTCAATCTGTGTTGCTAACACGTTGGCAGCATATGCTCCAAGAGTTTAAGACATCACAGAGCCACGACTTTGCGAAGATTTCAGTTGCGCTACGTGAATTAATGTTACTTAGCCACAACTGTGACACTTCCAAATAATTTATAAACCGCTAAAATACCTCAGCTTTGCTGGGGTATTTTTTTGCCCTGATTTTTTAACGATTACTAAGGAGTTTTCATGTTTTATGAACTAGCGCGTCGCTATATGTTCGGTCGAGATGCCGAGTGGGCCCATGATTTTGCATTGGGTAACCTTCGTCGTTTTGCCAATACACCGCTCAGTATGGCTTGGTCGCAATCTGTTGCAGATAAACCTGTAAACTTTCTTGGTATAGATTTCAAAAACCCAGTTGGTCTCGCTGCCGGATTAGACAAAAATGCTGAATGTATCGATGCATTTGGCCAAATGGGTTTTGGCTTTATTGAAGTAGGCACTGTAACACCGCGACCTCAAGCTGGTAATGATAAACCACGAATTTTCAGGCTACCTGAAGCACATGCTGTTATTAACCGTATGGGTTTCAATAACAAAGGCGTTGATAACCTCGTTAACAATGTAAAAGCTTCACAATACACAGGCGTTTTAGGTATCAACATTGGTAAAAACAAAGATACGCCAAACGAAAAGGGTAAAGATGATTACATTCACTGTATGCGAAAAGTATTTGAACATGCATCTTACATCACTGTGAATATCTCATCACCGAACACACCAGGGCTTCGAGATCTACAATATGGTGATGCTCTAGATGACTTACTACAAAGTCTTAAGAATGAACAAGTGGATTTAATCGCGAAACATGACAAATCGGTACCAATGCTTGTGAAGATTGCACCTGATGTTGATGCTGTGCAAGTTCAACAAATTGCCGAGTCGCTTATGAAGAATCGAATTGACGGTGTTATTGCGACTAATACGACTCTTGAGCGTGAAGCGGTTAAGGGTTTACAGTACGCTGATGAAATGGGTGGTTTGTCAGGTCGTCCAGTTCGCGAAAAATCTACCTTTGTTGTTAACGAATTGAAAAGGATCACTGAAGGGAAACTTCCGATCATTGGTGTAGGTGGTATCGACTCTGCAGATTCTGCGAAAGAAAAATTGAACGCAGGTGCCGATTTAGTCCAGGTATATACAGGCTTCATCTACGAAGGGCCGCAATTAGTCAAGCGTATTGTCGACGCTTTATAATGATCAGTTATATAACTAAACGATCCTTTTAAATTTGTTCTTATAAACAATTTTAACATTCGTTATTTTTCGTTATACTCCTGTCTCTATCTAGATATGGCTAGTAGGCAGGAGATTTCACAGTGCAAGCTTCTAAAGAATGGCAGTGGTTACGTTGTAATGAACGCAACCGACTTCTTATTGACTTAGGCGATGAGCTTCAACTTTGCACACCCTACAAGTTATACCAACTCACTGGTGACTCAGTATCTAATCCGAAATTTTGTATCGACGATGCAGAATACTACCAAAACGTATACTTCTATTTGCAAAACTTTAAGGTCTGGACAGACGCCCAGTGTTGTCAAATAGCTTTGAATGCGACGGCTGCTAAGTTTCATTTAAAACCCATGCTTGCAAAAAGTTGGTTTTTTAGCGAATACATAGGAAATGCTGATAGAACAGAAGCCATTATTGCACTTACTTCATCTGAACAAACCGGTGAATTTTTAATCGTTGAGTGTGACGCTGAGAGTTCATTGTGTATTAGTTTAAACACTGAATTTAAGCTAGATGAACACCTTACTTTAGAGCCATTTCAAGCAATACGCGTTTTGAATAATCGTATTCACCCTCTGATGTTAGCTGACAAAATTACCAAAACAGCTTAACTCAACAAGGCAAGCAACAAACAACCTGTGATATACTTTCGACCATTAAAGTATATAGGGTTAAAACATTGCAATTTATCGCACTTACTTCGATTGGTATTGAAAATTTATTAGTAGATGAAATCAAAGAGCAAGGCTTAGAGGTTATCAAACAGTCTGTTGGTTCAGTAAAGTTTGAGGCGGATAATAGCCAAGCACAACGATTTTGTTTAGTCACACGTTTTGCAACACGTGTCATGCTGCTTTTAGAAGAAAATGCTGAAATAAAAACCAAAGAAGATTTATATAAATTTGCACGTTTTCAGCCTTGGCAAGAATTCTTTGGCCCAAAACAAACATTTGCGATTGAATTCAATGGTACTAATCAGGCTTTAAAAAATACTCAATTTTCAGGTCTTGTGATTAAAGATGCGGTCGTAGATTATTTCAACGACTTGTTTGAGCAACGTCCGAATGTAGATAAAGCCGAGCCAAATATTCGTATTGTGGCAAAATTAAATAAAAGCCATTGCATGCTTTATCTAGATTATTCAGGCCCACGTTTATCTGACAGAGGTTACAGAACTCGTCAGGGTAAAGCCCCTATTCGTGAAAACTTAGCAGCCGCATTGGTAAAACGCAGTGGTTGGTTGAATGATGTAAGCCGGCCTTTATTTGATCCATGTTGTGGTTCGGGTACTTTACTCATTGAAGCAGTTGGAATGGCAAACAAGGTGCCTGCAAACATTAATCGTAAGTTTGCATTCCAAAACTTACCTAGCTTCAGACCAGCAAAATTTGATGAAATCAAACAGGCTTTAAAAAGTGAAGTAACAGAAAATAACCTATGGATCATGGGGGCAGATTTTGACGAGCGAGTAATCAATGTTGCACAGCAAAATGCGCGCAGGGCAGGCGTTGAAAATCTCATTGATTTTAGTGTTAAAGATGCAAACAAATTGTCTCAAGTTGCCAAGCGTTCTGGTGTTGTATTAAGTAACCTACCTTATGGTGAGCGTTTAGGTGCGATGGCTGAGCTTATAAACCTATACAGAAATATGGGTCTAGGGTTTAAAAAGTACTTCCAAAATTGGCAATTGGCACTTTTAGGCACAGATGAAAGTTTATTCAAATTACTCAAATTAGCAAAATCTAAAACCTATAAGTTTAAAAATGGTCCACTTGATGTTGCACTCTATCTTTATGATGTGAACGAAAAGCAGGTAAGTCAGAGTCAAGAGAAGACAGGTCTGAACTTTGAAGGTTCATCGGCTTTTGGCAACCGTTTAAAGAAAAATAAAAACGCACTTAAATCATGGATTAAAAAAGAGGGCATTAACGCCTACCGCTTATACGATGCTGATATACCTGAATACAATGTCGCTGTTGATATTTATAACGATTCAGCGGTTATCTTTGAATATGCAGCACCTAAAGAAATTGACGATACTGTTGCTCAAAAACGTCTACAAGATGTCATCACCTTAACGTCTGAACAACTTAATATTCCTGCTGAGAATATTGCAGTTAAGGTTCGTAAAAAGCAAAAAGGCGATGCTCAATACAACAGTTTCGATAAGCAAAATAGAGTTGATGTAGTTGAAGAATTTGGTGCAAAATTTAAAGTAAACTTGTTCGATTATTTAGATACCGGTTTATTCTTAGATCACCGTCTGGCACGTCGCTACATTCAGCAAAATGCAAAAGGTCAACGTGTATTAAATTTATTCTCTTACACAGGCAGTGCCTCTGTTCATGCCGCAATTGGTGGTGCTAAGTCGGTTACAACCGTTGATATGTCGAAAACCTATCTGAAGTGGGCAGAAGAAAACTTTGCTCTAAACAATCTCAAAAATCCTCGCTTTAGATTTGAGCAAGCTGATTGCTTAAAATGGCTCGAGCACGCACAAGGCCAATATGATTTGATCTTTTTAGATCCACCAACCTTCTCAAACTCAAAACGTATGAAAGCAGAGTTCGATGTACAGCGAGATCACATTAAATTGATGGAGTGGGTGAAGAAAATTTTAAGTCCAAAAGGTATATTATTGTTTTCTAATAATAAGCGTGGATTCAAAATGGATGAAGTCGCCTTAATGGGCTTAGGTCTGAAGGCTGTGAATATCTCTGATAAGACACTTTCACCGGATTTTAAACGCAATAAACAGATCCATAATAGTTGGTTGATTACACATGGATAAGTTTACCCTTTATCATACAGAGGGCTGTCATTTATGTGAGCAAGCCCTTGAATTATTGAATGCTCAATTACAGTCTGAGCAAATAATTTTAAGAGATATTGTCGAAGAACCAGAGTTGATAGAAAAATATCAGTTCACCATCCCTGTTGTGGCAAATAAAAACAACCAAGAGCTAGGTTGGCCATTCGACGAACAAAAATTAAAAGAGTTTATAGACTAAGATGGATTTAATCAGAATTGCAAAAGCGCAGTTAGCTTTTGGCACACACCCACTATTAGATAATGCCGATGCGGTTATTGAAGCCGGGGAACGTGTCTGTATTGTTGGCCGTAACGGTGCAGGTAAATCAACTCTATTGAAGGTGCTTGATGGGCAAGTTCAATTAGATGATGGTGAAATCAACCAAGTTGGTGATTTAAAAGTATCTCGACTAGAACAAGATCCTCCAAAAGGTGCTGAAGGGTCAGTGTTTGATTACGTAGCGAATGGCATTCCTGACATCGCTAATTTACTGATTGAGTATCACCATGTCAGCGAGCAAATGCAATCAGATTATTCTGAGTCTGTACTAAATAAATTTGAGAAACTGTCTTCTCGTATTGAAGCACAAGATGGTTGGCGTTTTGAAAGCCGTATAAAGCTGGTTTTAGCACAGTTAGAGCTGACTTCTGAGATGCGATTAGAGAAGTTATCAGGTGGCTGGCTAAGAAAGGTTGCCTTGGCAAAAGCACTTGTCAGTGAACCTGATTTATTGCTACTCGATGAGCCAACGAACCACTTGGATATGAACAGTGTTATTTGGCTAGAGCAGTTTTTAAAAGACTTTAAAGGCGGTATTGTATTTATTTCGCATGATAGGGCGTTCATCCGTAGTATTGCTACACGTATTTTAGACTTAGATCGAGGTAAGTTAATTTCTTATCCAGGTAACTACGAAAAATACCTTGAACAAAAAGCGCACGACTTGAAAGTAGAAGAAGCGCAAAATGCCTTGTTTGATAAAAAATTGGCCGAAGAAGAAGCCTGGATCAGACAAGGTATTAAAGCACGTCGTACTCGTAATGAAGGTCGTGTAAGAGCGTTAAAAGCACTGCGTGTAGAGCGAAAGCAGCGTGTTGAGCAAGTAGGTAAAGCTGATTTCAATATCGAAACTGCAGATCGCTCAGGAAAACTTGTATTTGAAGCTAAAAACCTGAAACATGCTTTTAAAGATAAACCTATCGTCAATGATTTCTCTACCCTTGTTATGCGTGGAGACAGAGTAGGTCTGATTGGACCAAACGGTGTAGGTAAAACTACTTTGCTTAAATTGCTATTTGGTCAACTCGAAGCTGTATCTGGCAATGTAAAGCAAGGCGTAAACCTAGAGGTTGCTTATTTTGATCAATATCGAGAGAAGTTAGACGAAGAAGCAACGGTGCAAGACAATGTTGCTGAAGGTAAGCAAGAGGTCATGATGGGAGGTCGTAGCCGACACGTGCTAGGATACTTACAAGATTTCTTATTTCCTCCTGCGCGAGCTAGAACACCAGTTAAGGCATTGTCAGGGGGGGAGAAAAACCGTTTATTATTGGCCAAACTTTTTTTGAAACCTTCAAATGTCCTTGTTTTGGATGAGCCGACTAATGACTTGGACATTGAAACGCTTGAGTTGTTAGAAGATATTATTAACCAGTACCAAGGCACGATTTTAATAGTTAGTCACGACCGAGAGTTCATTGATAACACTTGTAATAGTGTATGGGCGTTTTCGGGTGATGGTGAAGTACTTGATATTGTTGGTGGTTACACTGACTATCAAGTGTATAAAGCTGAGCTTGATGAAAAAACAAAGCAATTAGAAAAGCAGCAAGTTGCACAAGCTGTTAAAGAAGTAAAAAAAGATAAGACAAGTAACAAAAGCAGTAAACTAAGTTACAAATTAAAACTTGAATTAGAACAACTGCCCAGTAAAGTAGAAGCCCTTGAACTTGCACTTGAAGAACAACAAGCTCTAGTCAACGACCCTGAGTTTTTTAAGCGCCCTCAACAGGAAACGCAAGCTGCATTGAACCAATTAGCTGAAACAGAGTCTGAGCTTGAAACCGCTTATGCCCGCTGGGAAGAGTTAGAAGAATTACAGAATCAGTAGTAAGGATTAAAATGAAAAAAACAATTTTAGCAGCAAGCATGTTGTCTGTACTTAGTAGTACGGCATTTGCTGCTACTTACCAATTAACTGAATTGCCAAGATATGCAAATGGCAAGAATACATTCATCTCAGATGTGAATGAGTCTGGAGACATCATAGGTGCCGCAACAGAGTTATTCAATTATGCCATTGACGTGTCTCAATTAGACATCGATGATGCGGATTTAAAGACATCCTATGATAGCTATCTTAGACGGCTTGCAGATAGAAATGAAGAAGCCACCTTTACACTAGACGATATAAAGAATGGTATTTCTGCAACAAACGCAGATGCTAACTCATTTATGCTAGGGTTTTTGGCTGCTAAAAGCAGCGATGCTGAATACCAAAAACTCAATGACCGTATTGGGTTAACAATTACCGCAAACTCTGCAGATGAATTTGTTATTTTTGATACTCAATCGTCAAATGCTGATTCACTTACTCGTTCAGTGACTAACTTCCCGACTGCAATTACTAACGACGGCGTTATTGCAGCCTGGGGCTCTGCACCTTACAGAACAGAAGTTTTTACAAAAGAGGGCGAAGACGATAAAACCTTTTATGTTAGAGATTGGTCTTCTAGGGGATTAGTTATTTCTCCAAGTGGTAAAAGGGTTACGCTTGAGCCTGAATTAGATACTTATGGTGGCTACTCGTCAGTTGCAGATATTGTGCTTCTAGATTCTGGTAACTACATTGCCGTAGGTAATAGTAGTGTATCAATCCCGGAAAATAGTCAAGAAAGTTACAATGAACAATGTGATGGCGTTGATGAGTTAGTTCAAGTCTGTTCATGGAATTTGCAAAGGAGTAGCTTTTACAACACTGAAGCCTACCAATGGGAGCTAGATAATAATTTTAATGTAATAAGTACTAAAAAGTTAGGTTTAGGCTTAGTTCGAAAAGAAGATGAAAAAGGTACTTTCAGCAGTTTTGCACTTGCTACGAATAAAAATGGTGTATCGGTAGGTTACTCAAATGTAAGAAACACTGACGATGACAGATTATATTCGTACGAGCAGGCAGGTTATTTTAAAGATGGCCAATTTATTCGAATTCATGATCATGAAGACTATATTCAAGGTGGTAAAGCCATTGACATCAATAATAATAATATAGTTATTGGCAATTACTACGAACAAGGCAGGAGTTTTGGTGGTGGCGTTATAGTAAGGAAAAAGGTTGGCTTTTACTATGACATAAACGCTGATACCTATAAAGAAATTCCTGCATTCTTTAATGGCTCAAAAGCGACATTAAGAGATATCAATGATCAAGGGCAGATCATTGGTCAAGGAGAGATCGAGAAGAACACTTCAGTACCAAAATATGAGGCGTTCTTATATGAAATAGGTTCAGATACAGTAACAAATATCAATGATTTCTTGCCTTGTAAAGCTGAAGATGGCAGTACATTTCCTTATACGATTGCAGAAGCAACTAAAATCACTGAATCCGGTCATATCTACGCAAATGCGACTAAAACGGTTGAGCGTCGAGACAGCTTAGGTCAAGTAATGAAGGACTCTGAGGGTAACATTGAGAAAGAAGCTGTTTCAGTTCCCGTCCTTTTGACGCCAATCGCTGGTGGTACAATCGAAGAGTGTACAGCTTCTGAAGCTGAACAATATGAAAGACAATCAGCAAGCTTTGGATTTATTTCTCTTTTCGCACTTCCTTTATTGTGGTTAAGAAGAAGAAAAGCTTAAAACTTGTCTGAAGACATAAAAAAAGCCCGTAAGGGCTTTTTTTATGTCTATAATTTAAGAGTTTATTGGCCCCGAGAATTCCAAGCCTTATTGACTGAATGTCGCCATAGCCAGTCAATACCAAAATAGCCAATGAGTGCTGCAATAGAGGCACAAATGAGAGAGCCAACCATGAATGCAGGGCCGATGGTTGATAGACTTTCAACTAACCATTCCCAGCTTGCTTCAAAGTGGAAAGGTTGTGTTTCTTGACCTAACGCAAATACACCTACTCTGTAAGAGCAGTAAAAAATAGGTGGCATAGTTAAAGGGTTTGTTAACCACACTAATGCAACTGATAAGGGTAAATTCACTCTAAAAGGAATAGCACAAGCTGCTGCTAATACCATCTGAAAAGGAACAGGGATGAAAGCGAAAAACAAGCCTACAGAAAAAGCGCCCCGTGCTGAGCGGCGATTGAGATGCCAAAGGTTAGCATCGTGGAGTAAACTGCCAAAAATCTTTAAAGATTTCTGCTGTTTGACCTTGTTGTGATCAGGTAAAAATTTTTGGATCGTCTTTTTTGGCATAACAAGCAACCATATACTTCAATGTTGATGTGCTGGGGATTTCTGTACGGCTGTGTTCAAGCGGTATTTTACTTTCACACTTGGCAGTTTTACAGCTCACTAATATTCCTCATCGTAATGTGTTGCTATTTTAAGCCCATTTTGAATCTATTGTTAGGGTTTATTTTTGCTATTTTTGTTGTAGTCCTACAATCTGAGCTTTTTTATAGTTATAAACTTGATAAAAGGGTGCTTAACGAAGTAAGTGGAATAAACGGAATTGTCACAAAAGTTATTTCACCACATAAAAACTCGCTCGTAGAGTTGAAATTAATCGCAATAAACAATCAAAAAATTCCATTTTATAAGACGGTTAAAGCGCAACTAGCAATACAAGCTGGCAATACTAGCTTAAACCAAGGTGACCTTGTTACAGCAAAGGCTAAATTAAAAGTTTTTAGAACACGGAAAAATAATCATAGTTTTGATTCTGAACTTTATGCTTTTAAGAAACAAATCTACTTTAAGGGAACAATTAAAGAGCTGAAAGTCCGTACTTCAGCTGAAAAAAGTATAAGGCAAAGTTATCGAAATAAAATATGGGAGGCTTTCAAAGCAAAAGAACTAAATTGGCTTTACTATGGATTGAGTACCGGCGATAAATCAACAATTCCCGAAGACAGAAAAGATCATGTAATAAAACTTGGTATCGGACATATGCTGGCAATATCTGGGTTACATGTAGGCATATTGGTTTTCATTTGTTTTTATGTTGCAAAGGGCACAGCTTGGATAATACTAAGTGCGTTCCCGATTAGTTACCAGCGTTTTAATCTTAATAAACTCTACGTTACTTTGAGTCTATTAATTTCATTTCAGTATATTTACCTTTGTAATTTTCCAGTTTCAGCTATCAGAGCCTGGCTAATGGTGGCCATATTCTCGTATATTTTCCTCGCAGGGCGATCTGTAAAAGTAGTTCAAATGATAAGTTATGCGCTGGCTGTTGTGTTATTGCTAAACCCCTTCTCATTACACGACCCCGGTTTGTATTTATCTTTTATCGGTTTTGCAACCGTAGTATGGGTTTTGAATAAAACAAAAGTTCACAGTTTATTTTCAAATTCTTTAATGAGGTTATTGTTAATTCAGTTTGCTTTGTTAATTAGCTTAGCGCCACTCAGCATCTTCTATTTCAATGGGGTGAGTATTGTTGGCTTGCTTGTGAACTTATGCGTGATTCCGTTATTAAGTATCGTTATTTTCCCGTACATTATCTTATGTTTATTAGTTAACGGTGTGTATAGCAATATAGATTTTATGTTTGTTGATTATCTATTGTCAGCTGGGTTAAATATTACAACGCATTATCTTCTTGATTACGCATGGCTGAGATGGTCAAAGTTATCACCTGAAACTGTGGTGCTATTCTACCTGATAGTGATTCTCCTACTAATCAAACACTACAGGGTATTTTCACTTGTACCAGCATTTTCATTGGTATCCAGTTATGCCGTTTCGACCCCTCTATGGCAGGTTGATGTGATGGATGTGGGTCATGGAACATCAGTCCTCATTGCGTCTGATAATCAAGCATTCTTGTATGATCTAGGAGCAAAATACTTTAACTTTTATTCACTGTTTGAACGTGTCACTTTACCTGAGATAAAGGCGCGAGGGTTAGAGCTAAGGCACACGATCATTAGCCATGATGATAAAGATCACAGTGGGGGCCTTGATGAGCTTTATACATTTGATAATTTTGCTTCATTAAGAACTTTTCATAATGGAGATCCGTTAAATCTCTGCCATATTCAGAATATAGAAATGAAAAACATAAGTATTCAAACTATTTGGCCCATTGAAAACATGGACTCTGATAACAACAATTCATGTGTAGCTAAAGTGACAGGCCCTAGTGGAAGTATTTTATTAACAGGTGACATTGAATTTGAAGCAGAAAGAAGACTTGTTGAACAATATGATCAAATATTAAGGTCAGATATCTTACTTGTGCCTCACCATGGTAGTAAAACATCTTCAAGTATAAAGTTTTTAGAAGTTGTTAAACCAGATTTAGGCATAATTTCAAGAAACTATTTTTCACCTTGGCATTTACCCCATAAAACAATTGAAGAACGTTATTCTTCTCTGAACATAAACATATTAGACACTGCACATTCCGGACAAATTACCATTAAATTCTTTGCGGATTCTTACGAAGTAGAACAGTCAAGAGAAAAAACTAACTTTTGGGTAAAGCATCGATATAGATTTTAATTTCGAGTTTAAATACGGCTGTAGCTTTGAGGTAAAATGAAACATTTTCATGAATGTTCATCATTGGTTGTAGCTTAATTCATCGGATTTAGCGCCTAAAGCAAGTGTTATAGCTAGATTTATTATCTGTAGTCTGGGTTATTTGAAGTAGAGCATTTAGTTTTATGCGTTTGAGAAGTACAATAGCAAGGTTATTAAGTAGTTGAGAGCTTCTATGCAAACCAGTGCAAAGCATAATGCAAAGCAAATTTATAAACGTCTTTTTTCATATACGTATGATTTTAAACTAGCAGCCATATTTTCATTCATTGGTATGCTGGGGTATGCGGCGATGGACGCTCAGTTTATTCGCTTAATGCAGCCATTTATCGACGATGGTTTAACATCAAGAAATACAGAAGTATTAACTTGGGCACCTGTTGTTGTAATTTTGCTTGTGTTAGCTCGCGGCGTATTTAATTTCATGGCTTCTTATTGTTTAAGTTATGTTGGCTCGAGGGTCGTACAAAAACTCAGACAACAACTGTTTGAACATATGTTGTTTTTACCTGTTTCATTTCATGATCAGCACTCAAATGGTGAGCTAATATCTAAGATCACATTTGACACTGAACAGGTTCAGCAAGCCATTACAAAAGCGTTACAAGTCATAATCAGAGAAGGCGCATTTGTCGTTTTCTTGCTTTACGTTATGTTCGAAGCGAACTGGAAATTATCGTCTATATTCTTAACTGTTATTCCAATTGTTGCAATAATTGTGGGTGTGGTGGCAAAACGTTTTAGAAAAATCTCGAAAAATATTCAAGACGCTATGGGCGGGGTAACTCGTGGCTCAGAGCAAATGTTGGCTGGTCATAAAGTGATCCACGGTTATGGTGGTCAAGATAAAGAAATCACCAATTTCGCCCAAGTAAATAACCAAAACCGCCAACAACGAGTGAAAATGGATGCAACTCGAGCAATTAGTGTCTCTGTCATTCAATTTTTGGCGGCAGGGGCGATGGCATTAATCTTAGCCATTATTGCAATGCCAAGTGTTATCGATACTATCACTTCAGGCACGTTTGTGGTTCTTTTGTCATCAATGATGATGATGTTAAAGCCATTAAAACAACTAGCGAATGTGAATGTTGAATTGCAACGTGGTATAACTGCGGCGCAGAGTATCTTTGAAATTTTAGATTTAGACATTGAAAAAGATGCGGGCACGCGAAAGCTAGGCAATGCGAAAGGCAACATTGAAGTTAACAACATCACCTTTACTTACCCTACGAAGGATGAGCCGGTTCTAAGCAACTTGTCATTAAAGATAAAAGCAGGTGAAAGTATCGCTTTAGTTGGTCGTTCTGGCTCTGGTAAATCGACACTGTCATCTCTACTTCCTCGTTTCTATGAATTCACAGAGGGTGAAATTTTATTAGATGATCACAATATTGCAGATTACCCGCTTAAAGATCTGAGAGCTCAATTTGCGATTGTTTCGCAGCAAGTAGTGTTGTTCAATGATACGCTAGCAAACAATATTTGCTATGGTGCTGATAGGGTTTTGACCGAACAAGAAATCATCGAAATAGCCAAAAAAGCCCATGTTTGGGAGTTTGTAAAAGACTTACCACATGGTCTTAACACAGTGGTAGGTGAAAATGGGGTGATGTTGTCTGGTGGTCAAAGACAACGTATTGCAATAGCACGCGCAATCGTCAAAGATGCGCCGATTTTGATTTTAGACGAAGCTACTTCAGCACTCGATACTGAATCTGAACGTTTAATACAAGCCGCCCTTGATGAACTGATGAAAGAAAAAACCTCAATTGTTATCGCACATAGACTATCAACAATAGAAAATGCTGATTGTATTTATGTCCTCGATAAAGGCAAAGTGATTGAGCAGGGCGACCATAAATCGTTACTTGAGCATAAAGGCACGTATGCAGCGCTTTGCCAAATGCAATATGGCGAATAACTATGAGCTATATAGAATCATCTTGGTATAAAAAAAAGTCACTGATGACTTGGCTTCTTTCGCCATTAAGTTGCCTATTTTTAATGCTATCAAGTGTTCGAAAACTCCTTTTCAAACTCGGTATTATAAAATCATTTAAGGCTGATATTCCAATTATAGTTGTGGGTAATATTGGCATTGGTGGAAATGGAAAAACTCCGTTTGTATTATGGTTGGTGCCGCATTTAGAAAGTATGGGGCTAAAAGTCGGTGTAATAAGCCGAGGGTATGGTGCTAAGGCGCTTGCTTATCCATATGAATTATCAAGTACCTCGACAGTAGAAGAAGCCGGTGATGAACCTTTTCTAATTTATACTCGCTTACAATGCCCTGTAGTGATAGGAGCAGATAGAGAAGCTAGTTATAAAGTACTTAAAAAAAAATACAAAGTAGATGTGATTGTTTCTGATGATGGTATGCAGCATTATAAAATGCCAAGAGCTATTGAGTTTTGTATTATCGACTCTAAAAGGCGTTTCGGAAACGGTTTTTTAATTCCTGCGGGGCCATTGCGTGAATTACCTTCACGTATTGAAAGTGTTGATTTGGCAATTGAGAATGGCGGCGATAGCCTTTTCTCTTATCAGTTAGCGGCGTCAGGTTTTTATAGCGTAAAGAATAAAAAGTTTGTTGAAAACACACCGACCGAGGGAATTGCTGTCAGTGCCATCGGCTCTCCTGAACGATTTGAAAGCAGTCTTGAAGCGCTCGGTAAAAAGCTTACTGAATGTAAGCATTACCGTGATCATCACGCATATACTGAACAAGATTTTACAGACACAGATTCAAACGCTGTATTTATGACGGAAAAAGATGCCGTAAAATGTCAGCAGTTTGCAAAAAATAATTGGTATTACTTAAAAGTAGACGCCACACTAACCAAAGAATTGATTGAAAAGATCAATCAATTATTAAAACAAAAGGGTATTACACATGGCATTTGATAGAAAATTACTAGAGATCATTGCGTGTCCGGTAACTAAAGGAAAGTTACAGTACGATGCAGAAAATAAAGAGTTGATCAGTACAGCGGCTAAGCTTGCATACCCTATAAATGATGATATTCCAGTTCTATTAGAAAATGAAGCACGTGAGCTTTCTGCTGATGAGGTAGAGCAGTGGAATTCGTAGTCGTTATTCCCGCGCGTTACGCGTCTACTCGTTTACCAGGCAAGCCTTTGGCTGATATCTGTGGTAAGCCAATGATTCAAAGAGTTTATGAGCAAGCATGCAAATCAAAGGCTGCTGCGGTTTATATCGCAACAGATCATCATGCTGTATTTGAAAGAGCAAAAAACTTTACAGACAATGTATTGATGACCAGAGAAGATCATCAGTCTGGTACTGAAAGGTTGTCAGAAGTGGTTGAAAAATTATCATTAGATAAAGACACCATTATTGTCAATGTTCAGGGCGATGAGCCGTTATTAGAAGCTGAAAATATCGACCAAGTTGCAGAGCTATTATTTAATTCTACAGCACCTATGGCGACGTTAAGTGTGGATATTGAAGACGAAGAAGAAGTCTATAATCCGAATGCTGTAAAGGTGGTTCAAGATGTGAATAACAACGCTTTATATTTTTCTCGCGCATCAATACCTTTTCAAAGAGACAGCATGCTAGCGAAAAAAGAAGCCATTCCTCTGCAGCACTTTCAGAGGCATGTTGGTATTTACGCTTATAGAGCAGGTTTTATTGCTGAGTATCTAAATCTTGCTATTTCGCCATTAGAAATTCATGAGTCACTTGAGCAGTTGCGCGTTCTATACCACGGTTATCAAATAAAAATTACCAAAGCATGTAAACCTGTTTACGCAGGTGTTGATACCCCTGAAGACTTGGTTCGAGTTAATAACATTCTGAGTGGCGATGCTTGAAGTTATTTCTGACGAAGATGATTTTATCGTTGCGGTAAAACCTGCAGGGCTTAGTTTTCATTCTGAGCAGGGGGCAGGGTTTGTTGCGCTTTTAGAAACTCAGCAAGCATCCAAATTCTATCCAGTCCATAGGTTAGACAAGGTCACCTCAGGTTTAATCATCTTGGCTAAATCGAGTCAAGCAGCGGCTATGCTAACTGAGCTATTTTCAAATCGAATGGTAGATAAGTTTTATCTCGCGATCACTGAAGGCAAACCGAAGAAGAAACAAGGCTGGATAAAAGGTGATATGTCAGCGTCAAGGCGTGGTACCTATAAGCTCGAGAAAACATCAAAGAACCCTGCTGTCACGCGTTTTTATTCAACAAGCCTCGGTCATGGGTTACGAGGGGTGATATTAAAGCCACTCTCTGGTAAAACGCACCAGCTGCGAGTGGCGATGAAAAGTATCTCAAGCCCAATATTTGGGGATACTGCTTATTCGGCCTCGTCTTCCGATAGAGTATATTTACATGCCTTTGCCTTGTCGTTTCAATGGCAAGGAGAAGATAAGTATTTTTCTTATTTGCCTGATTCAGGTAAAGAGTTTAATAAACTAGTAACAACAGATGCTTTTCGACAATGGAAAGCGCCTTTGAACTTAGATTGGTAACATGACAGAAGAGCAACAATTACGATTTGGTGGCATCGGCCGTTTATATGGTGCGCAAGCTTTGACCTGGCTAGGTGAAGCACATTTCTGTGTCATTGGTATTGGCGGTGTCGGGAGCTGGGTTGCAGAGTCTATAGCACGTACGGGTGTTGGTAAAATCACTCTGATTGATATGGATGATATTTGTGTGACCAATATCAACCGTCAGATCCATGCAATGACTGACTCTGTGGGTGAGCAAAAAATTGAAGCTATGGCCGCGCGCATTAAACAAATTAATCCAGAATGCGATGTTCAACTCATTGATGATTTTTTAACGCTAGAGAACATTCGTGAATATATTACTAGCTTTGATTATGTTATTGACTGTATCGATGCGGTAAATGAAAAAGCAGCCTTGATCGCGCATTGTAAAAGAAACAAAATTCCAGTTATCACAACGGGTGGTGCTGGTGGCCAAATAGATCCAAGTCAAATTCTATATGGTGATGTGGCGAAAACGACGCAAGATCCACTACTGGCTAAAGTTCGCTACTTATTACGTAAAAAGTATAACTTCACCACGAACCCTAAGCGTAAATTTGCAGTGGACTGTGTATATTCAACTGAGCAATTGGCTTATCCTACAGCTGATGGTGAAGTTTGTTTAGCAAAGCAGGGCACTGAGGGGGCAAAGAATATGGACTGCGCGACAGGGTTTGGCTCTGCCACTATGGTCACAGCCAGTTTTGGCTTTTTTGCTTCATCAAAAGCGATAAAAAAATATTTAGAGAAAAAGAAAAAAACAGTGGCGGCTTAAAGCCACTGTTTTACTTGTTCATGAATTGTATCAGCAATGGCTTTGATACCGTTGCCTCTTGATGGACTTAAATGCTTGATCAAATCCAGCTGTTCAAACTCATGGTAGGTATTAATATCTAAGCTTTGCTCAGGCGTTTTACCTTGGTGCATAAGCATAATTAGTCCCATTAGACCTTTGACAATGCGCGTGTCAGAATCACCAATCAAAACAAGGATTTGATCATCGCTCAATTCAACTCTCAGCCAGACTTTACTTTCACAGCCTTTGATCAAAACGTCGTCTGTTTTTAGTAGCTCAGGCATTTCTGGTAAGCTTTTACCAAGTAACATGATCTCTCTGTACATTAGTTGCCAAGATTTTAAATTAGAGAGTTTTTCTTTAAATTCGTTATACGTCATTTTTTTAGATTTCAAGTAAGTCAATGGACTCTTTTAATGCGTGAATAAACGCATTAATGTCGTCACGATTATTATAAAAAGCCAGGCTTACACGGATTGTGCCATCGATACCAAGTGACTTCATTAAAGGCTGTGTACAGTGGTGACCGCTGCGTATTGCGATCCCATAGCCATTCAAAAATGTTGCCAGGTCAAAGTGGTGTTCATTTTTATATCTAAAACTCACTGTGCCAATATTATTTTCAGTATCACCATAAATGATAATGTCATTAATGCTGCGCAACTGAGTTAGCAAATAGTTATAAAGCCTTTGCTCGTATTGTTGCAATTCTTTGTGATCAATTGAATTTAAAAAATCGAGCGCTGCTGAAAAACCAATAACAGCTGAAATATTTGGAGTACCTGCCTCAAACTTGCTTGGTGCATCTTGAAATGATGTCTGTTCAAACGAAACTTCTTTAATCATTTCCCCACCAAATCTTAAAGGATTAAGGGCATTTAATTGGTCATATTTACCATACAAAACTCCCAATCCTGTCGGTCCTAATGCCTTATGTGCAGAAAACACATAAAAATCACAGTCAAGTTTACTAAGATCAGGACGAAGGTGCATAAAGGCTTGTGCGCCATCAACAACTGTAGTTGCTGCAACTTTATGAGCTGCTTGAATAATTTTCTCTACGGGTTGAATATTTCCTAAGGCATTTGAAGCGTGGCTTATGGCCACTATTTTTGGCTTCTGTTCGAAAATTAGCTCAACAGATGATTTTAAATCTAAGATCCCTAATTTTGTGATAGGTAAAACTTTAAGAATACAACCTTTTTCTTTACATAACTCTTGCCAAGGTACAATGTTTGCGTGGTGCTCCAAAGCAGACACGCATATCACGTCACCAGGGTTAAGCTGTGCTTTAATACCATTAGCAATAATATTAATGCTATCTGTCGCACCTGAAGTCCAAACAATTTCTTTATTCTGAACATTTAGAAAATTAGCGACTTTTTCACGGGCTTGCTCAAATGCCGAGGTGGCTTGAGTACTTAGCGTGTGTAAACCCCTGTGTACATTTGCATTTTGCTCGCGATAAAAAGAATCTACACTCTCGATAACTTGTCTTGGTTTTTGGCTGGTAGCACCTGAATCAAGATAGATAAAAAAGTCTTCATTGTTAGAAGTGTTAAAGATAGGGAACTGTTTTCTAAGTTCAGAGATAGGGCACATGCTAAAGAGATTAAGTTAAAATTTTTCAAATTATAACAATAAAAAAGGCCGCGAGTGCGGCCTTTTTTAAATGTTAAAGCATTATCTTTCAGATTTTGCTTTGTAGTCGCGCTGTGTGTAGCCTGTGTAAAGCTGACGAGGACGACCAATTTTGTGACCAGGCTGAGAAAGCATCTCATCCCAGTGTGAAATCCAACCAACAGTACGAGACATGGCGAAGATCACTGTGAACATACTTGTTGGAATACCAATTGCTTTAAGAATGATACCTGAGTAGAAGTCTACGTTAGGGTAAAGTTTCTTCTCGATGAAGTATGGGTCTTCAAGCGCAATTTGCTCTAAACGCATAGCAACGTCTAGAAGTGGATCTTGAATGTTTAGTTCTTCAAGTACTTGGTGACATGTTTCACGCATTACTGTTGCACGAGGGTCGAAGTTTTTGTAAACACGGTGACCGAAGCCCATTAGACGGAATGGGTCGTTCTTGTCTTTCGCCTTAGCAACATATTCGTCAATGCGATCAACTGAACCGATCTCTTCTAACATGTTTAAACATGCTTCGTTTGCACCACCGTGAGCAGGACCCCATAGTGAAGCGATGCCTGCAGCGATACATGCATATGGGTTTGCACCAGAAGAACCAGCTAGACGAACAGTAGACGTTGAAGCGTTTTGTTCGTGATCAGCGTGAAGCATGAAAATACGGTCCATTGCTTTAGCAAGAACAGGACTTACTTCATACTTTTCAGCTGGTACTGAGAACATCATGTGAAGGAAGTTTTCAGCATAGCTTAGGTCGTTACGTGGGTATACAAATGGTTGACCGATGTTGTACTTGTAACACATAGCCGCGATAGTAGGCAGCTTAGCGATTAGTTTAACCGCACTACGGTGACGCTGGTCAGCATCTGAGATGTCTAAGTCGTCATGGTAAAATGAAGAAAGTGCACCAACAACACCACATAGCATAGCCATTGGGTGTGAATCTACACGGAAACCTTGGAAGAAAGCAGCAATCTTCTCGTGCATCATAGTGTTGGTTGTGATTTCTTCTGCGAACTCAGCATGTTGTTCTTCTGTAGGAAGTTCACCATTAAGAAGTAAGTAGCATAACTCGATGTAGTTTGAGTTCTCAGCTAACTGCTCGATAGGGTAACCACGGTGAAGTAGAACACCTTTACCGCCATCGATGTAGGTAATAGATGACTCACAAGAGCCAGTAGACATAAAACCTGGGTCATATGTGAAGTGGCCGTGAGCGCCTAAGGTACGAACGTCAATTACGTCTTGACCAGCAGTGCCAGAGTAAATTGGAAGTTCGATTGGATCATGACCATCAATATGGACTGTGGCTTTTTTATCTGCCATCTATTTATCTCCTATGAAATAACAATGTCGATTGTTATGTTGTGATACTAATGTTAAGCAAATTCAGATCATTTTAACGTATAACAGGGGTATAAAGTCAATTTTTATAAGGATTATGCAAAAATGGATAATAAATATTCTACTCGAGTTTAAATATTATACCATTGGCTAATTCGCAAGCTTCTCAATCTAAACAAGAATTGTAAAAGCACTCTCGGCCTTATATACTGTATGCGGTTTAATACCATGTCGTCTGTGGGTAAACCTATTTTTACAACAAAAATTCGTTTCTGTTGCAAAAAAGGTTTACTTAGAGTGTGTCATTTATACATTCGGTATAAATGGTTTTATAAAAACAAGTAGATGAAGCTCCTTATGTGGGCAAGATGGGCAAGTAACTGTGAAAAAGCAAAGACCTGTAAATCTAGATCTTACGACTATATCTATGCCAGCAACTGCTAAAGCATCAATCCTTCACCGTATTTCGGGTGTGGCATTGTTCATTGCTTTAACATTTGTTATCTGGGCTTGGTCTGAGTCTCTTTCTTCTCCTGAAGGGTTTGAATTTGTAAAAGAGCTATTCACTGGCTTTATTGCAAAATTCATTGCATGGGGCACCTTCGCGGCGCTTTCATATCACCTAATTGGTGGTATTCGCCACATGATCCAAGACATGGGTCACTGGGAAGAATTAGAATCGGGCAATAGCAGCGCTAAAATTGCGATTGCACTTTGGGTAATCGTTGCAATTCTAGCTGGAGTGTGGATATGGTCTTAAATCAAGCAACTCTTAAGCGTGATGGTGTACAAGATTATGTATCATTACGTGCTACCGCGTTAATCATTGCAGCATATGCATTTTTTATCGTTGGTTATTTATTCCTTACCCCTGAACTTACTTATGAAGCTTGGACGGGTTTATTCTCAAACCTTTTTGTTAAAGCAGCAACGTTTATTACTTTAGTGTGCATTATGGTTCACACTCGCATTGGTCTATGGCAGGTACTAACAGACTATGTAAAAGCATCTGCGTTGCGTTCAGTTTTAGGTTTCGTATTAAACCTTATGGCCGCTGCTTACGTAGCAATTGGTCTATTCGTTTTATGGGGTGTTTAAGTGAAATATAATGTTCGTGAATTTGATGCAGTAGTAGTAGGCGCCGGTGGTGCTGGCATGCGTGCTGCTCTTGCGATTTCTGAATCAGGCAAAAGCTGTGCCCTGATCTCTAAAGTATTCCCAACTCGTTCGCATACAGTGTCTGCGCAAGGTGGTATTACAGTTGCTCTTGGTAATTCTCATGAAGATAACTGGGAATGGCACATGTACGATACGGTTAAAGGTTCTGATTACATCGGTGACCAAGACGCTATCGAATACATGACTAAGACAGGCCCAGAAGCTATCACAGAACTTGAGAACATGGGTTTACCATTCTCGCGTTTCGAGAACGGCCGTGTTTACCAACGTCCATTTGGTGGTCAATCTAAAAACTTCGGTGGCGAACAGGCTGCGCGTACAGCAGCTGCAGCTGACCGTACAGGTCACGCACTTCTTCACTGTCTTTACCAACAAAACGTTAAAAACAAAACCAACGTATTTTCTGAGTGGTATGCGTTAGACCTTGTTAAAAACGACAAGGGTGACGTTGTTGGTGTAACAGCCATCTGTATTGAAACAGGTGAAGTTGTTTACTTCAAATCAAAAGCTGTTGTACTTGCAACAGGTGGTGCTGGTCGTATTTATGCGTCTACAACGAATGCACACATTAACACTGGTGATGGTGTTGGTATGGCAGTTCGTGCAGGCATTGCTATGCAAGACATGGAAATGTGGCAGTTCCACCCAACGGGTATTGCTGGTGCAGGTACACTTGTAACTGAAGGTTGTCGTGGTGAAGGTGGTTACCTTCTAAATAAAGACGGCGAGCGCTTTATGGAACGTTATGCGCCAAATGCTAAAGATTTAGCAGGTCGTGACGTTGTTGCACGTGCAATGATGACTGAGATCCGTGAAGGTCGTGGTTGTGAAGGTCCTTGGGGTCCACATATCAAACTTAAGCTTGATCACCTCGGTGCTGAAATGCTTAATCTACGTCTTCCTGGCGTTTGTGACCTGTCTAAGACATTCGCGCACGTTGACCCGGCAGAAGAGCCAATTCCTGTAATCCCAACTTGTCACTACATGATGGGTGGTGTACCGACTAACGTAAATGGTCAAGTACTAAACGTGAATGAAAACGGTGACGAGCGCATCGTTGAAGGTTTATTCGCTGTTGGTGAGATTGCATGTGTATCTGTACATGGTGCAAACCGCCTAGGTGGTAACTCACTACTTGACCTTGTTGTATTCGGTCGTGCAGCAGGTAACTTCTTAGGTACTTACCTGAAAGACTTCGAGTCTACAGGTGATGCGACGCAAGATAACATTGACGAAGCATTTGCTCGCTTTAATCGTTGGGAAAACTCTGAACCTGGTAAAGGTGAAGATCCTGCGCAAATCAAGAAAGATTTACAAGAGTGTATGCAGCTTAACTTCTCGGTATTCCGTGAAGGTGACTCAATGGCAGAAGGTCTTGAGCAGCTTAAAGCTATTCGTGAGCGTCTTAAGCACGCGCGTCTTGACGATAAGTCGTCAGACTTCAATACACAACGTATCGAATGTCTTGAGTTAGACAACCTTATGGAAACTGCTTACTCTACAGCCGTAGCTGCAAACTTCCGTACTGAAAGCCGTGGTGCTCACTCTCGCTTTGACTTCCCAGAGCGTGACGATGCAAACTGGCTATGTCACTCATTACATCACCCAGAGTCAGATGTGATGACTAAACGTGATGTAAACTTTGCGCCGACTACGCGTGAAGCATTCCCACCTAAAGCACGTACTTACTAGGAGTTAACGATGGCAACATTAGAATTTTCTGTTTATCGTTATAACCCTGATGTGGACAATGCGCCACGTATGCAGGATTATAAACTCGAGGTAGAAGAAGGCCGTGATATGATGGTTTTGGATGCACTTTTATTATTAAAAGAGCAAGACCCAACACTTTCTTTCCGTCGTTCTTGCCGTGAAGGGGTATGTGGCTCTGACGGTTTAAACATGAACGGCAAAAATGGCCTTGCATGTATTACTCCGTTATCTGCATTAAAGGGCAACAAAGTTATTTTACGTCCTTTACCAGGTTTACCAGTCATTCGTGACCTCGTTATCGACATGACTCAGTTCTACACTCAATATGAGAAAGTTAAACCTTTCTTAATTAATGATAAGCCAACAGGCGGTATTGAGCGTCTTCAGAGTGTTGAAGATCGTGAAAAGCTTGATGGTCTTTATGAGTGTATTTTATGTGCTTGTTGTTCAACATCTTGTCCTTCATTCTGGTGGAATCCAGATAAGTTCATCGGTCCTGCAGGTCTATTACACGCTTACCGTTTCTTAGCGGATAGCCGTGATACTGCGACTGAAGAGCGTCTGAAAGATTTAGATGATGCATTTAGCGTATTCCGCTGTCACAGTATCATGAACTGTGTAAGCGTATGTCCAAAAGGCTTGAATCCAACTAAAGCCATTGGTCAGATTAAATCTATGTTGTTAAATCGTTCGGTTTAATCCATAGTTAAATCCACAAGATGGCATCTGCAGATGCCATCTTGTTTTAGTTTAATTTCTGCGCGAATAAAAAGGGCTAATTAATGCACGAAGGTGTGATGAAGGCATGGCTAGAATCTTCGCATTTATATGGCGGAAACGTAGCTTATGTAGAAGAGCTTTATGAAGCGTATCTAGACGATGCGACTTCAGTGCCAGAAGAATGGCGTGAGGTGTTTGATCAACTTCCTAAAGTTGATGGTGTGGATGTTGATGTAAAACATTCAGAAGTGAAAGCACAATTTGCTGAACTTGCGAAAAACAAACACAGAGAAGTAGTTGTTGCAGCAGCTGGTACTACAGATGCTAAACAAGTACGGGTACTACAGCTTATCAATGCGTTTAGATTCCGAGGCCATCAAAATGCAAACCTTGATCCGTTAGGTTTGTGGCAACGTGAACGTGTTAGAGATCTAGATTTGTCTTACCATGATCTAGATAATGCTGACTTAGACAAAGAATTTAACGTTGGCTCTTTTGCTTGTGGCAAAGAGACAATGAAACTAAAAGACTTGTATGCAGCCTTGAAAACCACTTATTGTGGTTCTGTTGGTGCTGAATACATGCATATCACTTCTACAGAAGAAAAACGTTGGTTACAAAAACGTTTAGAATCTACCTTCTCACAGCCTCAATTTAGCAAAGAAACTAAACTTAGAATTCTTAAAGGTCTAATTGCAGCTGATGGTCTTGAAAAGTATTTAGGTGCAAAATTCCCTGGTGCAAAACGTTTCTCTTTAGAAGGTGGTGATGCATTAGTACCTATGCTTAAAGAGCTTATTCATCGTGCCGGTGAAAGCGGCCAAGAAGAAGCTGTAATTGGTATGGCACACCGTGGTCGCTTGAACGTTCTTGTAAACGTACTAGGTAAAAATCCACAGGTTCTTTTCGATGAGTTTGCTGGCAAATACGGTGAACTAGCAGGTTCCGGTGATGTTAAGTATCACATGGGTTATTCGTCTGACTTCGCTACCAACGGCGGCGATGTTCATATGGCGCTTGCATTCAACCCATCTCACCTTGAAATCGTTAATCCTGTAGTAATGGGGTCAGTAAGAGCACGTCTTGACCGTTTAGGTTGTAAGAATGGTTCTAAAGCACTGCCTATTACTATACACGGTGACTCTGCAATTGCTGGTCAAGGTGTTGTTCAGGAAACATTCAACTTATCACAAACACGTGCATTTGGTGTAGGTGGTACAGTTCGAATCGTTGTAAACAACCAGGTTGGTTTCACAACATCTAAGCAAGAAGATGTTCGTTCTACAGATTATTGTACTGACATCGCAAAGATGGTTCAGGCACCAATCTTCCACGTGAATTCTGATGACCCAGAAGCAGTGGCGTTTGTAACTCAGCTAGCACTTGATTTCCGTAATCAGTTTAAACGCGATGTTGTTATTGACTTAGTTTGTTACCGTCGTCACGGTCACAACGAAGCAGATGAGCCTAATGCAACTCAACCACTGATGTATCAGAAGATCAAAAAGCACCCAGTTCCTCGTCAGCTTTATGCAGACAAACTCGCTGCTGAAGGTGTAATTTCTGCTGACGAGTCAAAAGCGCTTGCTAATGAATACCGTAATGGCTTAGACAACGGTGTATGTGTTGTTGAAGAAGTAAAAGAAGAAACTAAGCACTCGTCTGATTGGTCTAAGTTTGTAGGTCATGATTGGGATGTAGCTTACGATCCTAAAGTGTCTGTTGAGAAGCTGAAAGAGCTTGGAAACGTGCTTGCTGCTTATCCAGAAAACCACAAAGCTCAGTCTCGTGTTAAGAAAATTTATGACGACCGTAAAGCAATGGCGAGCGGTGATAAATTACTAGACTGGGGTATGGCTGAATCTTTAGCATATGCAACTTTAGTTGATGAAGGCACAGACGTCCGTATGACAGGTCAGGATTCTGGCCGTGGTACTTTCTTCCACCGTCATGCTGTTGTTCACAACCAAGAAGATGCATCTGTTTACTTACCTCTACAGAATATTCGTGAAGGTCAGGGCGCATTTGAAGTTTACGATTCAGTTTTATCTGAAGAAGCTGTATTAGCGTTTGAATATGGTTATGCAACAGCAGAGCCTACTTCACTGGTTCTTTGGGAAGCGCAATTTGGTGACTTCGCTAACGGTGCTCAGGTTGTATTTGACCAGTTCTTAAGCTCAGGCGAGCAAAAGTGGGGTCGTTTATGTGGTTTAACTATGCTTCTTCCTCATGGCTACGAAGGCCAAGGTCCAGAGCACAGTTCTGCACGTTTAGAGCGTTACCTACAACTATGTGCTGACCATAATATGCAGGTGTGTGTTCCTTCAACACCAGCGCAAGTTTATGCAATGCTTCGTCGTCAATCAGTTCGACCTTTACGTCGTCCTCTGATTGTTATGACGCCTAAGTCACTATTACGCCATCCTCTAGCTGTTTCTTCTCTAGAAGAGCTTTCGGAAGGTGTTTTCCACAACATGATTGACGAGATTGACGATATCAATCCTGAAAATGTTGAAAGAGTGGTTTTCTGTAGCGGTAAAGTTTATTACGAGCTACTTCAAGAACGTCGTAAGCTTGAATTAAACAATGTTGCTATTGTTCGTGTTGAACAGCTATATCCATTCCCCCATCAGGAAATGGAAGACATCATGTCTCGCTATCAACATGTTAAAGATTTCGTATGGTGTCAAGAAGAGCCACAAAACCAAGGTGCTTGGTATTGTTCTCAACACCACTTCTGGGAAGCAATCCCAGCAGGTGCAAATCTTTCTTACGCAGGACGTAAGGCTTCAGCTGCTCCAGCATGTGGTTATATGTCTACTCATACTAAAGAACAAAACGCGTTAGTTGCTGACGCATTAACAATTAAGAAATAAGGGATAAGAGATGACAACCGAAATTAAGGTTCCAGTTCTTCCTGAGTCAGTAGCAGACGCTACTGTCGCGACTTGGCATGTTAAAGTTGGTGACGCTGTATCACGCGACCAAAACTTAGTTGACATCGAAACTGACAAAGTTGTTCTAGAGGTAGTTGCACCAGAAGATGGTGTCATTGTTTCTATCTCTGAAGATGAAGGCGCAACTGTATTAGGCGAGCAAGTGATTGCTCAACTTGGTGCTGCTGGCGAAGCTGCTGCACCAGCTCAACAATCAAATGAACAAGCTGCACCAGTAGCTGCTGCAGCAACAGAAGGTAAAGACGTGGAAATTAAAGTACCTGTACTTCCAGAATCAGTAGCAGACGCTACAATTGCAACTTGGCATGTTCAACCTGGTGAAGCGGTAAGTCGTGACCAAAACCTTGTTGATATCGAAACAGACAAGGTTGTACTAGAAGTTGTTGCACCTGAAGACGGTGTGATGGGTGAGCAGATCCATGCTGAAGGTGAAACTGTACTTGGCGAACAAGTGATTGGTAATATCGTTGTTGGCGCTTCTGCTCCAGCGGCGGCACCTACTGCAGACGCGGCACCAGCTTCTGATGAGTCTTCAGACGTATTAACACCTTCAGTTCGTCGTTTAATCGCTGAAAAAGGCCTTGATTCTTCACAGATCAAAGGTACAGGTAAAGGTGGTCGTATCACGAAAGAAGACGTTGATGCATTCCTTAAAGCACCAGCAGCTAAGCCAGCTGCAGCACCAGCAGCGGCATCGGCACCTGCAGCGCCTTTAGGTGACCGTTCACAGAAGCGTGTACCTATGACACGTCTACGTAAAACAATTGCTAACCGTCTTCTTGAAGCTAAGAATTCAACAGCAATGCTTACTACGTTCAACGAAGTTAACATGAAGCCAATCATGGACCTTCGTAAGCAATACAAAGATGTATTTGAAGAGCGTCACGGTATCCGTTTAGGTTTCATGTCTTTCTATGTTAAAGCAGTAACTGAAGCACTTAAGCGTTTCCCTGAAGTAAATGCGTCAATCGACGGTGATGACATTGTTTACCACAACTATTTTGATATCAGCATCGCGGTTTCTACTCCACGTGGTCTAGTTACACCTGTACTTCGTGACTGCGATAAGCTTTCAGTAGCTGAAATCGAGAAGGGTATTCGTGAATTAGCACTTAAAGGTCGTGACGGCAAACTAACTGTTGACGATATGACAGGCGGTAACTTCACTATCACAAATGGTGGTGTATTCGGTTCATTACTTTCTACACCTATCATCAACTTACCTCAGTCTTCAATTCTTGGTATGCACAAAATCCAAGAGCGTCCTATGGCTGTAAACGGTAAAGTTGAAATTTTACCTATGATGTACCTAGCGCTTTCTTACGACCACCGTCAAATCGATGGTAAAGAATCAGTAGGCTTCTTGGTAACAATTAAGGAACTTCTTGAAGATCCAACGCGTCTTCTTCTAGACGTATAATCGTTATTGTTTAGATATTAAGCTGTATGACACATCATACAGCTTTTTTTTTGCGGCTTTGGTCTAACTAGGGTTTTCATACTTAGCCTTGGGATCTATACTAGGGGCGCAATTTGGGATAGCTGTTTATGAACTCATAAATAGCTTTAATAGTATAAGAAATTGGATAAAGCATCATGAATTTGCATGAGTATCAGGCAAAACAACTTTTTGCCGACTATGGTTTACCTGTATCTGAAGGTTTCGCTTGTGATACACCACAAGAAGCAGTTGAAGCTGCTGGTAAAATCGGTGGTGACAAGTGGGTTGTTAAATGTCAAGTGCACGCAGGTGGACGTGGTAAAGCTGGCGGTGTAAAACTAGCTGACAGCAAAGACGAAATCCGCGCATTCGCAGAAAACTGGTTAGGTAAAAACTTAGTAACTTACCAAACAGACGAAAAAGGTCAGCCAGTTGCTAAAATCTTAGTAGAAAGCTGCACTGATATTGCAAATGAATTATACCTAGGTGCTGTTGTAGACCGTGCTTCACGTAAAATCGTGTTCATGGCTTCAACTGAAGGTGGTGTTGAAATCGAGCAAGTTGCTGAAGAAACACCTGAACTAATTCACAAAGCAGAAATCGATCCATTAGTAGGCCCTCAGGCATACCAAGGTCGTGAGCTAGGCTTCAAACTAGGTCTAACTCCTGCACAAATTAAACAGTTCACTAAGATCTTCCTTGGTCTTGCGAACATGTTCATCGATCACGATTTCGCACTTCTTGAAATCAACCCTCTAGTAATCACAGATGCTGGTAACCTTCACTGTCTAGACGGTAAGATCGGTGTAGACGGTAACGCATTATTCCGTCAGCCTAAGATCCGTGAATTCCACGATCCTTCACAAGAAGACGCACGTGAAGCTCACGCAGCAAGCTTCGAGTTAAACTACGTTGCGCTAGACGGTAACGTTGGTTGTATGGTTAACGGTGCAGGCCTAGCAATGGGTACTATGGACATCGTAAACCTACACGGTGGTAAGCCAGCTAACTTCCTAGATGTTGGTGGCGGTGCTACTAAAGAGCGTGTTGCTGAAGCATTCAAGATCATCCTTTCTGATGACAATGTTAAAGCAGTTCTAGTTAACATCTTCGGTGGTATCGTACGTTGTGACATGATCGCAGAAGGTATCATTGGCGCTGTTAAAGAAGTTGGTGTAAACGTACCAGTTGTTGTACGTCTTGAAGGTACTAACTCTGAACTAGGTCGTGAAGTTCTTGCTAACTCTGATCTTGACATCATTGCAGCTGAGTCTCTAACTGACGCTGCTGAGAAAGTAGTTGCTGCTGCGGAGGGCAAATAATGTCTGTTTTAATTAACAAAGATACTAAAGTAATCTGTCAAGGTTTCACTGGTGGTCAAGGTACTTTCCACTCAGAGCAAGCTATCCAGTACGGTACACAGATGGTTGGTGGTGTTTCTCCAGGTAAAGGTGGTACAACTCACCTAGGTCTTCCTGTATTCAACACTGTACGTGAAGCTGTAGAAACTACTGGCGCAACTGCATCAGTAATCTACGTTCCAGCTGCGTTCTGTAAAGATGCTATCCTAGAAGCAATCGATGCCGGTATCCAGCTGATCGTTTGTATCACTGAAGGCATTCCTACACTAGACATGGTTGACGTGAAAGAGAAGCTTGAGCAAACTGGCGTTCGTATGATCGGTCCTAACTGCCCAGGTGTTATCACTCCAGGTGAAACTAAAATCGGTATCATGCCTGGCCACATCCACAAACCAGGTAAAGTAGGTATCGTATCACGTTCTGGTACGCTTACCTATGAAGCAGTTAAGCAAACAACTGACGCAGGTTTCGGTCAATCAACGTGTGTTGGTATCGGTGGTGACCCAATTCCTGGTACTAACTTCATCGACGTACTTGAGATGTTCGAGAAAGACGAGCAGACTGAAGCTATCGTAATGATCGGTGAGATCGGTGGCACAGCTGAAGAAGAAGCAGCTGAGTACATCAAGCACAACGTAACTAAGCCAGTTGTTTCATACATCGCTGGTGTTACAGCTCCTCCAGGTAAGCGCATGGGTCACGCTGGTGCAATTATCTCTGGTGGTAAAGGTACAGCTGATGAGAAGTTCGCTGCACTTGAAGCTGCAGGTGTTAAGACTGTTCGTTCACTAGCTGACATCGGTGTTGCACTTAAAGAAAAAGCGGGTTGGTAATCTAACTTCGCTTAAAAAAGGCTCCTAAGGGAGCCTTTTTTGTATCTAGAATTTTGAAAGCTAAAAGCTAAAAGCTAAAAGCTAAAAGTCTATAAACAACTTAAATTTGTTCTCCTTCGCGAAGTGTGAGTACTTCAAAACCGTCTTTTGTGACAAGAATAGTGTGTTCAGCTTGTGCTGAAAGTTTTCTGTCTTTAGTTACTACAGTCCAACCATCTTTCTTTGTTTTAACTCGAGCTGTGCCTTGGTTAATCATTGGTTCAATGGTGAAAGTCATGCCTTCTTTTAAAGTTAGGCCAGTGTTAGGGCGGCCATAGTGTAAAACATTTGGCTCTTCATGCATTTCTCGGCCTATACCGTGGCCGCAATACTCTTTTACAACCGTGTAGCCAAATTTACTCACATAATTCTGTATTGCAAATCCAATATCTCCTAGCTTTGCACCTGGCTTTACAGTTTTTATACCTAACCACATCGCCTCAGTTGTGACTTTGACCAGTTCTCTGGCATCAGGTTTAGCATCTGGCATGACATACATTTTGCTTGAGTCTGTGATAAAACCATTTTTCTCTAAGGTAATGTCGATATTGACGATATCGGTGCTTTTTAAAATCTGGCTTGCACTAGGTACGCCGTGACAGACTACTTCGTTAATTGAGCTATTTAGACAATATTGATATCCGTATTGTCCTTTTGAAGCAGGGCGCGCCTTTAATTCATTAACGATATAGCTTTCTACTTGCGAATCTATATCTAGCGTTGAAACCCCGGGTTTGATGAAATTATCGAGCATTTTGAACACTTGGGCGAGCAACTTGCCTGATTCTCGCATCAGTGCAATTTCATCTACCGATTTAATGGTAACTTCATTCATTCAGTGATGCCTCTTTTTGTCGCTGTAACATGAGCTCTTGTTGAATTAACTCGTTAAATGTTTTGTCAGGATGCATTTCGCATAAGCGACCTATTTTTATCCAAAATTCGGCTTGTGAGTTGATAGAGCGAGACATAACTGACGACGTTGTACGAATTTCTTCGTGTAGTTCATCTGAAATTTTTACAATACCCATTATATATTCCATATATAAAACGTATATACATTGTATAACGTAAAATAAAAAAAGGAAGCGAATGCTTCCTTTGGTTTGCTTAACATTACATCTAAAATGTTTTTATAATTTTTCTATTTTTCCATTCCAAATGGATCATCAATACTATGACTTGGCTCGGTAAACCATTTAGGGCCGTTTTCCGTCATATAGAAATGATCCTCAAGGCGAATACCAAACTCATCAGGGATCACAAGCATAGGCTCGTTACTAAAACACATGCCTGGTGATAATAGTTGCGGGTTATTCTTTACAAGGTAAGGCCATTCATGAATATCTAAGCCGATACCATGGCCTGTTCTATGTGGACACCCAGGTGTTTGATAATCAGGACCAAGATCAACTGACGCTAAATAATCTCTTGCTGCTTTATCTACATCGCCACAAGTATTACCAATTTGTGCCGCTTCAAATGCAGCAGCTTGCGCATTTTTCTCATGTTTCCACATACTTCTTTGGCGCTCTGTAGCATCACCAAAAACAAATGTGCGGGTGATATCCGATAGATAATCATGTACTTTACAGCCAGTATCAATCAGAACCACATCACCTTCTTTTAATGTCTGCGGATCTTTCACACCATGGGGAAACGAGCTTGCTTTACCAAACAGTACAATGACGAAGTAGTTTCCTGATGGAGCGCCCACTTTTTTATGGGCTTCGTTGATGAAAGCTTCAACTTCTGTCGTGGTGATCCCTTCATGCAACATGCTCGCCGTTGTCTTATGTACTTCTAAAGTCATGTCCATAGCACGTTGAATAAGCTTTAATTCGTTGTCTGATTTATGCATACGACAATGCGCAGTGACTTCTTTACCGTTAATTAGTTTAAGAGAAGGAGCAAGGTTACGAATACCATCAAAAATGAAAAACGCTGCACTTTCATCAATGGCAACTTTAGCATCAGAGCCAATGCCATACTGTTCAAGCACGTTTAAAAATAATTGGTAAGGGCTTTGTTCCTCTTGCCAGCCGTGAATCGGACCTTCAACGACTTGGTAATCTAATAGTGTGCCAATTTCGAAATAAGGCGCGATGAATTGTACATCGCCTTTTGCTGGTAATATAGCACCGACCATGCGCTCACTGGCATACCACTGCATTCCGGTGAAGTATTTTAAATTCGTGCCTGCATTCAAATATAAAGCTGCAATATCGTTGTCTTGCATATAGCGCTGCGCTTTTTCAATACGCTGCTGGTATTCTTCGATGCTAATTGGCTTTAAGTCATGAGTCATATTTTGTAATGACTCTAAAGCTTCTTGTTTGGTTTTCGTACCAACGCCTAATGGCTTCATATTTTGCTCCTAGAATCTGTCTATTCTGTAGGGGGTTAAATCTATGCTAGTTTTCTCACCTAAGCAAAGTTGTGAGACGATTTTTGCCGTAATTGCCGCTTGGGTCAGACCTAAATGTTGATGGCCAAAGGCAAATACAATATTTTTATTATTGGGTGCTGTATTTAATACAGGTAATGAATCAGGAAGAGAAGGGCGATGACCCATCCACGTGGTTTTAACGGTTTGTTTTTCGATACCGTTAACTAGCGCTTTAGCGTGATCTAAAAGCATGGTTGCTCTTGTCATGTTTTCAGTTGCTTCTAGTCCTGCAAACTCGACTGTCCCTGCTAGTCTAAGCCCTTGCTTCATGGGGGTAATAATAAATTGTCTATCGGCTGAAGCAACAGGACGTTTCAAACAAGTCGAATTATCAACCATGGCATGGTAACCACGCTCGGTATCTATCGGTACTTTAAAACCAAGTTGTTTTGCTAAAGGTTTGCTCCAAGCGCCGGTTGAAACTACCACTTTTGCAAACTGATGTTTAGCACCTGATGCGAGCTCTATCATGACGCCATTTTTGTTCGGGATAATTTGTGTCACTTTATCTTTTTTAAATACTAAGCCCTGAGACTCTGACATTTTATATATAGCTTGGCATAAGTCATATGGGTCAACGCTGTGGCCAACCTCAGTAAAATATAAAGCTTGTTTAATGTTCTTGCTTAGACTTGATTCTAGTTCAAAAACCTCATCAGCTTTTAAGTGTTTAACTACAACGCCATTAGCTCGAAATGATTCAGCGATAGACGCAGCCAGTTTAAAATCTTCATGTTCAAAGCTGAGTAGGCTGCCATCTACATGGACCAACCTTTCGAAATTCTCCTCACCTAATAAAGTTTTATATGCAGGTAATGAGGCTTCGTTTAATTGCCTAAGTGCCTTGGTATGCGCACTAAATTTTGACTTAGACATATTGATTAGGAAGCGAGTGAACCAAGGTAAGGCTTTGAATAGATATAACCAATCTATTCTTAAAGCGCCTTTTGGATTTAACAACATACTAGGAAGTTTTGGTAATAAACTCGCTTGTGCAAGTGGGAAAACTTGTTCTGTAGCGAAGTGACCGGCGTTACCTTTAGAACATTTTTCTGCAATACCGTGTTCATCAAATAATGTGACTGAAAAGCCAGCATCAGTTAGACTTTTCGCATTACAAAGCCCAATGATCCCAGCGCCGATAACAGCAATATGTTGCTTTTCTTGCATCGATTGTCTCCAAAATACCTTGAAAGCCTAATTTCAAGATATTGCATGTCTCTATTTTATAGTTTGCATAGAAAACTTTGTTCGTCTTCAAACTGTAAGATTTCTTAATAGTTTCAGTTGCTTAATCTTTTAAATGTCAATATACGTTTAGAACGATAAAAACTTTTAATGAAAAATACATAGTGGAATATTGAACATTGTATACAATATGCGTAGGATGTAAACCATAAAAGGTAAAGAGGAAAGACAATGGACATTAATTGCCAAGTTTTGTATTCAGTAGTTGCTCCGCAATTAAATGAAAGTTTTACGAATCTACTTCAAAATGCTGTGAACACGAATACGGCTCTTAGCATAGTCAAGCAGGGTTATTAATATGCGTAAAGGGACATTTTCTTGTATCGATGGCCACACTTGCGGCAACCCAGTACGCTTAATCACTAGCGGTCACCCTTACCTTAAGGGTGAAACAATGAGTGAAAAACGTCAGCACTTTCTTGCTGAGTTTGATTGGATCCGTCAATCACTGATGTTTGAACCGCGCGGGCACGATATGATGTCAGGTTCATTTATTTATCCACCAACAACCGATGATGGCGATGCGGCTATTTTATTTGTTGAAACATCAGGCTGTTTACCTATGTGTGGTCACGGCACCATTGGCACAGTAACGTTTGCACTTGAAAACGCACAAATGCATCCAAAAGTACCCGGTAAATTAAAGCTAGATACGCCAGCAGGGCGTGTAAATGCTGAATACTCTATGGTTGATGGAAAAGTTGAATGGGTAAAAATATTCAATGTGCCAGCTTTCTTAGCCTATGAAAATATTGAAGTTGATGTGCCAGAGCTTGGCAAGTTAACGGTAGACATTTCTTATGGTGGTAACTACTACATTATTGTCGAACCACAAGAAAACTTCCCGGGTATTGAAAATTGGTCTGCCTCTGAAATTCTTAAATATAGCCCGCTTGTTCGAACAGCAATCAATGAGTTGCTTGAGTGTGTACACCCTGAAGATCCAACCGTAAAAGGCGCGTCGCATCTTCTTTGGACTGGCAAACCAAAGCACGCAGAATCAAGTGCAGCCAATGCGGTTTTCTATGGTGATAAAGCCATAGATAGATCGCCATGTGGCACCGGCACCAGCGCAAGAATGGCGCAGTTATTTGCCAAAGATAAATTACAGCCAGGCGAGGAATTTATTCATGAAAGTTACATCGGCAGCCAGTTCGTAGGGTGCATTGAAGGTGTTACTGAAGTAGCGGGAAAAACAGCAATCCTACCAAGTATCAAAGGATGGTCGAAAGTAACGGGCACTAGCAACATTAGCGTGGATGATAGTGACCCGTATGCTTTTGGCTTTCAAGTTGTATAACAAATTTAAACTAGACTAAAACTAGCATTTAGTAGCTGGTTTTTTCATTGAGGAGAAAAAGATGGAAATTAGCGGTGCAAGCTTTATCGCAGGTGAATGGTTAAAGGATGCGGACGCATCAGTATTTCATGCCTTTTCACCAAAGCGCCATGAGCCAATCGATACTCAGTTTTTCGAAGCAAGCCAAGACATGCTTGCAACTGCGATCAATGAAGCTGAAAAAGCATTTAAAGTTTATAGAAAGACTTCTCTTATTGAGCGTGCAACATTCTTGCATGCCATTGCAGATGAAATAGAAGCCCTAGGTGATCAACTGCTTGAAGTGACTCACGAAGAGACAAACCTGCCGTTTGCCCGTTTACAAGGCGAACGCGGCCGTACTATGAATCAGTTACGTGCTTTTGCACAAGGTTTAGAGCAAAGCCAAAACGGCATTGTGAACCTAAGTGTATTAGACGAGGCAGATCCTGCACGTGCACCGTTAGCTAAGCCGCGCACCCAACTTGATTTTATCCCTGTTGGTGTTGTTGCTGTTTTCGGAGCTTCAAACTTCCCTTATGCGTTCTCGACACTAGGTGGTGATACGGCATCGGCACTCGCTGCAGGTTGCCCTGTTGTTATGAAGAGCCATACTGCTCACCCAGCAACCAGTGAGTTAATGACCCGAGCTATTGAAAAAGCGATTGAGAAGTGTGATATGCCAAAAGGTGTATTCTCAATGATCCAAGCGAAGAAATACGACATGGCACATGCACTTGTTGCAGCAGAGCCAGTTAAAGCTGTTGGTTTCACAGGCTCAATGTCTGTCGCGAGTAAATTAATCGACACGATTAATACTCGTAAAGAAGCTATTCCATTCTATGGTGAATTAGGCAGTATTAACCCGCAGTTTGTGTTACCAGAAATGGCAGCACAAAATGGCGAAGAGCTTGGTGCGAATTTATGTAATTCAATGTTGATGGGCAATGGCCAATTTTGTACTAGCCCAGGTCTTTGGTTAGTACCAAATAGCTCAGTTGCATTACAAGAAAGCGTTAAGAAAACTGTGGCAGCAAGCAGCTCAGATACATTATTATCACCAAATATTCTGAATAGCTTCAAACAAGCCATGGTTGAGCGCACAGATATCGAGGGTGTAGAGCTTTTGGCAGTGGCAGAGTTATCTGAAGAGTTTCATGCAAATGCCCATATCTTTAAAACTGATATTGGCACTTACTTGAATACACCTTCATTACATGAAGAAGTGTTTGGTCCAGCTGCTATGTTGGTAACATATGACTCTATGGTACAGTTAGAAACCTTGGTTGATAAGTTAGAAGGTCAGTTAACAGCATCAATTCATGGCACGGGTAATGATTTAGCATCGGCGTCTGATCTAAGTGAAGATCTACAATACAAAGTAGGGCGTTTAATCGAGAATCAAATGCCTACTGGCGTTGAAGTTTGTGCATCAATGAACCATGGTGGCCCATTCCCATCTTCAACAGATGTACGTTCAACCTCTGTTGGCTTGAATGCGATTCAACGTTTTTTACGTCCAATATGCCGTCAAAGTGCGATGTAATCTAAGTATTGTATTGCTTTATTCGCATATTTAATGCAAAAAAAGACCCAGAGTACAGATTACTCTGGGCTTAGGGGACGGCTCATTTGAGCCAATGCGTTAACTTAAAACACCTTTCTAACAATCAGGGAGAAGTAAGAAAGTAATTTAATTGTAGTTAACTCTTAACAAAAACTACAAATAAACAACACAAAATAAAATCTATAATTATCAGTGGTATATATCCTTATAAGAAATTAGTCTAAAAACTTATTTCGACTGCTAGAGCGACCATTCAATAACGCGATTATTCATAACCAAATCTCTAGGTAATGAGTTTTTGATTTTATTTTTCTGCCATTTCCCTAAGCCTATTGGCGAGCCACAAAGGGTTAAAATAACCTCACCACTATGATTAGAGACTGTTTCAAGTCGAATATCTTTGCCTTGATAATAATCTGCGGCTTGTGATTGGGTAAGCGCATAGGTGTTATTTTCTGCAAGTTTCCCAAGTGCTGTTGCAAATTCATGTTCAAGCCTCACGCCATTTTTATGGGTTGTGCCTAACTTGATCCCGATACGAGAATATTTGATCTTGTTTTCAATTTCAGAGAATCTTTCAGGAAAAAGCCAGAGCTCTTTGTCACGAACTGTCAGCTCACCTGGTAGTGATTTAATTCCAAACTGTTTTTTGATTGCTGACATGAAGCTATTTGTTAACTTTGTTTCAGCCGATGAAAACGGGAAAGCGCCTTTTTTGGTTTTTAAATTCGGGTTATCAACTGATTTTAACTTTTTAAATTTAGCGATGAAAAAGCCTTCGCTGTCAAAAATCTGAGGCCATACATGCAAATAGCCTTCTGAAGTACAGGCTTTATCTGCATTTTCAAACAGTTCATTTAATGGTTCGATTTCAACACAGTCACCAAATTGCTCAAGCAGATACAGACAAACCGCTTGGTTTTCAACAGGCGTGAGTGTACAGGTTGAGTAAATTAAAGAACCACCGGGTTTCAGAGCAAAGAATGCGCTCTTGATAAGTTGTTTTTGTACATTGGCTATATCAATATTTGACGCAACAGACCAATTTTTTAAAGCGTCAGCATCTTTTCTGACTGTGCCTTCACCAGAACAAGGTGCATCAAGCTGAATGTTATCGAAACACTCAAACATATAATCGCCAAAGACAGCACCGTCAAAATGAGACAGTGCACAGTTATGCACGCCCATACGCTTCATATTTGCAGCCAGTACTTTTAAGCGTGAAGAAGAAAGCTCGTTTGCAACCAGAATGCCTTGGTTATTCATCATTGCGGCTATTTGCGATGTTTTTGACCCAGGGGCAGCAGCCACATCTAGGACTATACCATCTTCTTTTAAACTTGATTGAAGCGCCATAGGTGGCAACATTGAGCTGGCTTCTTGAACATAAATACCACCACTCAAGTGAATATCCGTGTTGCCAAGAGGAAGGGCTTTTTCCTCTTCAGCACTTCGCTCAAGCCAAAAACCGGTGTCACACCAAGGAACAGCTTCAATTTTCCAATTATTCGCTGTGCAATATTGCGTAAATTCATTGACTGTAATCTTCAATGTATTCACTCTGACTGAGCGCCTAAGGGGTTTTTGACAATACTCAATAAAAGATTCAATACTCAAGCTGTCAGGTAAATAGGTTTTTACATCGTCGATGAAATTCTGTGGTATGAAGGTATCGGTATTCAAAATAATCTCTAGCAAATTTGCTTTTGACATGATTTTATCATTTAAAGGATAAATTTCTGTCAAATAAAAAAGATGTTTAGTGTAAAAATCTAAATTTACTCAAATATTCGTATTTAAACATATTCTAGTTGGTACTAAAGTTTATAAATTGTTCGAATTGGAATAGTTACACATGATCGCTAGGCACGTTTTTATAATACTGATACTTTCCTTGATAACAGGATGTGGTGGCGGATCGCAATCTGAAGAGCCAGTACCAGAACAGCCCGTAGTATCTGATTCTTATAACGGAGATGGCTCAGGTTCTGATGGGGGGGGAGACGGTTCTAGTGATGACTCTAGCAGTGGGTCTGATCAGGATTCAGATAATGACAGCAGCGATGAAGCCAAACCACTGGTTATTGCCATAAAAATAGATTCAGATACCTTTAAACAAGGTGAAATAGTAAAAGTTAAGGTCGAGGTATCAGAGCAAGACACACAACAAGTTAGCTTTGCATGGGAACAATTATCAGGACCTGAAATCGCACTGACAATGACTGATTCGTTAGAGTTTACTGCTTCTAACAATTTCACAGCTCTAGATGAAAAGTATCATTTCTTAGTGACAGTTACCAATTCAGCTGGTCTTTCCGCGCAACAAGAAGTTAGATTTTCAGTATTGAAGAATATGAACGAGGCACAAGCTTCCAGGCTTCTCCATCAGGCTAGTCTTGGACCGACTTACAATGAAATTCTGGCAGTTTCAGGTAAAAGTTACGAAGAATGGCTTAATGATCAAGTTAACCTCCCGATTACGTATCACAGTCCACTCGTCGAAAATTTCCCAGACCGTGATGAGCCTAATCAAATCAACCGTATTGATGCTTGGTGGAAAGCAAGTTTAAACGCAGAAGATCAGTTAAGACAGCGTGTTGCTTTTGCTCTTAGTGAAATCTTTGTTGTATCCGATCTAAATACATCACTCAGTGGTGAGCCTGAAGGCATGGCTGCTTATTATGACATTTTACTTGAACACGCTTTCGGAAATTATAGAGACTTATTAAAGCAAGTCACTTTATCACCTGTGATGGGCGTATATTTAAGCCATCTAGGAAATGAAAAAGCTGATCTTGAAAGGAATATTCGTCCTGATGAGAACTATGCACGTGAAGTCATGCAGCTGTTTACAATAGGACTCAACGAATTAAATCTAAACGGTACAAATAAATTAGATCAGAATGGTGAAATCATTCCAACTTATGGGCAAAGTGAAATTGAAGGGTTTGCCAAAGTCTTTACGGGTTGGACATTTGCTTATAGTACAAGATGGAGCCGACCAAGTAGAAACTATACTTTGCCTATGCAAGCTTTTGAAGATTATCACTCAATCAGTGAAAAAGTTTTGTTAAATGGTGAGGTTATTCCAGCAAATACGAATGCGGAGCAAAGTCTAGAAATAGCATTAGATAATTTGTTCAATCACGATAATGTTGCGCCATTTATTTCCAAACAGCTAATACAACGATTAATTACTTCTAATCCAAGCCCTGGTTACGTAGAGCGGGTCGCTATGGTATTCAATGATAATGGAGAGGGGGTAAGGGGAGATTTAGCAGCCATAGTGAAAGCGATTTATTTAGATAATGAAGCTAGAGGTTTTGGTATACCGCTTGCTCATTTTGGCAAAATAAAAGAGCCGTTACTCAAAACAGTTCAGTTTTGGCGTGTGTTTAACGCTAGAACCCTTAACAACCGTTATTACACTTGGAATTTACCCTCAACTTATGGTCAAGGCCCTTTGCAATCACCGTCGGTATTCAACTTTTTTAGACCAGACTATCAACCAGGCGAATTAGCCGATACTGAACTTGTTGCCCCCGAACTGCAAATCGCTAATGACGCAGCGTTAGTCGGTATGATTAACACGCACTATGCAGATCTCGTTTGGCGTGTGGCTGAGCGTCACGATGAATTAAATGAAAACAGCCTTTATTTATATATGCAAGCAGACCACGACTTAATCAATATGAATGGGTTGAGTGCAGTTTTAGATAAATACGATCTGCTATTTTTCGCCGGTAATATGTCACAAGAAATGAGACAAGCGTTAGTTGATATGGATGAATTTTTTGCAAGCCGCGATAGTTATCAACGTATTTCAAATCTTGTTTATTTAATTTCAATTTCACCCGAATTTACCTTGCAGCAGTAGGAGACGGACATGAATAGAAGAAAGTTTTTATCTTATTGTATGAAAGGTGGCGTATCGGTTGCCGCATTAACTCAATTGCAACTACAGGCTTTTCAGGGGTCTTTGTCTTACAACTTTGATGATCACAAAGCCTTAGTGTGTGTATTTTTATATGGTGGTAATGACTCTTTGAATATGCTTGTGCCCATAGAAGGTGAGCAGCGCAGTTTATATGAAGCAAGTCGACAAAACTTAGCGGTGACAGATGCACTCCAGCTATCTCCCGTTAGTGAATTTGCCGGTGGAGTAGGTCTTCATCCTGCTATGGGTTCAATAAAAAATATTTTTGATAATAGAAATTTAGCTTTTATATCCGGTGTAGGTAGCTTGATTGTGCCAACTAGCAAAGCAGACTATCAAAATGAAAGTGTGCCACTTCCTAAGCATTTATTCTCTCATAACGATCAGCAAGCTACTTGGATGCATGGCAGAGAAAAAGTATCTTTAAACAGTGGCTGGGGCGCAAGACTATTAGAGCGAATAGAACAAGGTGATTCATTCGTAAATAACATTTCATTAGCGGGAACTAATCCGTGGCAAACCAGTGTTAATCAGACGCCATTCTCATTACATAGAAGTGGTGTCAGTAAAATAAACCCAATTAATGGTACTGGAAATCGCGCAGCCTATGTAAAAAGTATAATGAATAGGGTGCTTGCCCAGTCAACCCATCCTCTAGCAAGTGCATATGGTACAAAAATGCAAAAAGCGATCACAAATACTGAAGTAATGAATAGTGCTATTGAGTCCAGCGAAGATCTAAGCATTTATTTTTCTGATAGTAGTTTGTCACAACAACTGCATACTGTGGCTAAATCAATCTCAGTTAGAGAAACACTCAATGCAAAAAGGCAAATTTACTTTGTGAGTATGGGGGGCTTTGATACACATGATAATCAGCTTACTACACACCCTGCATTATTAGGCGCTTTATCTCAGTCTTTGTCAGAGTTCAATGCTGCGATGTCATCCATCAATGCAAACGATGATGTAACCTTATTTACGATGAGTGATTTTGGTCGCACTTTGACGTCGAATGGTGACGGTACTGATCATGGTTGGGCGGGAAATCAAATCATTATGGGCGGCGCGGTAAATGGCGGAGAAATTTACGGCTCATTGATGACGCAACATCTAGATGGTCCGAATGATACACGTGGGGGTCGTTTGATCCCACAAGTTGCGAATGAGCAATATTTTGCGTCTTTGGCGCAATGGTTTGGTTTAGATAGCTCAGAATTGGTTGATATTTATCCGAATTTAGCAAACTTTAACTTACATACCTTGCCATTTATGCGTAGTTAACAAAAGCATATTGTATACAATTGTTGTTTGGGTTATGTTATTGCCATTATTGGTGGTGGTTTAACTCAAATGCAAACACGATATCTTCAACGTCAGCAACGTTTATTATTAGCTTTACGAGATAAAGACGTAAAAAACTTGTTGGTGTTTAACTACGAAAATATCTTTTATCTAACAGGTTACAGTGGTAATGCAGCTTACCTCATCGTTTCAACACAAGGTCAATGGCTGATCACTGATTATCGATATTTTGAACGAGCAAAATCAGAAAGCAATGGTTGTGAAATTATTTGCAGAGACAGAGATACAGAATCATTGGGCGCATGTATCAAGCGTTTATTACCTCGCGAAAAGACGGGCTTTGAAAGCCAAGCCATTAATTACGGCGCCTGGTTATCTATTGCTGATGAATTAGCTTCATATGACATTTCACCACTCGATGGCTGCATCGAAAAGCTCCGAATGGTTAAAGACGAGTTCGAAGTTGCTTCAATTAAAAAAGCAGCAGCTATTGCAGATTTGGCTCTTGCGGATTTACTCACTCAAGTTTCAAAAGGGGTGACTGAATTAGATTTGGCTACTGAGCTTGACTACAAAATGAAAAAGCTTGGCTCTGGTGGGGTAAGCTTCGACACCATTTTATTGTTTGCTGAGCGAAGTGCATTACCCCATGGAAAGCCTGAAGAAAGAAAGCTTAATTATGGCGACTTATTATTGATTGATTTTGGTGCTGTGGTAAATGGCTATCGTTCAGATATGACGCGTACTTATGTTTATGGCGAACCAAACCCACGTCAACAAGCTATGTATGAGGCTGTTTTGGCATCTCAAAGCAAATCTTTAGAGAGTCTTAAAGCTGGGGTCGATTGTCAGCATCTTAATCAGGTTTCATTAGATGTTTTGGAGCAAGCTGGGCTTTTAGAGTATGCAGGCAAAGGATTGGGACATGGTGTAGGTTTGGCATTACATGAAGTGCCTTTTATAAACCCAAATACAGACTATCTATTAGAAGCAGGCAACATTATTACTATTGAGCCCGGTGTATATATACCTAACTTTGGCGGTATTCGCATTGAAGATGATGTGCTCATTACTCATGATGGTTTTGAGTTTATAACCCATGCACCAAAATCGTTTGTGATTAATTAAGGAAAAGAAATGAAAATAGTTTCCGAACAACAAGTACATGCGAGTTTAAATTTCAACAAGGTCATTGACGCTTTAAAAGAAGGGTTTTCAAGACCTGCGGGCACACCGACCAGACAAGTTTTTGAACTATCAGAGTCTGAAAAGAACCACGATGCTTTTGCCGTTTTACCTGCATGGAATGAAGAAGTTATCGGCGTTAAATCCTTTACTTATTTTCCTTCGAATGCAGAGCATGGCTATAAAAGTTTATATTCTAAAATTATGTTGTTTGATCGCACTCACGGTGAGCCACTGGCATTGGTAGATGGCACGAGTGTGACACTTTGGCGAACGGCAGCAGTGTCCGCGCTAGCAAGTCAATATCTATCAAGACAAGATAGTGCCCATTTGGTGTACTTTGGTTCAGGTAATTTGTCACGATACATGATTGAAGCCCATATGAATGTACGTAATATTAAGAAAGTAACCATCATTGCAAGAAACACAGATAAAGCAGAAAGTTTACGGTCGTTACTTACTGAAAAATATTCACAAGTAGAATTTTTACTTGGAGAGTCAAATCAAGCAACCATTAGTTCGGCTGACATCATCAGTTGTGGTACGGGGGCACATGACCCTTTGTTTGATGGTAATTGGGTGTCAGATGGCGCGCATATAGACTTAATTGGCAATCACCACAAACAATTTAGAGAGTGTGACTCTGCTTGTGTTGTGCGTTCAAAAGTGTTTGTCGATAGTAAAAAGAACGTGTTGAATGAAGCTGGGGAGATACTTATTCCTATTGCCGAAGGCGTTTTTTCGGAGCAGCAGATCATCGCTGAACTTAACGAAATGCATCAACTTGATACATTAAGAGCTAAAACTGATATTACTTTATTTAAATCAGTTGGTACTGCGCTAAGCGACCTTATAACAGCACATTTGGTGTATAAGTCGCAGTGATGATCTGGTTAAGTGTACTCGTTACCTCGTTATTTTTTGCTGCCACATTCATAATGTGGCAGAGCAAAAAGAAGCAATTAAACAAACGTATATGGCGTCAGGTGCAAGTCGAGAATTTGGTTAAAGTAAAACAACATAAGGCAGGACCATTAGAAATGTTAGGTGAGTCGAGTCTTTTAGTTGAATTTACTTTTAATGAAACTAGCTATTGTTGTCAAACTGCTTTTAGACCCGATTTATATGAATCGTTTAAAGATCAAAAGGCCACTTTCATTTTAATTGACCCTAAGAACCCCAAACAGTGTTATTACAATGCTTGTCAGCAAACAAGATATGCAAAGTTGTGGGTGAGCCTTTCACTTTGTCTTAGTGCTTGTTTAATTCTAATCGCTTTATTAAAAAATACTTGATTGCTTAAAGATAGAAAGTAGGTATCTAAAAAAGAAATTGTACTTTCAATAGAGCAACAAAAAGCCGACTTACGTCGGCTTTTTTAACTTAGCTATTCTCTTCAGCGTATTTCTTGCACGCTTCGGTATCAACACACTCACCATAAAGGTACAGAGAGTGGTTAGTTAGCTTAATACCATTTTGAGTTGCAATTTCAATTTGTCGAGTTTCAATAACTTCATCTTCAAACTCGATAACTCGACCACATTTTAAACATACTAGGTGATCGTGGTGAGTGCTGCCCGCTAATTCAAAGACAGATTTACCACCTTCAAAGTGGTGGCGAGTAACAATGCCTGCATCATCAAACTGGTTTAAAACTCGATAAACTGTTGCAAGGCCAATTTCTTCGCCTTTATCTAATAAAATTTTATAAACGTCTTCAGCGCTGATATGTTGATTATCAGGAGACTGCAAGATTTCTAAAATTTTAATTCGTGGCAAAGTAACTTTTAACCCTGCTTTCTTCAACTCTAAATTATGATCAGTCATTATCTGTCTCAGTAATTTTATTAATTCTATTTTACTCTAGCAATGAGCACGACTTCATTACTAAAGGTAACGTGCATTGACTATAAGTGCAAAACTTATTGATTAGTCAACAAGTTCACTTAGGCACATTTCATCAAATACTTGTGCACACCATGCTTTAACACGTTGTTCTGTTAACTCTGGTTGACGGTCTTCATCAATACCCAGGCCAACAAAGTGATTATCATCAGCCATCGCCTTAGAAGCTTCGAAGTCATAGCCTTCTGTAGACCAGTGACCAACAACAATAGCACCACGCTCTGTAACGATATCGTTGATCATGCCCATGGCATCTAGGAAATACTCAGCATAATCTTCTTGGTCACCACAACCAAAAATAGCAACTAGCTTGCCTTCGAAATCGATTTCTTCAAGCTCAGGGAAGAAATCATCCCAATCACATTGTGCTTCACCATAATACCAAGTTGGAATACCAAACAGGATTAAATCAAACTCAGCAATTTCTTCTTTACTACTTTTAGCGATGTCTTTTACATCAACAAGCTTTTTACCAAGCTCTTTTTGAATCATTTTAGCAACGTGTTCAGTGTTACCAGTATCGCTACCGAAAAAAATACCTACGCTTGCCATGTAATACTTACCTTCTATCTATTATTCGCTAATTTCTCTTGCAAAATGGTTTCTATCAGTGCGCTTCTACTGATGTTTTGCGCTTGAGCCATATCACTTAGAGCTTGATAAAGCTCAGATGATACTTTGAATTCAATACGCTTTAACCCTCTTGCCTTATCACGTTTGATCTGGTTTCGTTTATTAACCTTCAACTGCACTTCTCGTGGAAGTGGGTTCGTTTTAGGACGACCAGGACGTTTCTCATTTTCAAAAAGATCGATTGTTGTACGATCTGTTTCTGACTTGGCCATGTTTATCCTACGCCAGCGCCTTGCCAAAATGCTTGAATAAGCCCTTTCGCAATAAAACCTGAACAGCCTAGAAACAATACGAGCCAAACAATATATCGACCAAATTTAGGCACATCACCTTTTTTTAAAACATCGTTGATTGCCATTCCGATAAAGAAAAAGATGCCTGCTAAACCGAAATACAGTCCCATAGTTTCAAACTGTTGAATATACTGATTGGCCATACTTGCTCTAACTAATATTTAAACGGCGGCTACTATACCATAACCGAGTATCATAATTTAATAGTGTGAGTGAAAAACTCGCTAATTATTGAAGAAAATCAATAATTGACCGATTTACGGCTTGTGGTTTTTCAGCATGCAGCCAATGACCAGCGCCATGGATGACTTTTGCTTTCGAATTGGGAAATAATGAGACGATTGCATCTCTATGTTCAGGCAATATGTAGTCTGAATTATTCCCCTTAATAAATAAGGTATCACATTGACAAGAATGAGTCTCATTAATGTTTGAAATGATCTTTGAATAGTTTTCAACAATGGTATTTAAGTTAAATTTCCAAGCATATCCGTTTTCAAACTTAGACAAGCTTTTTAATAAAAATTGTCTAACTCCCATCTCATCTATAAATTCTTTCATTATTGTGTCAGCTTTACTTCGCGAGCTTACACCTTGTTTCTGAACAGATTGCAGCGCATTAATAATTGCACTATGACGAGGGTGGTAATCAACAGGTGCAATATCAAGTACCACAAGTTTATTAACACGTGCTTCATCAAGCATGGCTAATTGCATTGCAACTTTACCACCCATCGAATGGCCGATTATATGCGCTTTTTTTATATTCAATTCATCAAGCAAATTGAGTATATCTTGGGCCATAGCAGGGTAACTTACTTCATCTACATGGAAAGATGCACCATGATTTCTTAAATCTATATTAATGACAGTGTAATGTTCGCTAAGGGCTTTAGCGATAATGTTAAGGTTCTCTAATGAACCGAATAGCCCATGCATGATCACGACAACGGGACCCGCTCCTGTTTGCTTGAAATTTAATAGCATTTTGCACTCCGATAAATTATGAGGTAATTTTGCCAGTGTATTGGTGAAATGCAAAGGCATAGTGTCTTGGCTCATTTCATTATATAATCAGCTCGATGCACCAAAATCAGTAATGACAGGAAAAGCATGAAAAAAATAGAAATAGATGACGAGCTTTATCAATATATCGCCAGTAATACACAAAGCATTGGTGAAAGTGCCTCAGACATTCTGCGTCGTTTATTAAAGTTATCACCCAACTCATCTTCAGAAGTTGATGATGTTGTATTAGAAGAAGAACAAGAAACAGTTGAAGAACAAAGCGTCATAAAAGTGACCACTAAAACTGCTAATGTTTTTAATATTCTTAATAAAGAAGAGCTCGCTATGCAAAAAGGTGTAGTAGGCCGCTTCTTATTTATTTTAAGTGCATTACACCGCACCCATAAAGACAGCTTTGATTCAGTATTAGAAATCAAGGGCCGTGATAGAATTTATTTTGCAAAAAGTAAAGAAGCTTTATTAGAAAGTGGCAGCAGTATGAACCCTAAAAATATCGCAGACAGTGAATATTGGGTCATGACCAATTCTAATACCACACGTAAGAAGATGATGTTACATGAGGTTGCCCTAGGTTTAGGGTACAAAGAAGCTGACGCTGAAACTATTAGAGATTACTTATAAGGACGTTCTATGTCTATCCATCCAGGTGCTGGCCAACCAGCAAAACACGACACATTAGTGAATATTCCAAAACTTGTCTCGGCTTATTATTTAAATGAACCAGATTTAGAGCAAAACCCGGAGCATTGTGTTGCTTTTGGTACATCAGGCCACCGTGGATGTTCGTTAAATGTTAAGTTTAACGAGTCTCATATTCTAGCAATTACACAAGCTATTTGTGATTATCGAAAAGCAAATAACATTTTTGGCCCGCTATTTTTAGGTAAAGATACCCATGCGTTATCTGAAGCAGCTTTTAACTCAGCCATAGAAGTGTTAGTAGCGAATGAAGTACAAGTCATTACGCAAGAAAATGATGACTATACTCCAACACCTGTGATCAGCCATGCGGTTGTGTGTTATAACAAAGCACATCCACATGAATTAAGTGATGGTATTGTTGTGACGCCTTCGCACAACCCACCTGAAGATGGTGGTTTCAAATATAACCCGCCAAATGGTGGCCCAGCTGATACTGATATCACCAAGTGGATCGAAGACAGAGCCAATCAGTTATTGCTAGAAGATTTAGTCGAAGTTGAGTTATTTCCTTTCGCTAAGGCTAAGCAATCTGGCTTCATTAAGTATGAAGATTTAATCACACCTTATGTTGATGATTTAATCAATATTGTTGATCTAGACGCGATTGCAAAGGCAGGTGTAAAAATTGGTATTGACCCATTAGGTGGTTCTGGTATCAATTTCTGGCCTGTAATTAAAGAAAAGTACGGACTAGATTTAACCGTTGTAAACCCTGAGGTTGATCCGCGTTTTGCATTTATGCCTTTAGATAAAGATGGCAAGATCCGTATGGATTGTTCGTCACCTTACGCGATGGCAAACTTAATTGCGTTAAAAGATGATTTTGATATTGGTATTGGTAACGATCCGGACTATGACCGTCATGGCATAGTAACCAAAGGCGGTTTGATGAATCCAAATCATTTCTTAGCAGTGGCGATTGATTATCTACTTACTCATCGTGATTGGGCGAAAGACATTAAAGTGGGTAAAACATTGGTGTCTTCGGCAATGATCGACAAAGTGGTTAAGTCACATGATAAAGAGGTGTTTGAAGTACCAGTAGGCTTCAAATGGTTTGTAAAAGGTTTAAGTGAGCAGTGGCTTGTATTTGGTGGCGAAGAAAGTGCCGGCGCGTCATTCTTACGTCGTGATGGTAGTGTTTGGAATACCGACAAAGATGGCTTTATTTTAGGCCTACTTGCAGCTGAAATATTAGCTGTAACCGGTAAAACACCATCAGAACGTTACAAAGAGCTTGAAGCGGAGTTCGGTGCACCTCTTTACAAACGCATTGATGCCCCCGCTAATGCAGCACAAAAAGCAAAATTGAAAGCGCTTAGTGCTGCAGATGTGACTGCAGATAGACTAGCAGGTGACAAGATTATTGAAAAACTCACTGAAGCACCAGGTAACAAAGCTGGCATTGGTGGTTTAAAAGTCGTAACTGAATCAGGCTGGTTTGCAGCTCGTCCATCAGGCACAGAAGATATTTACAAAATTTACCTTGAATCTTTTAAAGGTGAAGCACATTTAGCGTTACTAGAACAAGAGGCCAAAGCGCTTGTTGATTCTGTAATTAGCTAAACAATTTATTCTATAAAAGCCATGCTCAAGCATGGCTTTTTTATTTATACACTCTCACAAAAGGGGACAGTATGTACCTTGAAACATTGAAAAAGTCAGGTGACTTTTTATCGATTACACGCGAAAACGAATTTCATTTAGAACCGACTTCATTTGCTCTTGTAAATGGTACGAAAGTTGAAGTACTTGATACGGGCGTTATTAAATTCACACCTAGTGCAAAAACAACAAAAGATATTGTCTTATCAAGCGCGGTTCATGGCAATGAGACTGCCCCCATTGAAATTTGTGATGAACTAATCCAACACATTATCTTAGGCAAATTAGAACTTAAGCAACGTGTGCTGTTTATTTTTGGTAATCCAAAGTCAATCAACATTGGTGAGCGATTTGTAGAAGAAAACCTAAACCGTTTATTCAGTGGATCACATAGCAAAGGTGATGTGCAAAATGCAGAAAGAGACAGAGCGAAAAAGTTAGAAACTTATGTATCTGATTTTTTTAATGAGGTAGAAACTGGGCGTTATCGTTGCCATTATGATTTACACACGGCTATTCGAGGTTCAAAAAACGAGAAATTTGCAGTTTATCCGTTTTTAAATGGCAAGCCTTGGAAAAAGTCACAACTTCAGTTTTTGCTTTCTTGTGGCGTTAACACTGTATTAATGATGGCAGCACCGGCAACTACATTCAGTTATTTTTCTTCAAACGAATTTGGCGCTGATGCGTTTACCATAGAGCTGGGTCAGGTTAAGCCTTTTGGTGAAAATGATATGGTGCGCTTTGAGAAAACCAAGCAAACGCTGACTGCATTAATTAGCCAAGAAGATGTAGAATATCAGAAATTTAATTCTGAAGACTTTGAGTTGTTTGAAGTGTATCGAACGATTAATAGAACACAAGAAGCATTTAACTTTACCTTCCCTGATAGCGCAGTGAACTTTACAGGCTTTGCAAAGGGTGAGTTGTTAGCAAATGACGGCGAAAAGCAGTATTTTGCAGAAGTTGAAGGTGAAGCCATTATTTTCCCAAATGCTAAAGTTGCACTTGGTCAACGTGCATTATTAACCGTTATTCCTATGCAAATTAATGAAAACTTCATATAAGCAACTGAATTAAAAGCTAATAATATAGCGTATTCTTTTCTTTCCAGTAATATTTATGCAAATTAAGTGTTATTCATCTATGATCAGTTGAATAACACTTTACGTTAACGTAAAGTGTCGATAGGTTTAATTTAAACCAATTGCATAAATCGCACAGATTATTCATAAAACAACATAGCGAACGAATAAATACTTTTGAGTAGTTATTTGCATGCAAATGGATAATGACAACAAGAGAAGGTAGGTTATGATTAACCCGAATAACATATCTCTAAATATCAGCCACGCGCTGGAATTTATTGATGGCCATGCACTGAATATCCCCACCTTAAAAATTCTCGGTGACAATGGTGAGATCCTTGATGGTGCAACCGCACCAGAGCTAGATAAAGAAACAGCATTAAAAATATATAGCACTATGCGTTTCATTCGTTTACTAGATGAACGTATGCAGGCTGCACAGCGTCAAGGTCGTGTTAGTTTTTACATGCAATGTCTGGGTGAAGAAGCCGCTGTGACTGCAAGTGCAGCAGCGCTTAAACATGATGACATGATCATGGCCCAATACCGCGAGCAAGCAGCGCTTGCTTATCGTGGTTTTAGCCTAGATAACTTTATGAATCAAATGTTCTCAAATGAACTTGATTTAGGTAAAGGTCGTCAGATGCCTATCCACTATGGCTCTAACGAACTTAATTATATGACGATTTCTTCACCGCTTGGTACGCAAATCCCGCAAGCAACTGGCTATGCATATGGTCAAAAATTGAATCATATTGATGCTACAACCGGTGAATTAGCTTCAGAAATTGATAACGTTACGATTTGTTATTTCGGTGAAGGAGCTGCATCTGAAGGCGACTTCCATGCGGGTTTAAACATGGCTGCTGTGCATAAAGCACCGGTTGTATTCTTCGCGCGTAATAATGGTTATGCGATTTCAACGCCAGCTGATGAACAATTTAAAGGCGACGGTATTGCTGCGCGTGGTGTCGGTTATGGTATTAAGACTATTCGTGTTGATGGTACTGACACACTGGCTGTTTATGCCGCAACACAAGCTGCACGCAAGATTGCAGCAGAGCATGGCGATCCTGTACTAGTTGAATCTATTGCTTATCGCTTAGGTGCTCACTCAACATCAGATGATCCATCTGGCTACCGTAGTAAAGATGAAGAAGCAGAATTCAGAGCGGCTTGTCCAATCGAGCGATTCAAAAGCTGGCTATTAAAGCAAGGCTGGTTAAACGAAGCAGAAGACGAAGCGGCAAAAGATAAGATCCGTGAAGAAATACTTGCGGCATTAAAGGTTGCTGAGAAAGTTCAGAAACCAGCACTAGAAGAGCTCGTTTCTGATGTATACGACACGCCAATTCCTGCGCTTCAAAAACAATATGAAGAATTAAAAGAACATATTAAGCAACATCCAGAAGCGTACCCAGTGACTGCAGGGAGAATCAAATAATGGCAAAAATGAACATGTTACACGCCATTAACTCGGCGCTAGACATCACTATGGCAGAGCATCCGCAAGCATGTATCTTCGGTGAAGATGTGGGTTATTTCGGCGGTGTATTCCGAGCAACCTCTGGTTTACAAGAAAAGTACGGTAAGCACCGTGTATTCAATACACCTCTGACAGAGCAAGGTATACTTGGTTTTGCAAACGGTTTAGCGGCTTTTGGCGCACCGGCACTGGCTGAAATTCAGTTTGCTGATTATATCTTCCCGGCATTCGATCAGATCGTGAACGAATCTGCAAAATTTCGTTACCGTAGTGGTAATGAGTTCAATGTTGGCAATCTAACAATTCGAACGCCTTACGGCGGTGGTATCGCGGGTGGTTTATACCATTCACAATCTCCAGAAGCTTACTTTGCGCATACGCCAGGTTTGAAGCTAGTTGTACCTCGTAACCCTTATCAAGCTAAAGGCTTATTGCGTGCCTGTATTAAAGACGATAACCCGGTCATTTTCTTCGAACCTAAGCGTTTATATCGTGCTTCAGTTGGTGAAGTACCTGAAGAAGATTACGAAATTGAACTTGGTAAAGCTGAAGTCGTAAAAGAAGGTTCAGATGTGACGCTACTCGCTTGGGGTGCGCAGATGGAAATCATCGAGCAGGCTGCTGAAAAAGCAGAAGAAGCGGGTATAAGCTGTGAGATTATTGACTTACGCAGTATTCTGCCTTGGGATGTTGAAACGATTGCTAAATCAGTCACCAAAACAGGTCGCTTGATTATTAGTCACGAAGCACCGATCACCAATGGCTTTGGTGCTGAGATTGCTGCAACTATTCAGCAAGAATGTTTCTTACATTTAGAATCGCCGATTTTGCGAGTGTGTGGCTTAGATACTCCTTACCCACTAGCACTTGAAAAAGAGTACGTACCAGATGCACTTAAAGTGTTCTCTGCGATTCAAAAGTCTGTTGAGTTTTAAGGATTAGACATGTCAAAAGAATTTATCTTACCAGACATTGGCGAAGGCATTGTAGAGTGTGAAATCGTTGAATGGTTAGTCTCAGTGGGCGATGAGGTAAAAGAAGATCAACCTATCTGTGATGTTATGACCGACAAAGCCTTGGTACAAATTCCTGCAGTGCATGATGGTTTGATTACACAATTACACTATGAAAAAGGCGAAATTGCCAAAGTACATGAGCCGCTTTTTGCGATGGATGTAGCGGGCGCAGCACCTGCTGAACAATCTAATGACGTTCAAGCATCAAAAGATGTTTCGAGTTTACATTTAGAAGACTTTATTCTGCCAGACATTGGTGAAGGTATTGTTGAATGTGAAATCGTTGAGTGGTTAGTCAGCGAAGGTGACACCATTGTTGAAGACCAAGCTGTGTGTGACGTAATGACAGACAAAGCCTTGGTACAGATCCCAGCTAAATACGATGGTGTAGTTGAAAAGCTATACTATCAAAAAGGCGAAATTGCACAGGTTCACAATCCGTTATTCCAAATGCGTTTAGCTGGTGGTAATGGCAATGTTCAAACTTCTTCTGTCGCTGAAAGTAAACCAGCTGTAAAAGCTGAAACACAAAATACAGCAGTGAAAACGCAATTGCCAAAAAATGGTAAAGCAATCGCATCTCCTGCTGTACGTCGTTTAGCGCGTGAGCAAGATATCGACATTAATTTGGTGCCAGGCTCAGGTAAAAATGGTCGAGTGTATAAAGAAGACATAGCTCGATTTGTAAATGGTGAAACTGAACAACAAGCCGTTGTTGAAACTAAACCAGCTGCATCAAACAATGCGCCAGTTTCTGAGGTTGCTCATGCAGTCACTTCGGGGGGCACTCGTGTAGAGCCTATTCGTGGCATGAAAGCGGCAATGGCAAAACAGATGGTAGCTTCTGTATCGACCATTCCACACTTTACATTCAGTGATGAAATCGATTTAACCGACCTTATTGTACTTCGTAAAGAGCTTAAAGAGCAGTATGCGAAAGAAGGTATTAAGCTGACAATGATGCCATTCTTTATCAAGGCACTCTCGCTTGCGATTAAAGAGTTCCCAATCGTTAACTCAAAAGTAAATGACGACTGTACTGAAATCACCTATTTTGATGATCACAATATCGGTATGGCCGTAGATTCAAAACTCGGTTTATTGGTGCCAAATATCAAAGGTTGTCAGAGTAAATCTATCGTTGATGTTGCGCAGGATGTTACGCGATTAACTGATGCAGCTCGAGAAGGGCGCGTTTCACCTGATGATTTAAAGGGCGGCACAATTTCGATTTCGAATATTGGTGCAATTGGTGGCACAACCGCTACACCAATTATCAATAAGCCGGAAGTTGCCATTGTTGCACTCGGTAAATTACAGCACCTACCACGTTTTGATCCTCAAGGTAACGTTGTATCGCGTGCAATTATGCAAGTCAGTTGGTCTGGCGACCATAGAGTGATTGATGGTGGCACAATTGCTCGATTCAATAACCTTTGGAAGGCTTACCTAGAAAACCCTGCGAAAATGATGATGGCGATGCGCTAGGTTATTTTCAAAGTTTATTTTTAAAGCCCTGCCCAGTGCGGGGCTTTTTGTTAATAACCACTTCAAGTTTTTACTCTAGTTCTATTTTATCGATACTTCTTTTTTGTACCTGTTAGCCCTTTATTTATGAGCAAATGTATATTTTGTTACATATTCTAGTTAACAAAAGATAAAATAAAATATTGTATACAATATAAATTATATGTATTGTGTTATGCGTCATTATGAAAAACGCAAAACTCACAGGAGTAGGACAACTCATGAAGTACAATAATAAAAAAGGTAACTATCTAAGAAAAAGCCTTGCAGCGACTGCAATTGCTGCAGCATTAAGTTGGCACGCGCCAACGTTAGCTGTAGACGGTAGTAGTATTGTTAAGGGTCATATCGAAGCAAGTACGGGCTCTGATATTATTGGTGCAACTTTGACTTTCAAACACAAAACCAAAGGTTTGAAATACACAGTGACAACCAATGCCGAAGGTGAGTACTTGTTACGTAATGTCCCTGTCGGTACTTACGACGTAACAATCGTAAAAGATGGTTATCAAAGTGTACTACAAGAAAATGTAAACGTTACCATTGGTCAATCAATGATCATTGATGCACAAATGTCTCAAGCTGGTCAAAATATTGAGCGTATCGCTGTAACAGGTGCTTCGATTCGTCGAGTAGATTTAAGCAACTCGACATCAGGTGTGACATTTAGTGATGAAGAATTAAACATGATGCCCGTAAATACGGGGTTTGAAAGTATTGCACTTCTTGCTCCGGGTACGTCTGCGCCAGGTGGTAGCAGTTTTAATGGTGCATCAAGCTTTGGCGGTGCATCATCAGCAGAAAATGGCTACTACTTCAATGGTTTAAATGTTGCTTCAATCAAAACAGGCCTAGGCTCAATTCGCTTACCTTGGGAAGCGATTTCTCAAACACAAATTAAAACAGGTGGTGTAAGCCCTGAGTTTGGTGGTGCGATGGGTGGTATCGTAAATGCGGTATCAAAATCAGGTGATAATGATTTTGATTTTGGTGCAGAAGTGCGCTGGGATCCATCAAGTCTAGAATCACATCATGATTCCATTTATCAAAGTAACGGCACTATATCAACAAATAACCAACGTGATAAATATGACTTTAAAGAGTTTCAAGTATGGGCCTCAGGCGCTTTAGTTGAAGATAAACTTTTTGCTTATGCGTTATTTTCACCACGTCGTTCTGATAGTGAGGGCGCAGGACAAACAACCTTCAGCTCGACGTCAACAGAAGAAGACCGTTGGTTTACTAAGTTAGACTGGTTCATTAATGAAGATCATTCATTTGGTTTCTCAGCGATGAATAACAAGCGTACTTGGGATACAACTAATTTTGTCTATGACTGGCAAACGAATGTCATTGGCGATCAAAAAGGGGTTGCTGCACCGGGTGAAGATGGTGGTAAAGTTTTCAGTGTTAACTATAACGGTTACTTAACAGATACTATGTCGGTTTCTGCTGTAGTTGGTCAGGTTACTGAGAATGTTGAAAATGTGGTTGCATCTACTGATCCCGGTGTCTGGGATTCTCGAAATGGGTGGACAACATTAAGCCAACACACAACATCAACAGTATCTGAAGAGAAATACGTGCGTGAACAAGCACGTGTTGATTTCACTTTGGACTTAGATGAGCACGCTTTACAGTTTGGTATTGACTATAACAAAGTAAAAGTAAAATTTAGCTCAGGTCAAAATGGTATCGGCGACGGTATGGGCTGGTGGGAAATCAAAAACGCAGGTGTTGATGATATCTCAGGCGCGGCAGAAGGTGACTCTTTCATCGAACGACGTGTTAGAACACGTGATGTAGATTCTGATTCAACTTCAATTGCGTTTTATATTAATGATACTTGGCAAGCAACTGACAATTTAGTGCTTAATTTAGGTCTACGTTATAGTGAGTTTGAAAACACGGTAACAGACGGTAGAGCATACGTTGATATGAAAGACCAGATCTCGCCTCGTCTTCAAGCAATCTATGACTTACACGGTGATGGTACAGCTAAAGTATTCGCAACATTTGGCCGTTATTACCAACCGGTTTCTGCAAACATGAATATTACGCAAGGCTCTGCGTCAGTTGAATGGTTCGAATACCATGAAATGGGCGATGTAAATGCAGATGGTACGCCGGTATTGTTAGCTGATGGTTCACCAAGTCGTGGCGATATGTTACGTGACCGTCGCTGGCGTCAACGTGGTATTACTGAACCTGGTCTAATTGCATCTTCAAGCTTGAAACCTATGTACTCAGATGAGATCACAATCGGTTATCAGCAAGAGATTTTTGACACTATGTCAGCGGGTGTACGCTTTGTTCACCGTGATTTGGGTCGAAGCGTAGAAGATACTGACGTAGGTCCGGTATTAGCTAAGAAACTTGAAGAAATGGGTATTACAGATAATGTGGGTCAAGGGTCATATTATGTGTTGAACAACCCAGGTGAAGCGATCGAAATGTCTTATGACTTTGATGGTGATGGTACAGTTGATGTAATTAATTTATCTGCTGAAGAGCTAGCTTTACCTGCCGCAGTACGAAAATACACAGCGGTTGAGTTTACTTTAGATGGCAACGTGACGGATGACTTAAGACTTAATGCATCTTACACTTGGTCTAAAAACTACGGTAACACTGAAGGCTTAGTTAAAACTGATAATAACCAAGCGGATCCAGGTTGGACGACTTCATACGATTATGCTGACCTAATGGACCATGGCTACGGTAACTTGCCAAATGACCACCGTCATGCATTCAAGTTTTCTGGTTCGTACAATATTACGGATAACCTAATTGCGGGTTTAGTTGCTCGAACTACATCGGGTCGTCCACAAAGCTACTTCTCTGTACACCCTAAAAATGTAGATAGTTGTGCAGAAGGTAACCCATGGGATGCATGTATCAGTCGATACTATGATCATGCTTCACACTATGACGAAAATGGCAACCCGGCGCCTCGTGGTAGTGCAGGCACACTACCATGGGTAACGAATGTTGACCTTTCGATGTCATATTTCACAGAGCTAATGGGTAATGAAGTATCTCTGAAAGCAACCGTTTATAACTTACTAAATGCTGATAGTGCATTAAACATCAACGAAGAGCGTACTCGTTATGGTGATGATGGTATTGAGTTAAACCCAGACTACGGCATGGTAACTGGTCGTCAAGCGGCTCGCTATGTTTCCCTGACTGCACGTATGGTTTTCTAATCTCCCTGAAAATACCCGTGCGCGCTGAGTGAAGTACCTAGGCTCAGCATTCACCCAATGCCAAGCTTGCTTGGCATTTTTCGATCTAAGGAAGTTTCATGTCAGATTTTATAAAACAATTAGAAACACTAAACATCCAGTCTGGGATACAAATAAAGTGCATTGATATGCATACAGGTGGTGAACCGCTTAGAGTAATTAAAAGCGGGTTCGCACATCTGAAAGGCAAGCGTATCGTCGATAAACGGCTTGAATGTCTTGAGCATCAAGATCATTTACGAACAGCTATTATGGGAGAGCCAAGAGGTCACTCGGATATGTATGGTGCTTTAATTACAGAGAGTGAAAGAGCAGACAGTGACTTTGGTGTGTTATTCCTTCACAACGAAGGGTATAGCACTATGTGCGGTCATGCCATCATTGCACTGTCTACATTGGCTGAAAAAGCAGGCCATTTCAAAGACAAAGATGAACTCAAAATTGACTCTCCAGCAGGGCAGGTAACTGCCTATTATAATAATGGGCAGGCGTATTTTGATAATGTTGCCAGTTTTGTAGTGAAACTCGATCACCAAATTAATCATCCTGCTCTTGGGTCTTTTTCAACTGATGTCGCCTTCGGTGGTGCCTATTATGCTTTCGTAGACGCAGACAAGCTTGATATCTCGCTGTCAAAAGCAAATGCTGCAAAATTATCTGAGCTTGGTGAAGATATTAAAGCGTTAGTCAACGACTCTTTAGCGCTCTCACACCCAGAAGATGAAAGTTTGAGTTTTTTATATGGTGTGATTTTTTACTCGTCATCTCAAACAAAAGACAAAGAAAGCCATAGCAAACATGTATGTATATTTGCTGATGGTGAGCTTGATAGAAGCCCAACAGGCACAGGTGTTAGCGCAAGAGCTGCAATACTTCATGCTAGAGAGCAAATAAAAGCGGGTGACAAAATTACCATTGAAAGTATCGTAGATAGTAGCTTTGATGTAACAATCCAAAAAGAGTCACAATTTCATGGTTATAACGCTGTAATACCACGAGTATTTGGCACAGCATATATAACTGCATTTTCTAACTTCGTTTTAGAAGACTCAGATCCATTCAAATATGGTTTTTTTCTAAAATAACCCACTCTAATCACCCAGAACGAAAATTAAACTTGAATATATGGAAAATCGAATATATGATTTTCCATATATTTTGAAGGTGACACGTTTTTCTTCAAATTTAGTAACCACATTTTCAAGAAAGTTGACCATAATCGATGTGTCTTCGTTTAATTTCTGGGAGTTAACATGAGTATAAAAGTTGGAATTAATGGCTTTGGCCGTATGGGTCGCTTAACTATGCGTGCCTTATATGACACTACAGGTATTGAGATAATACAGATCAATGACCCAGCAGGTAATGCTGAAACACTGGCGCATCTGATGAATTTTGACTCGGTGCATGGTCGTTGGAGCCATGAAGTGGATTTTGCTGACGATACAATGGTTATCAATGGTCATACTATTTCAGTTACTCAAAATAACATGATAGAAGCGTCTGATTGGTCAAACTGTGATTTGGTGATTGAAGCCTCTGGAGTGATGAAGACCAAAGCTAAACTTCAAGCTTATTTTGATCAAGGTGTAAAACAGGTCGTCGTAACTGCGCCTGTCAAAGAAGACGGTGTACTGAACGTGGTTTATGGCGTAAACCATGATTTATTTGATGTTGAAAAGCACAATATTGTGACTGCAGCGTCATGTACAACGAACTGTTTAGCGCCACCTATTAAAGTATTACAAGAAAAAATTGGTATTGTGCACGGTTCAATGACAACTATTCACGATATCACCAATACTCAAACCATTCTTGATGCGCCACACAAAGACCTTCGTCGTGCAAGAGCGTGTGGTATGAGCTTGATCCCAACCACAACGGGCTCTGCTACTGCAATAACACATATTTTTCCTGAATTGAAAGGTAAACTAAACGGTCATGCTGTTCGTGTTCCTTTGGCAAATGCATCAATCACAGATTGTGTATTTGAAGTAAGTCGTGCGACTACTGCTGAAGAAATCAATGAATGGATGAAAGAAGCGGCTGAAGGTGAGCTAAAAGACATTCTAGGTTTTGAGACTCGTCCACTTGTGTCAATTGACTATAAAACAGATCCAAGAAGCAGCGTGGTTGATGCGCAATCAACCATGGTCGTGAATGGTACGCAAGTCAAAATGTACTTGTGGTATGACAATGAGTGGGGTTATGCAAATCGTACTGCAGATCTAGTTCGCTATGTTATTGAGCAAAAATGGGGATAATCCAGATGTTGTCCAAACTTTCGGATGACATAAAACAATATTTACTTATCACCAGTAATTATTGGGCGTTCACATTAACAGATGGGGCGCTCAGAATGCTGGTGGTGTTGTATTTCCACCAGCTTGGCTATAGTGCGCTTGAAGTCGCCATGTTGTTTTTGTTTTATGAATTCTTTGGGGTTGTGACTAACTTAGTCGGTGGCTGGCTAGGTGCGCGACTTGGTTTGAATAAAACTATGAATTTAGGCTTATCAATTCAAATCTTCGCATTGGTCATGCTTGCTATTAACCCAGAGTGGTTGAGTGTTGTTTATGTCATGTGCGCTCAGGCATTATCTGGCATTGCAAAAGATCTCAATAAAATGAGCGCCAAAAGTGCCATTAAAAAATTGGTACCTGAAGACGCCGATGGTGTTTTGTACAAGTGGGTGGCTATTTTAACTGGCTCTAAAAATGCGCTAAAAGGTGTCGGTTTCTTTCTAGGCGGCTTGCTTCTGACCTTGTTTGGTTTTCAAGGCGCATTATGGTTAATGGCTGGTATGCTCACGCTTGTTTGGCTATTAAGCCTGTGGCGTTTAAAAGCAGACTTAGGCAAAAAGAAAGCGAAGCCTAAATTCACCGAAATGTTTTCAAAAAGCCCGCAAATCAATCGTCTTTCAGCTGCGAGGTTATTTTTATTTGCAGCTAGAGATGTATGGTTTGTAGTTGCGCTACCAGTTTATTTTGTTAGTGAACTAAATTGGCAAAGCAGCACTGTAGGCTCGTTTATGGCTGTTTGGGTCATTTTATATGGCTTAGTGCAAGCTAACGCGCCCAAAGTAACTGGCCGAGATATGGCGTTAACACAAAGTAAGCAATCAGCGCTGTCATGGGTGACAACCCTTGCGATAATTCCGGCAATGATAGTATTGGGTTTAGATTCAAGTTTCTCTCCCGAGGTCATCCTTGTCAGTGGTTTACTCATCTTTGGCGCTGTATTTGCTATTAACTCGTCATTACATAGCTATCTTATTGTGAGGTGTGCAGATAGTGACGGCGTATCAATGGATGTGGGCTTTTATTATATGGCCAATGCAGCAGGGCGCTTAACTGGTACTGTATTGTCTGGTGTTATGTATCAATATTATGGCTTTAGCGCCTGCTTATTGGTTTCGTCAGTTATGTTAGGCATTGCTATAGTGTTAACTAAACGACTTTAATCTCTTTGTCTAAAACCCAGAAACTTAGATTCTGGGTTTAACTTCCACTTTTTATCCATAATTATCAACTACAGTTAATTTAGGTTTGATAATGATTGGTGTCACATTGAAACAGCTTATAACCGTCTATATATTTTCCTTACTGACTTTATTTTCAAGTTTTCTTGCTTCATCGAAACAAATCACTTTGTCTGTTGGAGAGTGGCCGCCTTATATGGGCAGTGATTTACCAAATAACGGTGCTATTGCAGAGATAATTACCGAGGCATTTGCAGATATCGGGTATCAAGTTTCCTTTGAATTTTACCCGTGGGCGAGAGCGATGGAGCAAGCGCAATTAGGCAGAGTTGATGGTACCGGCCTATGGCTTAAAACTGAATCTAGAGAAAGTGAATTTTATTTTTCTGAGCCAGTATTAGAAGAAAAGCATGTATTTTTTTACAACAGAACAAATAAACCGAAACTAGATAGCTTTGAAGCATTAAAGTCGTATAGCTATGTTGGCCTTGAAGATTTCAGTTATGGCATCGACCTAGATAACATTATTCGAGCGAAACAAATCAACATACAAAGAGTGTCTAATGATGAGCAAGCATTTGGCATGTTGTTAAAAAACAGAGTATCAATTTACCCACAAGAAATGGCGGTTGGCTTCTATTTGTTGCGTCAGCATTTTTCAGAGCAAGAAGTGAAAAACATAGGGCATATTGAACAGCCGTTCATGCGGAAAAACAGCCACATCATTTTATCGAAAGCAGATAAGAATAATGCCGGTATTCTGAAGATTTTTGATGAAGCTTTACTTAGAATGAAACAATCAGGTAGTTATGATCAACTTTTTTCTAAAGTGATTAAATTTTAAATATGAGCTGTGTTTATACACAGCTCATAGAAGATTTTAAACCAAAGCAGTGATAGTTTTGATTTGGTCTACAAGCTCTTGGTTTGTTAACTGACCGGTTTCTAAGTCGAAATTATCATAGAAACTCGGTACAGAAAGTGAGCCTTTTACATCCATCGCAAAAAACTGAGATGAACCAACTGCAGAAGCGAGTACACTTTGCGCACCACCAGGGCCTGGTGAAGTCGCTAACAAAATAACTGGTTTACCTTGGTAAACTTTCATATCAATACGTGATGTCCAATCAAAAATGTTTTTGTAGGCAGCAGTATAAGAACCATTGTGCTCAGCAAAAGAAATAACAATGGCATCAGCTTCGCCAATTTTTTTGAAAAAAGTTTGTGCTTGTTCTGGAATACCTGATTCATTTTCACGATCTGAGCTGTAGATTGGCATTTCAAAATCGTTTAAATCTAATAATTCAACGTCTGCGTTTTCAATTTGATTTGCCGTGTACTGCGCCAACTGTTTGTTAATTGATTGACGGCTGCTACTTGCTGCAAATGCTAATACTTTCATGATTTCTTCCTCATTTATTAAGTGATGAGTCTTAAATTCATTGCTCGACTCGATGAAATATAGTCTATATTATCTTTATTTAGTTATTAATCCCTTATTTGTGTTTTCACTATTTCCATATGACTATGAATAAGCTGTTTGAAGGAATAGAAATTTTTGTTGAAGTGGTTAAGCGAGGAAGCTTTGCAAGTGCCGCGCAGCAATTGGGCCATTCTAATTCTCATATTTCTAAAGAAATGAATAAGCTTGAATCAAGACTCGGTGTAAGGCTGTTAAATAGAACCACACGTTCTTTGGCGCTCACACCTGAAGGTGAGGCTTATTATCAGCAATGCATTCAACTAATAAGTGATGCACAAGATGCCTTTAACCTAGTAACACAGGGAGATGATACGCCTAAAGGCAATTTAAAGTTAAGTTGCCCAATTGGGCTATACCGCTCCCATATCCAGTCTATATTGGTGAAGTTTTTAAAGCTTTATCCAAATGTGACGCTTGATTTAGATTTGAGTGATAAACGGGTCGATTTGGTTGCAGATGGTTTTGATCTTGTGATCAGAGCTACGCCTGCGTTAGATGAATCTAGCCTAATTTGCAAAAAGATTTACGCCTGCCCAACTTATGTTGTTGCATCCAAATCTTATCTTGCACAATTTGGTCACCCTCATCACCCCAGAGAGCTATATAATCACCATTGTATAGGTTACAGTAATCATAAGAACCCAGATAAATGGACATTTACGGCAGTTGATGGCGAGCAATTTACCGTTGATGTGAAACTCAAAGCACTTTGTAATAATGGCGACGCTGAAACAGCACTGGTCGAGGCGGGCATAGGGATCACACGTTTACCTGAATTTTATTTATCGGGTGGTATTGCATCAGGCAACTTACAGATCCTTTTCGCAGAATATAAGCAACCAACAGTGAATGTTTACGCGGTTTACCCAAGTAGAAAGCACCTGTCTTCTAAAGTCAGGCGCTTTATTGATATGTTGAGTAATGAGCTTAAATAATGTTTTAAACTCTTACTTAAGACTTAGATTAGAAGTTAATGCCAACAAAAATTGCAAAGTTGCTTACATCATAGTCTATGTTTACTTTTTCTGAAAATTCACCATCTTTTTCAGTTTTGTCCGACGCCATATTAGTAATAGAGTATTCTAAACCAAGATAGATGTTATCAGAAGCTAAGTATTTAAATCCGAAACCATAGTAAAGATCATTACCATCTTCGCTATCTTTTTCAACTTCACCAGGATAGTAACTATCAGTACTTTCAGCTTTTAAATCCCATGCAGCAATACCTACTCGGCCATTGATAAAAAATTTATCGTTGATTGGCCATTGAGCATTTACACCTAGGGTGGTTGATGAGCTCTTAACTTTGTTATTGATGGTGTCATTAAATTCGTCAATAAAGGTATGATCTGTTTCGCCGAACTGATTATGGCCAAGTTCAACACTAAAGTTAGATGTAAATTGATAGCCTAATCTAACGCCAAAAGAGGTCGTATTTAAACTCGGTTGCTTATAACTTGCTTCGCCAGAATAATAAGGGCTTGAAACCTTATAATTTGATTCGAGTTCATGTTTTGCATTACCAAGTAGAATGTCTGTGTAAATGCTATTATCTGCAAATGTTGATGGTGATAAGAAAAGAGCAGAAGTAAGAGCAAAAGCTATTTTACGCATTATCGTCCTTTTTACGTTTAATTTTTTATGTTATTGATTGGCCCCAATATGGGTTCGGGGATTATAATTAAAATTAATGAAATGTACACCGAAAATGATAAGACTAAAGTGACCTTATCCTTTTTAATGCCTGTTTAGCACGAGTTGATTCTGGATTGAGATAAGCATTTAGCGTTAAAAAGGCAATAGCAGATTGTTGTTCGTTAGCATCAACGAGCTCATATGCAAATCTGATTAATTGAGGCTCACTAAACCCTTCGTGTTCTGCTATCAATGTTTTATACCAAGTGATTGATGTAGAAGTTCCATGATCTATGATCATTTTATAGAGTTGTTGTGAAAGTCTTAATTCAGGCTGTTCATAGTCTTTGTCATAGATAATACTCAGAATTTTTTCGGTGATTGGTGTCATTGGCGCACCACCCGTATTATCAAGCAATACAACTAAAATGTCGTCTTCAAACACTCGACTAATATTGGCATTAAAGCCAGGGATCATACCGCCATGATGTACTCGAGTGAGAGGTTTACCGAATTGCTCTTTTGGGTAGTTTTCAACCAACCAACCTGCAGCATAGTTTCTATGCTCAGTGACTTGATATAAAACTTTGGTTAACGGTTTAGATAAGATTTTGTTTTCGGCTAAGCCTCGATCCCAAAGATACAAATCCATGGCCGTTGAATACATACTGCCCGCAGAAAAGGGCACTGACATGTCTATAAAGCTTGCGTGTTCTAAACGATTTAATAGTCGTTCATAACCAGTCACTCGATTGTTTAGTACAGAATGTTGTTGGTTAAATCCAGAGTTATTCATATTAAGCGGTTTTAGGATTTGCTGTGTTAAAACTTCGCTATAAGATTTACCTGTTACTTGTTCGATGACTTTACCTAAAATTGTATAACCCGCATTGCTATATCTGAATTGAGTGCCTGGCTCGAAGTTTAAATCCTCACTACAAAACTTTGAGATAAACTCGTCAAGCGTGAAAGGGTTCCTTGCTTCAACAGCTTTGTAGCCATCAAGGTGAAAGAAATTGCCAAGGCCCGATGTGTGATTGAGTAACTGTCTAATTGTAATTTTCGAGCCAGTATCTGCTCTGTAGCCTGGATAGTATTCGATTAACTTTTCATCCAGCTTTAGCTTTTTTTGCTCAACAAGTTGAAGTATCAACATGGCTGTAAACTGCTTAGTTATTGAGGCGATTTTGAATTTACCTTCAACAGTATGATTAATGTCCCATTCAAAGTTGGCTTTTCCATAACCTTTTTTCAAGAGCACTTTCCCTTTATGGCTGATTAACGCGACACCATTAAATTGCTCTAATTGGTGATATTGAGTCAGTAGCTTGTCAATTTTTTTGCTCTTTATTTGATTTGCAACGCTTAAAAATGAAGTAAAAAATATAAATAAAAAAAGAATCTTAGTACGCATCATGCTTTTCCTAAATTAAACATGCATTTAATTTAACGACATTCAAACTAATTGAAGAGTGAATTAAAGTGAGTTAGGGTGACGCAAAGTGACAAGATAACTTATCTAATAATAAGAAAAAGTTAAGTATATTTAAGGAATGGGATGTCAGTTTATAGAGTCGGAAAAAACCTAACTTTAAACCTTGATGAGCGAAAATTATTTAAAGGTTCTATAGAGGTTTTTTTGCCTGAGTTATCGTATCGATTATTGGTGTGTTTGGCTGAACGCGCGCCGAATGTCGTTTCTCATGACATACTCTTGGATTATGTATGGCAGGGGAAAATCGTCTCAGAAGACACCATTAAAAAACGTGTATCTCGCCTTAGGGAAGTTTTGGCAGTCGAAAAAGAACAAGATCCTATTATCGCAGAACGAGGGCTAGGATATCGTTTAAATTTATCAGTTAAGCTTTTTGAACATACAGTTAGCCAACTAGAAGAACAACAAAATCCACCAAAACTTGTAAGTCCTCAAGTTCATTTTTCTATTAGGCACCGTGTCATGCTTAGTGGATTAGTCATCTTTGGGATTGCTTTAGGTGTTTTTAAGCAAACAGAATCAAGTAAGATACAGCAACCAGTACAAGCAAATATAAGTCTATCATCTCACGATGCATCGATTGAGCTAGATGTGTCTCGATTTATGGGGTTACAAGACAGCTCAAAAATAGATAGTGCGATTAGCGAGCTAGAAAACTCAATCAAACACGCCAGCAATAAAGTCGCTATTTTCTCAATATTAAGCGAATTGTATTTAACTAAACATAAGTTACATGGCGCCAATCAAGACGATTTAATACAAGCCTATCAATTTGCATTAAAGGCAATTAACGCTTCGAACAGCCAACCATGGCCTTATGTTGCGCTTGGGAATGTGCAGATTGAGCAGGGGAAATATAAAAACGCCATTGAAAGCGCCAGTAAAGCTATTTCACTTTCGCCTAAATGGGTGAACGCGCATGCCGTCAAATCTAGTGCACTGAATCACCGTGGTGATATTTCAGGGGCGTGGAATGCTATTCAAATTGCGCATAAACTACAACCAGACAATCCGCTTGTACAAAAGATACGGGTTCAGGTTTTATTAAATAAAAACATGTTTAGTTGGAGTGAACGTCATTTAGACTCATTGATAGCGTCTTCTCCTCAAGATGCGTTTTATTCACTGACTCAAGCTGAGTATTTCTTGGAAATTAAGCATCATGAAAAAGCAGAAAAAACCTTAACTGAATTACTGACCTTAAAGCCAAACTTTATTGAAGGGCATTTACTCATGGCAAGTGCTTTAGACTTACAAGGAAAAATAGATAAGTCACTGTTTCATTTAGAGCGGGTTGCTATTAGCCAAAGTAAATATGCAAATCTAGCGAAGTTGTTCGCCAATTTGGTTGACGGTAAAAATAGAATTGTGAATGGCAAAACTTCAGAAGGTGATAGATACTCCAACCAATTTATCGCTTCGCTCATCGCGTTAAATAACAAAGATCCTGAGCAATTTTTACATTTAGTGGAGAAAGCCGTACAAAGCGGGTTTTCTAAAGAGTATTTTTTAGATTCCAATATTATTTATACTTCCTTAGAGCAACAAGTGCATAATGATAAGCAACTCAAAGACTTCCAAGCCCTTAAAACAAACTTGTTTAATATCAAGCAAGCACGACGAGTAAAGCGGGTGCCTATCCTGTAGCTGAAATTAATCATTCGCATTTCACGACAAAACCTTCACAAACGCTTTGCTAACTTTGCGATACCAATCCTCTTAATTAAGTGATCTATTTTGAGGCAAAGAAAACTTGTCGATAGCAAGGCGAAAATTTAGCTATTTAGTTGTTCTAAAGAAGATATTTTTAACGAAGCTAGCGACAGTTTTAGTCCCTCAAAATGATTGAGTATTATTGAGGATTGGTATGAGATACCGCAAAGGAGCAAAGCGATGTTCAAACAAATTCTTAAATCACTTAATAAATCACTGATGTTGGCGTGTGTACTACCCGTGTTAGTTGCCTGCCAAGGTAGCCATTTAGAGATAATGCCTGAGTTGTCGGATGAAACCTTGCTGACAGAACATTTATCTGTTGAGCAAATGCATCAAGATATTGATGCTTTATTACAAGGTGCATTGGAGCGTCACCCAAATCTTGAACAGTACACTCAAATCTCAGAGCTAAAAAGCTTCACTGAAGTGCTCAAGTCGCAAATTACTCGGCCTTTAATGCGAACCGAGTTTTATAGAATAGTGGGACAACTCAGCCATAAGTTTAATGATGGGCATGCATTTTTGATTTGGCCGTATCAAGAATATAACTTGCTTAAAGAGCAAGGTGCGAAACCTTTTCCTTTTGAAGTATTTATCAATTCACAGCAAGAGCTATATATACAACATGACTATCAATCAGGTAGTGAAAGGGTTGTAGGCGAAAGTGAAATTTTGTCGATTAATGGTATTTCAACAAAAGACCTTGTAAAAGACTTGCAAAAATATACAGGTGGTGAAAGTCAGCTTCTTCGTGAAAAAGTCGTGGCAGCGAGATTCCCCGTTAACTTATGGGCTGTATACGGTTTTATTAACGAATTTAAACTTGAAATAGAATCTGATGGGAGAACTAAAACATTAGAGATAACTCAAGCCCAAGATTGGCAACAGACAGCAAATGCTATTTCAGGAAAAACAAATCAAGATCTTTATTTTAAAGAGTTAGAAGAAGGTATCGGTTTATTATATTTAGATCACTTTGATATAAAACCAAGTGAGTTTGAAGATTTTGTTGATGAAAGCTTTAAGAAAATTAATGCGTCAAACATTCACTCTCTTATTATTGATATTAGAAACAACCCCGGCGGTAATACGGATACCGTTGCTTATTTAAGCCGCTACCTTGCAAATAAACCATTTAGATTGATCTCAGCGCTGCAAGAAAAACTCAACAAAGACAACCGTGGTTGGTTTCATTATAAAGGTGAAGTAGGGGAAATTCTCGACACGGATTGGGATGATTGGGAAGCGCCAATGAGTGACGATATCAGATTTACTGGTAAGGTTTATTTACTGACAGGCGCTATTAGTTATTCAGCTGCCATCGTATTCGCAACGACCTTAAAAGATAATGGCTTTGCAACCTTAGTCGGTCAGCCAACACAAGGTTTTGCCAATCAATCAGGGCAGGGAAATTTATTCAATTTACCTCATTCAGAATTGAGAGCCTATATTACGACTCGCTTGTTAGTTAGACCGAGTGGGGAGTTGATTCAACAAGGTGTTCAACCACATTATGAGATTGAGCCAGGCAATAGTATCACGCAAAACATGGATGATAAGACCATTGCGGCCACACTAGAATTAATTCGACAAAAGACAGTTAAATGAAAGTAGAAAAATGCCATATTTTATTGGTTGAAGATAATCAGCAATTAGCAGAGCAGCTGAGTAATTTCCTTATGCAAAAAGGCATGGTCGTTGACTATGCCTGTAATGGTCAACTAGCGACTAACTTACTTGAGTCTGAGCATTTTGATGTTGTGATATTAGATTTAACCTTACCAGACATTGATGGACTAAATCTTTGTCGTTTTATCAAATTAGAGCTTACGACGAATATTCCTGTATTGATGCTCACCGCAAGAGACAGTATTGAAGAAAAACTAGATGGCTTTTCACACGGCACAGACGATTACCTAACAAAACCTTACGTGTTAGAGGAGGTTTATGTTCGGTGTTTGGCACTCGCTAGAAGGCATCAATTACATAAGTCTCAGAAGGCATGTATTGGTGATTTAGAAATAGACTTTCATCAAAAAACAGTTCAGCGCGGCGGTCAGAACATAAAACTCTCAAAAACTGATTTCTTATTGCTTAAATTGCTTGCTGAAGCATACCCGAACGCGTTGAGTAAACGCCAATTGATTGAAAAAGTATGGGGGGATGATATGCCTGATACCGATGCCGTTCGCAGTCATATATATACGCTTCGCAACGCCATAGATAAACCGTTTGAGTACCAGATGATAAAAACGGTTCACGGAATTGGTTTTAAAATTGTTGTGCCTGAGTAATGCGTGTCTAAAAAAAGAGCATTTTAATTAGAATAACTAAAATAAAGTGAAGCAACGATGAAAAGCCTTTCAAGCAGTATAAGTCGCGTTATTATAGCGACTGTGATATCTATCTCGCTTATTTATAGCTTGTTGATTATCTTATATGCATGGACAATTGAAGATAATATTTTTAACCGTTTAGTCAACGACGAAGCTACTTATATTACTGAACAATTTAAACGTTCAGGCGTGGTGCTGCCACCAAAAGCTAATTATATGCACTTGGTTATAAACTTTGCAGATCTGCCTATCGAGATCCAAAAAGAATACCCGTCAAACGCTAGCAAAGTCGAGTACCAAATAAGTTCTGGCAAAACGCTCCATATGACCACCCTAGAATTAGGTGGACAACACTTATTTTTGCTCGCTGACGTAGAGCAGTTCGAGGTCAGCAAAGATAATATGCCAAACTTGCTCGTGTGGCTTTTAGTAATAGCTTGTGTTATTTCTGCCATAGCCCTCGTTGTTAGCTTATTGACTGCCAAGAAGATAACAAGGCCTTTAAAAACGCTCGCATCTCAAGTGAACACAAAAAATGCAGACAACATTGAGCCTGATGTATTTCCAGAAAACGAAATCGGTTTATTAGCACTCAATACTAAAAACGCTTTTACTCAGTTGAATAGCGCACTTGATCGAGAGCGCGTTTTTACCAAAGACATAAGTCACGAAATCAGAACGCCTGTGGCGATTATTCAAAATGTACTTTCAGAAAGTAAAGAAGAAAAAATAATCACAGAAGATAATTTTGATACAGTTGCGAAGGCAGTTGCCAATATCAATCAAATCACTTCAATTTTATTGGCGCTTGCACGTACCGAAACCAGCCAAACAGAGGTGGTTAATTTAACTGCTGAGTTAGAGTCTTTGATTATTAAGCAATTCGATTTTTTACTTGCACAAGCAGACAAACATCTTGAGTTAACTCTTAATTTTGACGGGGATGTTGAAGTAACGTGTAACCAAAATCTGGTTAACATTCTGATGCTAAATCTATTGTCTAACATTGTACGACACGCAAGTGGCGATAATGCCGACATCACCTTAAATAATCGACAACTTATTTTTGAAAATCATACTCAACAAAACACCATCAATTCACCATTGGCAAGCGGCGTAAAAGGCAAGCAGAGTGGAGGGTTAGGGCATGGTTTAAACTTAATAAAGCGTATTTGTGAGCAATTAAATTGGCAATTGCACATTGAGCAACCGCAAGGTTACTTTATAGTGAAAATAAGCTTTGATAATCCACTTAACGATTAAATTAATACTCAAATAATTAAATCACGACAAAGTCACGACAAAATAAAATATAAAGTGCTGCTAACTTCAACAAGGAGAAGCAGCAATGAAATATTTAACTTTATTCATAATTTGTCTGGGCTTAATAAGCCCCCATGTATTTGCCAAAAAAGTCGCTCTATTAATTTCCGGTTACGGCAATGAGACCCAAGGTAAAATTAGTTATGACCTTGAAGAGCTTGCACAAACTTATTTGGTTTTGCATAACCATAACTTAGAGCTTGATATTGTCACGCCTAAAGGCGGTGAGGTTGTTGTAAAAACTAATAAAGACAACCTAGTTTATATACAAAAATTCAAAGGTCTTGCCTTTCATAAATTGCAAAATACTCACTCAGCAAAACAGGCAATTAAGCAAAGCTATGACGCTTTATTTATTGTTGGGGGAGACGGAGCAATGTTTGATTTACCTTTTGACTCTGCAACTCAAAATTTTATTAATCAGTTTATCGAACAGCAATCTCCAATCGCCGCTGTATGTCATGGACCTGCTGCACTGGTTAATTTAAAACGTTCTGATGGTCGTTATTTTGTTACAGGCAAGAAGGTAAATAGTTTTACGCAAATCGAAGAGCAAGCTTTTAATGCAGAGCTACTTGATAAGTTTCCATTTTCACTTGAAGAAAAGTTGATTGAGCGAGGTGCGATATTTGTGAAAAACAGCCCAATGATGCCGTATATTGCTGTTGATGGAACGCTTATAACAGCTCAAAACCCTATGAGTGTTGCGAAAGCTGCCGAAGCCTTGTTACTAAAGTTAGGTATTTCACCAAAGCAAAGAACACCCTTTAAAGATGAAGCAACATTCGAATTAATAACACAGGCCAAATCAAACGGTGCTGCGGTTATTTCAATTGAGCTTGCAAAAGATAAAACGAGATATGACTTAAACTATTTGGGGCTCTACGCTTTTTACGCATATAGACTCGCACAAACGCAAGAACAAAAAATACAGGAGTTAACGCTTAAAGCTGAAATAGCAAACATCTTTAAGCATCCTAAACTATCACAGTCTCTGATTAACGCCTACTTAGAGCAGCAATTAATTAAAGAAGCAGAGCAGGCATACCAGGTATTTAGACTCGATTTTCCAAACGATAAGTCTATCGCTTTGCTTGAAAATAAAATAAATAGTTACAAATAGACATCTACAAAATAGAAACAAACTACTTGCCAAAAATCCAAACACGATCTAATGTGATATCAACTTGATATCACATTGATGGAGTTTTCAATGAAAGAAACAAAAGGATTCTCAATAAACGGGTATGTTGCAACGGTGATTTTTATTGCAATCGCATTAGTTTGTTTGAGTCAATTTAACCCCGTAAATGGCGATGGTATTTTATTCGTCGTTATAGCAGCCCTTAGTTTAGCGTGTTTAGCTGGTTTATTTATGGTGCAGCCAAACCAAGGCCGCGTTCTAACCTTATTTGGTAGTTATGTTGGCACAGTTAAAGAAAATGGTTTGCGTTGGACGATCCCTTTCTTTATTCGCAGAAATATTTCTTTAAGGTTAAGAAATTTTGAAAGCAACAAAATTAAGGTCAACGACGCACATGGCAATCCAATCGAAATTGCTACTGTGGTTGTTTGGTCAGTAAAGGACACTGCAGAAGCGGTATTTGAAGTTGATGACTATGAAAGCTTTGTAAATATTCAAAGTGAGGCTGCACTGAGAAATATGTCGAGTGCCTATCCATACGATCAACATGATGGTGATGAAATTGCATTGCGCAGTCACCCAATTCAAGTCTCTGAAGCACTAAAAACAGAAATTCAAGACAGATTGGCAAAAGCAGGTGTAAAAGTACATGAAGCTAGAATTTCACACCTTGCCTATGCCTCTGAAATTGCCAGTGCCATGTTACAACGTCAACAAGCTTCAGCCATTATTGCTGCAAGACAAAAAATCGTAGATGGTGCTGTTGGTATGGTAGAGCTTGCATTAAGCCGATTGTCTGAGCGAGAAATCGTAGAGCTAGACGAAGAGCGTAAAGCAGCCATGGTTAGCAACTTGCTGGTGGTATTATGCGCCGAGCAAAATACGCAACCTGTGGTCAATGCAGGTAGCCTTTACTGATATTAGATTTTCAAATTGAGTTGAAGTGTAAGCTTCAACTCAGCAATTTAAAGAGGCTTATTTTGGCCAGTAAGAAAAGTTACCCACTTAGAATAAACCCTGATGTATTAGCCGCAGTACAGCGCTGGGCCGACGATGACTTACGCAGTGTAAACGCGCAAATAGAGTATATTTTGCGAGATGCATTGGTAAAATCGGGCAGGGTGAAAATAGTGCAAAAAGTGGTAACCGAAGTACATCCACAAGACCCAGAAGAATAAAGCTTATTTTAAGCTTCAAGGAGTAAAAATGGTTCAGGAAGAGATTGTATTTAAGTCACAAACGCTAAACTTAAAAGGTACATTGTCATTACCTAAAAGTAATGGAAAATTTCCTTGTGTTGTTATGGTTCACGGTAGTGGCCAGCAAGACAGAGATGGCAACATAAATGGTTTCGATACCAATATTTTTAAACAACTTTCAGAGCAGTTAATTGAAGCCGGTTACGCCAGTTTTTGTTATGACAAGCGTGGTGCAGGTAAAAGTGAAGGCGATTTTAAAACAGCTGGGTTAGAAGAAGTTGTGTTAGATGCTCACCAAGCAATCAACCATATTTCAACCCATAAACAAGTAAATACTGACGCTATTTATGTATTAGGGCATAGTGAAGGGGCTTGTTTAGCACCTGAAATAGCAAATGAGAATAAACTTATTTCTGGGTTAATTATGCTTTGCGCTAGCCTTCGTAGCTTTGAAGAAGATGGCATTAAAAATGCGGAAGTAATGAATCGAGATCTCGATGCTTTGAAGGGCCTAAAAGGCAAGATCTTAAGGCTTTTTTTGTACACCAAAGACCCTGCTAAAACTATGCGAGATTTGCGGCAAAAAGTTGAAAGTACCGATAAACCAACAGTGAGAGTTGGCTTTCAAAAAGTAAGCACCAAGTTCTACAGAGAAACCTTTAATTATGATGTGAAGTCGCATTTGGCTAACACGATAAAACCAATATTAGCGATTGGAGGTGAAAAGGACTTTCAATGTCACTCTGATGATACTAAGCTCATCGACAAGGTTACAAAAGCATCAACAAGTACACATATCATCGAAAATATGGACCATACTTTGCGGTTGCAAACAGGTTTGCCTTCGCTCGCCAGCTACAAAAACGCTGGTAAAAATGACATAATGCCTGAGGTCGCAATTCAGTTAAATGATTGGCTATCAGGGCAAATCAATTTAATTGAAGAACATGTAACCGATGAGAAACCAAAACCAACAGCCATAACTTAAGCGAATGACAGTTAACTTACTTAATAATATTCCTACTGACTTATCAAACGAAGTCTTTGAAGAACTAATTAATACTGATTCTGTTCGGGTTGAGCGAATTATTTCTAAAGGACATAGCTCACCTGCAACGGGTTGGTATGACCAAGACGAGCATGAATGGGTGATGGTCTTAGAAGGGTTTGGCGTACTTGAATTTGAAAATGGCAAATGTGTGAGGCTAGAGAAAGGAGATTCATTTAATATACCAGCTCATACAAAGCACAAAGTGAAACAAACTTCAGAACAACAGCCAACGATTTGGTTGGCTGTTTTTTATAAATAATCGCCATGGCAAAACCCAATAAGAAAGGGCCGGTAAGAACCGTTGATATTTTTTGCGCAAAATGTAGAACTCAACTTTTTAAATACCGAAAGGGCGGTAAAGGTGCGCTAGTTAAATGTTTTGAAGAGCGAATTGTTGAAGATTACACAAACGATAAAATACATTGTCCTCAGTGTAATATTGAATTTGCAAGAAAAACACTGATCAGAGGCACGCCCGCACTAAAAATTGTTGGTGGTAAGGTTACTTTTAAATAAACCGCTATCAAAAGGTTTTTGTTTGAGTGTGTCGAATTTATAGTGAGAAACAATCTTAGTTAAGATCATTTTGCACCTAGCTTGCACAATAAATATAAAGTCGAATCAAAAAAAAGCCGTTTCATGTATTGAAACGGCTTTCTCAGAAAAACAGCTTGTTTTATTAAAAATCCAACTTATTTAAAATATCGTCTTCGACATTTTGTGATAGCGTGACTTTAAGCTTAGGTGTACGCGCCATTTCACGTTTGATTGCAAAATTGGCTTCTTCGTTACGTGCCCAGCTGCGACGCGCAATACCATTGTTTACGTCGAACAACAGCATAGATTTAAGGCGACGCTCAGCATCATCACTACCGTCGAGTAGCATACCGAAACCACCATTCATTACTTCACCCCAACCAACGCCACCGCCATTGTGGATAGACACCCATGTTGCACCACGGAAACCATCACCGATCACATTGTGAATAGCCATGTCCGCCGTGAAGCGGCTGCCATCATAGATGTTAGATGTTTCGCGAAATGGTGAATCTGTACCAGATACATCGTGGTGGTCACGACCAAGTACCACAGGACCAATTTCACCGCGTTCAATGGCATCGTTAAATGCTTTAGCAATTTTAATGCGGCCTTCAGAGTCGGCATATAGAATACGTGCTTGTGAACCAACAACTAGCTTGTTTTCTTTCGCGTCTTTGATCCACGTAATGTTGTCTTGCATCTGCTGTTGAATTTCTTCAGGCGAGTTTGCCATGATTTCTTCAAGCACTTGCGCGGCAATTTCATCTGTTTTGTCTAAATCTGCAGGGTTACCAGAAGTACATACCCAACGAAATGGACCAAAGCCATAGTCAAAACACATAGGACCTAGAATATCTTGCACGTATGACGGATATTTAAAGTCGATGCCGTTTTCAGCCATAACATCACCGCCCGCACGCGATGATTCTAGTAAGAACGCATTACCGTAATCGAAGAAATATGTGCCTTTCGCTGTGTGCTTGTTTACTGCTTCAGCGTGGCGCTTAAGAGTTGATTGTACTTTTTCTTTGAATAGGTCAGGTTCTTCACGGATTAAACGGTTTGATTCTTCGTAGCTAATATCAGCTGGGTAGTAGCCGCCTGACCAAGGGTTATGAAGAGACGTTTGGTCTGAACCTAGGTGAATAAAGATGTCTTCTTCTAAGAAGCTTTCCCACACATTTACAATGTTACCAATGAACGCAATAGACACTACTTCTTCGTTTTCTTGTGCTTTACGCACGCGTGCAACTAAGTCATCGATGTTATCAACGAGTTCATCTACCCAACCTTGCTCATGACGTTTAATCGCGGCTTTTGGATTAACTTCGGCACATACTGTAATACAGTTAGCTATATTCCCCGCTTTTGGTTGAGCACCGCTCATACCGCCAAGACCCGCGGTTAAGAAGATCTTGCCTTTCGGACTTTCGCCTTTGTTAAGCACCTTACGGAATGCGTTCATCACCGTAATAGTTGTACCGTGTACGATACCTTGTGGGCCAATGTACATAAATGAACCCGCTGTCATTTGGCCATACTGAGTGACACCTAATGCATTGAACTTTTCCCAGTCATCTGGCTGAGAATAATTCGGGATCATCATACCGTTTGTAACTACAACGCGCGGTGCGTCTTTTGAAGATGGGAATAAACCCATAGGATGGCCAGAGTACATATGAAGCGTTTGGTCTTCTTCCATCTCGCTTAGGTATTTCATAGCCAGTAAGTATTGTGCCCAGTTTTGGAATACCGCACCGTTACCACCATAAGTGATAAGCTCTTCTGGGTGCTGTGCTACAGCCGGATCAAGGTTGTTGTCGATCATCAGCATGATCGCAGCAGCTTGCTCACATTTTGCCGGATAATCAGAGATTGAACGTGCTTTTAGCTCATAGTTAGGCTTAAAGCGGTACATATAAATACGGCCAAAATCTTTTAATTCTTGAGCAAATTCAACGGCGAGTTCAGCGTGCCACTCTTTTGGGAAATAGCGGAGGGCATTGCGAACTGCAAGCTGTTTTTCTTCTGCACTTAAAATATCTTTACGTTTTGGTGCGCGGTTGGCACCAGCCGGATACGCTTTTGGCTCTGGCAAAACGCTTGGAATACCTTGTTTGATGATATCTTGGAAATTCATGTCGGTTTTCCTTAGTTTACTGAAACTGTGAAAGCTTGAGATTTAACAAATTCAACCATGGCATCGATGTCTGGTTTAAGTAGTCTGTCTTCTTCAAGCTTGGCGACCTTAGTACGGATCAACGCGTGGTTTTGTTCAATAATATCTGAACACGTATTTGGGCGTCTGAAATCAACGGCTTGGGCTGCGTACATTAATTCAATTGCAAAGATTTTTTCTAGGTTACCAAGAATTTGGTTGAATTTACGGCCAGAAATACTTCCCATAGAAACATGATCCTCTTGACCCATTGATGTTGGTACACTGTCAGCTGATGGTGGGAAACACAGTGATTTATTCTCAGTTACCAATGCCGCTGTGGTGTACTGCGGGATCATCATGCCTGAGTTTAGGCCACCTGATGTCGTTAATAGACGTGGTAGACCGTGTAGGCCTTCAAGCAATAAGTAACAACGACGGTCTGAAATATTACCCAGTTCAGCTGCAGCAATTGACGCATAGTCAAGTACCATTGCTAGCGGCTGACCGTGGAAGCTACCACCCGAGATTGCTTCTTCTTCGCTGATAACGATTGGGTTATCAGTAACAGAGTTCATTTCGGTCTCAGCTAATGATTTTAAATGGTTGTACGCGTTACGTGATGCGCCGTGAACCTGAGGAATACAACGTAAAGAATACGGGTCTTGTACGCGGTCACATTCTTCATGATCAGCCATGTTTTGTGAGCTTTTAAATAATCGACGCATACGTTGAGCGACTTCAATGTTGCCTTCAAACGCACGAATTGCATGTAGTTCTTCTCTGAATGGCGACTCACTACCTTGCATACCTTCAATACTCATTGCGCCTGCAATGTCAGCGAGGTCGAGTAAGTAGCGCATTTTAGTTAGACCAGTTATGGCATGTGACAAAATAAACTGAGTTCCATTAATCAGCGCTAGACCTTCTTTGGCATGTAAGTCCATTGCTTCAAGGTTGTTGTCAGCCAGTACTTTTTCAGCAGGTTGAATTTCGTCGCCTACCCAAAACTCACCTTCACCAAGTAGGGGTAAGAATAAGTGTGATAATGGCGCTAAATCGCCTGATGCACCTACTGAGCCTTGTTCTGGTACTACTGGAATTAAATCAAGCTCAATAAACTTAAGCATACGCTCAACGGTTTCAAGACGAATACCTGAAAAGCCTTGGCTTAACGCATGTACTTTAGTGATAAGCATTAGTTTAGAGATAGATTTAGCGATTGGGTTACCAACACCTACTGCGTGAGTGATCAGCAGGTTTTTTTGTAATAGGTTTGTTTCTTTTGGCGTGATTTGCGTATCACACAGCGGTCCAAAGCCGGTGTTGATGCCATACACCGCTTTGTCTGATGCAGCCATTTTGTCAACGCGTTGGCGGCTTGTATTTATTTTGTCGATAGCCTCACTTGTTAAAACAGCATCAACTGACCCGTTTGCAATACCATTTACAGTATCAAGATCTAGACGATCTACACCGTATCTAAACTTCATCTTGTTCTCCAAATTCATTGAGTTCTTATATTTATGGCGTAAATATTAACGAGTGGATGAAGTTTTATAAATTGCATATAATCGATATTCATTCCGGGTTTATCAAACTAAATATTTGGCACATTAATGCAAATACATGACGTAGATCTTAAATTATTAAGAGTTTTTGTCGCAATCGTGGAATGTGGTGGTTTATCTGCTGCAGAATCTAGATTAAATATTGGACGCTCGACCATTAGTTCACATTTGTCGGACTTAGAAGTTCGTTTAGGCATAAAGCTTTGTAAGCGAGGTCGAAGTGGTTTTGAGTTAACAGAGTCGGGTAGGGTAACCTATCAAGCCTCTTTAGAGCTTTTACGTCAATGTGAAGCCTTTGCCAATACTGTAGCCAGTTCTAAAAATGAGTTATCGGGTCGAGTGAATATCTCTGTCATAGATACAATGGTGAGTGACCCCCGCTGTGGCGTTGCACAAGCGATAGCGTCACTTCGCCAGCTAAGTAAGAACATTCAATTTGATATTAATGTATGTGAGGCTAGAGAAGTTGAAACTTCGGTGATAAACGGTCGTTCCCTTGTTGGCTTAGGTGTGAGTCGTCATCATATTAGAGGGCTTGAATATATTCCGCTGCACAACGAAAACAATTATCTATACTGTGGCAAAGGGCATGAACTGTTCAGATTAGAAGGACAGAGATTGTCAGAGCGTTTATCTGATGCTGAGGTGATTACTTCAAACTATATGAGAGACAAAGAAGTCAGAAATGATGGTTTGAATTATCAAAACAGTGCAACGGCATATCATGATGAAGGCATTGCGCATTTAATTTTATCTGGTCAGTTTATTGGTTATCTCCCGGAGCATTACGCGAGTTACTGGGTTGATAAAGGACTAATGAAGGTAATAGAGCCTGAGAAATACACATATCAGATCCCCGTGAGTTTAATCATTTCAAAAAATAACCAAGCCAATCCATTGTCAAATGCCATCGTTGAGGCACTTATATACTCGCATAGTGACTAATAGCAATCCTCAATAATGCTCAATCCTCTTGAAGGACTAAAACAGAAGCGGCCTTCGTTGAATATTTTTATTTAGAACAACTAAATAGCAAAATTATCGAAGTTGCTAACGGTCAGTTTTCTTTGACTCAAAAATGACTGCTTAATTAAGAGGAGTGGTATGGCTTTAATCATTTATTCGCAGATATTAAGAAGGTATTATACTTAATTTAATAACAATGTTTGGGCGCCTTTTTGTCATTTAAAACAGCGAAACGTTCAAAAAAGGCGGTATTACACAGTCGATTTTTTCTGTCTTTGCTTGAAGCCTTCATTGCTCTGATCCCCTATTTTGTCAGCAGTGCCATCGCTATTTTGTTGTTAAAAAGTGCTTTAAAGCTCAATATTGTGTGACAGACCGATCATGCTTATTCAGTCATACTGGCATGTGCTTCTTTAGTGCTTTCTTTATTTCCAGTTATTGTTTCTAATTCCATCGTTTTTTTATTAGTAAAAACTTTGGGCAAAGTGGTGTGGTGGGTGCCATGCTGGCGCTGCTCTGCTTTTCACTTCATGGGCAGTATATCAATTTTGATGGTGATTCATTTAGACTTGATCCTACTGGCGGCACACCCTATGCGGTCATTATTCCTTGCTTAAGAAGCCTGATCTTAAAGTTGTTGGTAAACCTTCACCCTAATTTAGATAAACACTTTCATCATGTAAGTCGTTTTTTGAGCGAAAAATTACTGATTATCCTGCCTTTTACGCTGACATTATTTAGCTTTTATACATTTATGCCGGTAATTAACTTTGCCGGAGATCTGATTGCTTCTTGGATAACGCTAGATATTAGCCAATCAACAATAGCAGAATTAACGTTTGAAAGAATGCTGTTTACACACGGCCTTTGGTTTTTAGGCATTCATGGCGACAATACTTTTAATATGGTATTTGACGTAAATTATTTAATGCAACCAATTATAGGAAACTTACCTGCGAAAACATTTTACGATACATTTGTTTTAATAGGTGGGACAGGCTGTTTCGCAGGGTTAATTATTGCGGCATTATTCTTGAAATCTGGCTCACATGAAAAAAACATTGCTAAACTTTCAATGCCATTTACGGTTTTCAACTTTTGCGAAATCATTCTTTTTGCATTACCCATATTTTTAAACTTCCTTTTGTAATGGCACCAACAATTAACTTTGTGATTTCTTATACAGTTATAGATTATGGGTTGGTTAACGTGAGTAATGAAACGATTAGTTGGATGACACCTACACTGGTAAATGGGTTCATTGTGTCTCAAGGCTTATCAGGGGTGTTATTGCAATTATTTTTATTATGCTTGAACACATTAGTTTATTACCCATTTTTGAAATGGCACAGTGAACAAATCAATTTTGATAAGGCCATCAGTAAATTGAGTGATCAACTCAACATCTCTGAGCAGCTTCGTAATAAAGGTGAGTCAGATTTTATTGCACACCAAATAGATCTAGAAAAAGCAAATAAAGCACTGAAAGAAGTTCTCACAGAGATCAGCAAGGGTAGGCTACTACTTTATTACCAACCGCAAATTTGCCAATTTTCAAAAACCGTTTCTGGTTTCGAAGCATTGTTAAGATTAAAAAACAATCAGGTGATATTGTTGGTCCTTATTTCTTAGACACCTTAATCAAACATGATGAAACAGAAATTATCGATATGTGGGTGATTGAACAAGCACACAGAGATTTATTGTATTTTAATAGTAAAGAGTTTAAACCAGTCATTAGCATAAATGTTAATCCAAAAGTGATGACAAACAGTTTATTAGTAGAATATATCTGTGAAGTGTTCAAAGATTTTCCAAGTCAGCTAAAAATTGAAATAGTTGAATCAAGTTATCTAACAGATAAGAAAACGGTGCTTAAGAATATAAAAAGCTTACAGAATGCAAAAATACATACAGTTATTGATGATTTTGGAACAGGCTATTCTAGTTTGGCCATGTTGTCAGAGTTACCAATAAAATACATTAAGCTTGATAAATCATTACTAGACTATACTGGCACAGTTAAGGGAAAAGAATTCTATCAACATGTTGTTGAATTAGTTCATAAGATGGATAAATCGATTGTTGCTGATGGTGTAGAAACACACGAGCAGTTGGCGTTTATTAATGGTTTAAAAATTGAGGTAGTTCAAGGTTGGGTATATCAGAAAGCACTTGCAAAAAAGGATGTTATTAATTTCGAAAAGCGTTTTGAAAAATAAAAAACGCGGTAAGAAAAAATACTTACCGCGTTTTAAAATTAAAGAAGCTTAACAATATTAAGCATCAACAACTTTTACTGGCACAGCTTGCTCAGAGCCAAACTTAGTTGTTAGTTCTTCTTCAGCAGGAGTAAATGCTGTTAGGTCGATGCCCTCAACTGCCGCAGTATACTCTTCGATAGTTGGGAAGCGACCAAGTACGGTTGAAAGCACTACTAGTGGTGTTGAACCAAGTAGAGATTCACCTTTCTTCTCAGCTGTATCAGCTACAACACGGCCTTGGAAAAGACGCGTTGATGTTGCAATTACAGTGTCACCAGGTTCAGCTTTTTCTTGGTTACCCATACAAAGGTTACAACCAGGGCGTTCTAGGTAAAGGATGTTTTCGTACTTAGTACGTGCAGCCGTTTTAGGTTGCTCATCGTCAAACTGGAAGCCAGCGTACTTAGCTAGGATATCCCAATCGCCTTCAGCTTTAAGCTCATCAACGATGTTGTACGTTGGTGGAGCAACAACTAGCGGAGCTTTGAATTCAATAGAACCATTTAGTTTTTCAAGGTTACGAAGCATTTGAGCGATGATTTGCATGTCACCTTTGTGAACCATACAAGAACCAACGAAACCAAGGTCTACTGGCTTGTCATTGTAGAATGAAACAGGGCGAATAACGTCGTGCGTGTAACGCTTAGAAACGTCTTCGTTGTTTACATCTGGGTCAGCAATCATTGGCTCAACGATTTCGTCAAGGTCAACAACAACTTCAGCGTAGTACTTAGCGTTGTCGTCTGGTGCTAGAGCTGGTTGCTCGCCAGATTGAACTCCTGCAATACGCTCGTCAGCTAGGTCGATAAGGCCTTGTAGCGTCTTAGCTTCGTTTTCCATACCCTTGTTGATCATGATCTGGATACGGCTCTTAGCTAGCTCGATAGACTTAACAAGTGTTTCATTGTTTGAAATACAGATAGATGCTTTCGCTTTCATTTCTGCAGTCCAATCAGTGAATGTGAACGCTTGGTCAGCCATTAGTGTACCAATGTGAACTTCGATGATGCGACCTTGGAATACGTTCTCACCGCCAAATTGCTTAAGCATTTGCGCTTGAGTTGCGTGAACAACGTCACGGAAGTCCATGTGCTTAGCCATGTTGCCTTTGAAAGTTACTTTCACAGACTCTGGAATTGGCATTGCAGACTCACCCGTTGCTAGCGCTAGTGCAACAGTACCTGAGTCAGCACCGAATGCGACACCTTTAGACATACGCGTGTGCGAGTCACCACCGATGATGATTGCACGGTCATCAACTGTAATATCGTTAAGTACTTTGTGGATTACGTCAGTCATAGAGTGATAAACACCCTTAGGGTCACGTGCAGTGATAAGACCAAACTTGTTCATGAATGCCATTAGCTTAGGAATGTTTGCTTGCGCTTTTTTATCCCATACTGAAGCCGTGTGACAACCTGATTGGTATGCACCGTCAACAAGAGGAGAAATTGTAGAAGCAGCCATTGCTTCTAGTTCCTGTGACGTCATTGGACCTGTAGTATCTTGAGAACCAACGATGTTTACTTTAACACGTACGTTTGAACCAGCGTGTAGTGGCGTTTCAGATTGAACACCTACCGCGTTACGGTTAAAGATTTTTTCAACAGCAGTCAGACCTTGGCCTTCGTGCGAGATTTCTTTAGATGGTGCATACACTGTAGGCGCTGCAACACCCAGTGTTTCAGCTGCTAGTGTTTGCAGTTTCTTACCGAATACAACCGCGTAAGAACCGCCAGCTTTCATGAATTCAACTTTTTGTGGTGTGAACGCAGATGAGATGTCTGCTAGTTCTTCTTCACCGTTGAATAGCTTTTTAGCTTTAGTATCGATAGTAAGCACAGTACCCGTTGCTACTGAGTATGCTTCTTCTAATACAGGGTCGCCGTTTTCATCAGTAATTGTGTTACCTTCAGCGTCTACTTTCTTAACCCAGTTTTTAAGGTCAAGACCGATACCACCGGTTACATCAACCGTAGTAAGGAAGATAGGTGCAATACCGTTAGTACCCGCAACAACAGGTGCAATGTTGATGAATGGAACATATGGGCTTGCTTGCTCACCTGCCCAAAGTGCGACGTTGTTCACACCAGACATACGTGAAGAACCTACACCCATAGTACCTTTCTCTGCGATAAGCATTACTTTAGCGTTAGGGTGCTGTTTTTGAAGTGAAACGATTTCTTGTTGTGCTTCAGGGGTGATCATACATTGGCCGTGTAGTTCACGGTCAGCACGTGAGTGCGCTTGGTGACCAGGAGAAAGTAAATCAGTTGAGATATCACCTTCACCAGCAATATAAGTTACAACTTCAATTTTTTCTGCAACGTCAGGCAACTTAGTGAAGAACTCTGCTTTTGCGTAGCTTTCTAAGATGTCTTTAGCAACGGCATTGCCAGCTTTGAATGCGTCTTGTAGACGAGTTGTATCTGCATCGTATAAGAAAACTTGTGTTTTAAGTACGTCAGCAGCTTGTGCAGCAGTTGCCGCATCTTCACCTAGAGCAAGGTCTAGTAGAGCAGCGATTGATGGACCACCTTTCATGTGTGAAAGTAGTTCAAATGCAAAATCAGCTGTGATTTCAGCTACAGACTCTTCACCAAGAATGATCTCTTTTAAAAATTGTGCCTTAACACCTGCCGCAGAGGTAGTACCTGGCAATGTGTTGTAGATGAAGAAGTTTAAAGAATCTTCACGGTGCTCATTTGTTGTATCTTTAATTTGAGCAATGATTTCAGACAGAAGCTCTGCGTTGTCGATTGGTTTTGGGCTAAGTCCAAGTTCCGCTTTACGCGTTTGGATCTCTTCCATGTATTCTGTATACAAACTCATAGAAAACTCTCGGTGTTTTTTTACTTGATACGAAGTGAGCAACTTAGTGCTAAATTAAATTGCCCAACGAAAATGCTCATTAAAGCCGACTCATATTATAGCCGACTTTATGTATGATATTTTGAATCTATCAATTACTTGCACTGCGATTCTATCGCAAATACATAATAATTTACATCAATACTAAAAATAGTTGCTATAAATATAATTAATATCAAAGCGCGCCATCAGGCTCAAATCCATCTTCACCGCTGATATGCTCAGGTATACCGCAAATGGCTCTTGATGTTTGCATGCCTGCCATTACTGCGGCTTCAACACATCCTGCATTTACACCAGTTTTGATCCAGTCCCCCGTGATGAATAAATTGCTGAAAATAGTGCCATTAGTTGGCAATCGATATTGGCTACTATTTGTGACTGATAGCACATAGCGCTCAGAAGGATCGACGTTTACGCGCCAATATTGTTCATCAAAACGTGACTCCCTCGTTAGCTTATTTGAAGAATAAAGAATGTCCCAATTAAATTCATCACCGTGATAGGCTTCAGGCCATAGTGGTTGCATTTCTTTATTCAATTTTTCGAGCGCGTTTTGTTTAACAATGGCTTTTTGCTGAGATGGGAAGTCGTGTATATCTTTACCAGGGTAATCATCACACGTAAAGGCACTACAAAAATAAGCGATATTTTTGGGATGATTGTTTAGTGGCCAATCTTCTTTATCTAATAAGTTAGACATTGCAGCCCAGGTATCAAAAGGCTGAGAAAAACTACTTAGAATAGGACGCTCTTGGCTTTCAGGAATGTAGTTAAAACCAAGCTGCTCATCCGTTTTATTCAACCACAATTGAAATGCTTGAGTAGCGACAGCTTTAACTTCAGTTGCTTGTTGCTTAAATTTGTCGTCTAGTGCGATTAATTCAGGACATAAGTGCTCAATAGAAGCGACTGAAATACCAAAAATTACTTTGTCGAAATCTTTCCCTTGCTTTAGTGTTTTGGTCGTTAAAGTGTGCCCAAATTTCGCTTCATAAACTTGAGGCCAATCACTCCAGAATGATTCCAAATTAATATTTTTGTCTTGTAATAAATCAGCTTGCGCATCTTCAATTTGATCATAAAGCGGGTAGGAGGGCCAGCAGGGTAAACCTTTGACATCTACAAGTGGATCATAGCTATTTGACTTCAATGAGACTTGTTCAGTCATCATAATCTCATTAATGAGATTATCAGTTTGGCTATTAGTTGCGGGCTTTAAAGCTTCAATCTGGTGGAAAAATTCAAATTTTACACCGCGGTGTTTTAGTAATTCGTAAATAGGTGAAAATATTACATCACCCATGCCTGCTTGCATTTTCCACATAACGCCACCGTGGTAACAGAGCATAAGTCTTAGCATGGCTAAACTTGCAACGCCAGCTTCAACATCTCCTTTGCTAAAATCACCATCGACATAACCGAATACTAAATCGTAAAAACCAATTACAGGCGCTGATTCAACACTGTACTTTTCGTTAGCGCCATTCTTTTTAAGCCAATCTTTAAAATCGATATTGTTGATTGCACCAAAGCCTTTAGAGAAAACTTTATCTTTTATTAGTCCTGTCGCCATTGCGATAGCTAAATCAGCGCAGATATAAGCGCGTCTAATCGTTGGATTATCATCGAGTAATTCAATGGCCTCACTATTTAACCAGCGTTTCAATTTACGAACTATGTACCAAACAACAAGTCTGTCTTTTGGGTTTTGTAGATTTTTATCGTTCGATCTGAGGGATAAAAGGTGTTTGAGCTGGGTGGCAAGGATCTTAGGCGAAGACCAAATTTCTTTCAGTTCATCATGCGCGGAATCAAAAAAATCACTCACTTCGTCTTCAATGTCATCGAAGGCATCAGTTATTTCTGTAGCCAAGTGTCTTAATAAGTTTCTATCTCTAGACTTTTTTGTTTGTAACTTAGTTACCTTGTTTGCCTGTTCTATTTCGTCTTCTAATGAGTCTATAAATTTATGAAGCCATGCAATAAGTACTTCGAGCAATTGCCAAAAATGCAGATCGAGAGTGCCATCAGCTGGGTTCCCCTCAATTGTTGGAAAGTCTACTGGCCAAGTTTCCCATTCATTTTCAATAAACTCTTGTAACACCACAAAACTATGTGGCTTAAATGCTTCTTGCCAGGTACTCAAGGGCATGTTGTCTGGCCTGTTTAATTGATTATATACAGTTTCAATAGCGCGAAATGAATTAACATAAGCGCCAAACCATACATGTAGACCATGCTCTTCGATTCTTTGTCCTAAATAGGGATTTCTACCACTGGCGCCTTTACCACCTAAACGCCAACCTAGCTGGTAAACTGTAATGTCATATTTATCTTGCCAGTTTTCATCTTCTGTCAAATAAACAGCTGATGTCATTGCGGCAACGCCGCCACCTAAAATAACGATTTTTTCCTTAGCCATAGTCAGCTCCTTTAGCTGTTATTTGAAACTATTTCATAAGCACCATCCTGGTCAAAATCCATGCAAACATAATAGGGGAGTAGGGCTTTTTGCTGCCCAATTTTAATGCCAAACATCTGATCAAACGGGAAAGCATCGAGTTTATTGATGTTGACGTGATACTCGTCTTTGAGCATCGCTATCTTATGGACTTTTCTCACAGTTGAAGGTGAGTGAACCACGGCACTGTATACCGAATTGTAGGCAAACCCGTCAGGAATTTGCTTAAACAGAATTTGATCCATTTGCGGGTTTTTAATCCCACTCATAAATTGCTTTATAAGTTCAGCGCTTATCTGGATTTCCTCTATGCTCGCATGAATAAGCTCTGCCACTTCTTGACCAACTTCTATGATCTCTTCAAATAGCGAATCACCGTCAGAGAAACGTTTAATGGTGAGCAATTCGTGCCAGTCCATTTTGGTAATTGGGTTAAATGGCTGAAATGTTTCTAGGCTTAACGTAAAGTTGTCAGCTTGTTTATAGTCACTAGGCATAGAGTAGCGGCACAAATACTTGTTATAACCCCAAGTTTCGCGTCCATTCACTAATGCGTTAATATTATTTACGGTAATAAACGCCGGATACCAATAAATATGTAAAGCTTTCTTTGTGCTCTTATCTACCTTAGCAATAGGCAACCAAACAATAATATCTGTTTCTTGCATCCAACCGTATTGACTAAATGGTTCAACTTTTGAAGCGATGTTTTCAATATCAGTAAAAGTAAGTAAACAATATTGAGATAGAGGTTTAAAATACACATCATTGGTTGAAACTGAATTTAGCGTTGAATCGACAAAATCTGTGATCGTGTCGTATTTGCCTTCAATAAAAAAACCGTACATTCTTGCATTGAGCATACGACAGGGTGGCTTTGCAATAGGGTTTCCTAAAAAGTGCTGGTAACTTCCAGAGTTATTCTCTGACATAGCAATTTCCTTCTTTGATAGCATGATTGTTATATCTGTTTTAGCAGAGGAAATTTGAATTATCGAGTAAGTGATAAGAAATAGCAGAGCTTTAACTCTGCTATTTATAAATTAGGCTGCTGAGATATCAGCTTTTTTGTTTTTAGCCATTTTCTTAGCGCGCTTGATGGCAGACTTTTTAGATGCTTTCTTTTGGGCAATTTTCATTAATTTAGCATCTTTAAGTTGCTTAGTTGCATATTTTAGTTTCTTAATGGCTTTTTAAGCGGCACTCTCTGCTTCTTTAGCTTGATCAACGGCAAGTTGCGCTTTATCTGAAGCGTCTTTTGCAATTGACGATGTGCGCTCAACTTCTTGCTGGCTCAATTGTATTATTTTTTCCAGTTTCGTCAGTCTGTCTTCAAAAACAAGATCGGCATCTAATGTTAAATCTTCCATTGTGACTCCTTATTTACGTTCGAAAGAGCTCGGCTCGCCGACAATCAGAGGGTCAACTTGATTAACGACGTCTTCGTCTTTGCCTGGGTAATCTAAGCAGCTTAAGAAGTGTCTCATACAGTTAATACGACCACGCTTTTTGTCGTCAGAGCGGATCTGGGTCCATGGTGCATCTTTGGTATGCGTATGAAACATCATGGCATCTTTCGCTTCGTTGTAGTCATGCCATTTTGAAAGAGAGGCCATATCAACCGGACTGAGCTTCCATTGTTTCAGAGGGTCATTTTGGCGAGACTTAAAGCGTCTAAATTGTTCTTCACGGCTAACAGAGAACAAATATTTAAATAATTTAATACCGCTATTGACCAGTATGCGTTCGAGATCGGGTGTTTGGCGCATAAATTCGAGATATTCATTATCGTCACAAAAGCCCATGACTTTTTCTACACCAGCACGGTTATACCAAGACCGGTCGAATAGAATGATTTCTCCTTTTGTAGGTAAGTGCTGAATATAACGTTTAAAATACCACAGATTACGCTCTCTGGGATTGGGCTTTTCAAGTGCGATAACATGTGCGCCACGGGGGTTTAGGTGTTCCATGAAGCGTTTAATTGTATCACCTTTGCCTGCTGCATCTCGGCCCTCGAAAAGCACAACAATACGTTGATTGGTTTGTTTTACCCAACCTTGCATTTTTAAAAGTTCAATTTGTAATTCGTGTTTATGGCTTTCGTAATCAACGACATCCATCTTCGATGTATAGGGGTACTTACCATCAGCGTTCCACTTCATTGGTGGGTTTTTTACATTCAGGTCAAATACCAACTCGCTATTTGAGTCTTTAACATGATCAGACGGTGGGGTTGGAAATTGCTCTATATTATTTGATTGCAAGGGCGCTTCCTTATCCAAAAAATTAAACCGATAACACCTTACTATAAAGCGCGCTTCAAGCAGTGTATTGATCTATGTCTAATTGAGCATAAAAGAAGCAATAAAAAAGGGAGCATAATGCTCCCTTGAGAACGGTTTAATTACAGCCTACTTGAATTTGTTCTGTCCAAACTCGTACTACGAAGTCATTATAATCGCCATCATTTTGATCTTCCCAGTACTGTTTTTGACCGTGCCATCTAAAGTTGTTGGTAAGTTTTGAAGCATTGCCGTTGAGTGCGAGTGCATAGTCAAAATGTGCTGATGAAGGTAGCTGGTAACTGCCAGAGCCACCATATTCATCGAGTAGTTTGATAAATTGATTATTAACTTTTATGCCCCAATCATTGTTGTAGCCCGCGCTTTCACTGACAAATTGATAGTTTATTTTGGTATGTGGAACCGGAACGCATTGAGCATCATCGTTTAAGATCATTGCAGGTATATTTGCACTGCCAGTACTATTCAGGCTTGCTGTAGCTTGTAAAGAAAAAGCTTTAGTCTCACTATATTCATCATTATCAATCGTTGGTATTTCAATAGTTGTATTTGTATCACCAGCAGCAAATGTGATTATCTGTGTTGGGAAAGTATAATCAGCGCTAGTGGCTGAGCCTTCAATTGCCGAAACCTCAACTTCAACGTCTTGATAATAGCTGTTAGAAAGGCTTACAGTGAAAGATAAGGTTTGGCCTTCAGTGACAGTATCTTCAATTGCTGATAATGAAATAACTGGTAGGGGATCTGTTTCACATAATGGGGTTGTATAACATGTTGTGGTTTCAGATGTATTAGTAGTGAGGTCGTTAAGCCTCACAGGGACTTCAGAAATAAAGCATGTATTACCTGAATGAGGATTAAGTTTATAAATATCAGATTTGTTGGTGTGACCTAAGTCATTTATTTTAGTACGACTAATTATTAAGTTTCCTGCATGGTCTATAGTCGCCCCCGTAACAGCTGTTAAGTTATGTTTTGCTAATTTTTGAACAGAATAGTCTGATTGGTTGATCTTATAAGACGTAGTACTTGTTACTAGTATCAATTCATTATTATAAAATGCTAAATCACCACGGTACTTACCACTAAGTACACCTAAATCTGCAAGCTTGGTGTACTCACCTGTTTGTGGGTTGATTTCATATAGTGCAGAAAAACTACTGCCGATAAGACGGTTATTCGCTTCGTCAAAGGCAAGAGATATAACGCCTTTTGTTCGACCGACCTCTGTGTGAGTTTGAGTTACGACATCAAAGTAGGCGAGTTTGGTATATTTAAAACGATCACCTGCAATAGGTAAGTGCTTTTTGTCAGCGCTTGATAGATTTAAATGACTAATGTCGACTTTATATGCTAATGCTCTTGGAGCAGAGACATAGTAAATTCTATTTTGTTGAGCATCGTATGCTAAAGCAGCAGAGCTAAACTCAGCGACAGAGTCAGCCTTTACGCTTTGAAGTTGATCATCAAGTTTAAATAAGATACCGGTTTCACCGCGACCAGCGTTGATACCGTATAGCTCACCTTTACATTCATTCGCTAATAATGAGAATGAAGCAGCAGAAATAGCAATCGCCAAAGACGATAACATGAAAGACTTATACATAGTGCAATCCTAAATACAGTTCCGTAACTATAGAAAACACAAAGTAATGACACATCAAATCCGAACTGATGTGGGTCTTAGTCCATAAAGGGAAGGCGCATCCATTATTATCTTTGCAGATGCGAGTATTATTGTCTTTTATTTTACATTTTTCAAATAAAAATTAATTCTTTTGTATTTGTTTTTCGAAGTTTGGTAAAAGTTCCTCAACAATTTTTTTTGCAGGAATGGTATAACGTGTGCCGCTAAACATAACTGAAGTATGCTCGTTGATATCAGTGATCCCGGTTAAGGTCCAACCTTCACCGCGTTCATGACAGAAAACTTTAGTTGTAGGGGGGATAACTTTAAATGATTGGCTCATACTGCTCTCCAAAGTAAAGGGCCTATTTTATAGTAACTATCACAAATGCAAAATTGGCATATAAAAAAAACTAGAACTTTTACAAAAAAAAGCAGTATGGAAAACCACACTGCTTTGTTAACTTTAAATAATCAGCTTATGTTAAAGGTAAGTGATCTCACCAATATTTAAGGTTTCAAGCTGAGACTTAATTTTCGCAACATCGCCAACAATAACCCAAGTTAGTTGATTCGGATTGATTAAGCCTTTCGCTTCGTTATGAATATCTTTAAGTTCTAGCGATTTTACTTTTTCGCCGTATTGCTCAAGATATTCAATTGTACGACCCTTGCTGTACGCATCAGCTAATGCATTACGAAGACGACGTTTTTTCTCGTAACTTCCTGGGATCTTAGCGACCTTGTTAGAGACAACTTTGTGTAGTTCAGCATCTTTTGCAAGATCAGACTTAATGTAGCCATTCAGCTCTTTCAAGATTTCTTGGATAGAATCTTTAGTTTTATCAGTCTGAACAGGTGCATATACAATAAATGGAGACTGAGCTTGTGCATCCATAAGCATACTACGAGCACCGTATGACCAACCTTTGTCTTCACGTAAGTTCATATTGATACGTGATGTAAATGTACCACCTAAAATTGCGTTCATAACATCAAGTTTAATGTCTTGATCAGGTTTTAGGTTGTCGCGCGACTCGCCAAGTAAACCAGCAATAATCAATGATTGTGGTGCCTCAGGTTTATCAAGTACAAAAATCTGCGCTTTTTCAGGAGCAGCCACTTGTTTGAATTGCTTCACAGGTTTTGGCGTATTAGGTACTTTCCATTGGCCTAGTTGAGATTCAAGAGAAGCTGTTAAAGTATCTAGGTCAATATCACCAACTACTACCATACGAGCGTTATCAGGACGTAACCATTTTCTTAAATGAGCTTCAATATCAGCTTTAGTAATTGCTTTAACATCTTCTTCAGTGCCTGAACCTGTCAAAGGTTGAGCATATGGGTGACCTTCACCATAAAGTAGTGGTGGAAGAATGCGGTAGGCGTTTGTTTGCGGGCGAGCTTGTTCTTGCTTAATGCCATCAAGGATTAGCTTTCTTACACGTTCAATATCGGCGTCATTTAATGCAGGGTTTTGTAAGATATCAGCAAACAGAGAAATACCCTTTTCCCAGTTTACAGAAAGTGTACTTAAGGTCATAGATGATGTATCTAAACTTGCCCATGCATTTACTGACGCGCCAATTTTTCCTATCTCAGCAGCTAATTGCAATGCATCTAAACTAGTCGTACCTTCATCGAGCATTGACATAGAGAAATTGGCTAAGCCAGATTTAGCTTCGCTATCAGTCGCAAAACCAGAATCAAATTGTAGGCTAAGTTCTACAGTCGGCGTATCTGAACGTTTTGCTAAAACAACTTCAAGGCCATTACTTAGCGTTGTAGTTTGCACTTCTGGTAAATCAAGCTTGGGCAGTGAATCAACGCTTGGTACCTTTGAACGATCAGCGCCTTTTTCGTTAGCTGAATACTTTTCAAAAGGGTTAATTGTTAAGATAAATTCACCATCAGTAAGCCATTTTTCAGCTGCACGTTGTACATCTTCAACGGTAGCGTTAGCTTGGATCTCTTGAGATTTTTTATAAAAACCAGGGTCATTATGATAGATAGCTCCTGATGCTAATACATCAGACTTACCACCAAAACCACCTACACCTTCAACTCGCTTGATCCAATCTGATGCATTTACAAACTTAGTACGGCTAAGCTCTTCTGCCGATGGGCCTTCAGTAATTAAACGATTTAGTTCTTCATCAATGATGGCTTCAATCTCTGGTAGCTTACTCTTATCTAACGCGTCTGCACCAAGAATAATTTGACCGGCTAGTACGCGCTGGAAGTTAAATGCAAATACGCTAGATGCAAGTTGCTCTTGATAAACTAAGCGTTGGTAAAGACGACTGTTTTTACCAGCAGCAAGTACGTCAGCAAACATGGATAAGTATTCAGAATCAGCAGTACCAAGTTCAGCTGTATTCCATACTTTTAGAACTCGTGATGCAGGAACGCGGTCTTGCATTACCATACGCTTTTCGCCACTTCGTTTAGCTACCCATGCTTCCATTTGAGCAACAGGTTTACCTGGTTTGATATCACCAAAGTACTTGTTTGCTTTTTCTTTTGCGGTCTCAACGTCAATGTCACCTGCTAGCACTAATACAGCATTGTTCGGGCCGTAATAATCTTTAAACCATTGGTGAACGTCATCTAGTGATGCAGCGTTAAGGTCGTCCATTGAACCAATTACGGTCCATGAATAAGGGTGACCTTTAGGGAAAGTATTTACAGTAATTGCTTCCCACATTTTTCCGTAAGGTTGACCCTCACTTTGACGCTTTTCGTTTTGTACAACGCCACGTTGCTCATCTAACTTTTCTTGTGTAATTGCGCCTAGTAGGTGACCCATACGGTCGGATTCCATCCACAGCGCCATATCTAGAGCGGTAGTTGGTACATTTTGGAAATAGTTAGTACGGTCACTATTTGTTGTGCCGTTCATTTCAGTAGCACCAGCTCTTTCAAACGGACCAAAGTATTCATCATCATAGTTTTCAGAACCATTGAACATTAGGTGTTCGAATAGATGAGCAAAACCAGATTTGCCTTCAGGTTCATGCTTTGAACCAACGTTATACCAAACGTTAACAGCAACGATAGGGGCTTTACGATCTGTATGAACAACAACTTTTAAACCATTGTCTAAAGTAAAAGTATCGTAAGCAATATCGATACTTGCTAAGGCTTGTGTTGAACTTGCGACGACTGAATTTTGAGAAGAAGAGTTGGTTGTTGAGTTACAACCTGTCAAGGCAAGGCTTACAGCTAAAGCCAACGCTGATAACGCAGTTTTTTTCATTTTTATACGTCCATATTGTTTGTATATTTTGGTAAATAGTTTAACACTTAAATTGAAACAAATAATTTAAGATTGTAACTAAATGTAGCAAGTAATAGACGAAAAAAAACCCCTCAATTGAGGGGTTTTGGGTAACTCAGTGCATTAGCACTGGGAATGAGGTCGGTACATTCGTGTTGTTATTGTCGACACTGAATTAGAACTGCATTTCAGGGATATCGCCGTCTACAATTAGCTTACCCGCTGTTTTGCTTATAATTTCATCAACAGTAACACCCGGCGCGCGTTCTAGCAAATAAAATGCGCCATCTTTAACTTCTAATACGGCTAGGTCAGTTACGATCTTTTTAACGCAATTAACGCCAGTTAAAGGTAGCGAGCATTTCTCTAATAATTTAGAGTCGCCATGTTTACTAGCATGGGTCATAGTAACGATGATGTTTTGTGCGCCGGCAACTAAATCCATCGCGCCACCCATGCCTTTGATTAATTTTTTCGGGATCATCCAAGAAGCGATATTACCTTCTTGGTCAACTTCAAATGCACCTAGAACCGTTAAGTCTACATGACCACCACGGATCATGGCAAAGCTTTCGGCACTATTAAAAATAGCGGCACCTGTCGCAGCTGTCACGGTTTCTTTACCCGCGTTGATCATATCTGCATCAACTTGGTCTTCAGTCGGGTATGGACCCATGCCTAATAAGCCATTTTCTGATTGCAGCATAACTTCAATGCCGTCAGGTACATAGTTAGCAACTAGGGTAGGAATACCAATACCTAAATTGACGTAATAACCGTCTTGAAGTTCTTGCGCAACACGCATTGCAACTTGTTCACGAGATAAAGCCATTGTTAAGCTCCTTACTTACTGGTTGTAACGCGTTCGATGCGTTTTTCAAAGTTGCCTTTGATAACACGGTTTACATAAATGCCTGGTGTGTGAATTTGACTTGGTTCAAGTTCACCCGGCTCTACGATTTCTTCAACTTCAGCAACGGTAATTTTACCCGCCGTTGCGGCCATTGGATTGAAGTTCATTGCGGTATGGCGGAACACAAGGTTGCCGTAACGATCTGCTTTCCATGCTTTTACAATGGCAAATTCACCGGTGATTGATTCTTCAAGAATATAAGGGCGGCCATTGAATTCTTTTACTTCTTTACCTTCAGCAATCGGTGTACCGTAACCTGTTGCAGTATAAAAACCAGGAATACCTGCACCACCGGCACGCATTTTTTCAGCCAAAGTGCCTTGCGGTGTTAACTCAACGTCGATAATGCCGTCTAGTAATTGCTGCTCGAAAAGGGCATTTTCACCAACATAAGAGGCGATGATTTTTTTTATCTGACGGTCTTGTAATAAAATACCTAAGCCAAAGTCATCAACACCACAGTTGTTAGAGACAACAGTCAGCTCTTTGGTTTGTAGACGTTTAATTTCTGCAATTAAACCTTCAGGGATCCCACATAAACCAAAACCACCGGCGATGATGGTATCACCATCTTTTAAACCCGCCATTGCTTCGGCGTAGCTATTCACTACTTTATCAAAACCGGCCATAAGACCACTCCTAACTATTGTTTGTCAAAAGAGCGCAAGCAGTATGCTCACGCTACTATCATTTTTATTGTTCGCACTTCGCACGTAATGCTAAAGAAACTTTGCTGGCAGGGGGCTTATTTAAGGCATCACAGATAGCCCAACCTGCTTTGGCAAGTCTTTCTAAATCAATTTGGGTACTTATGCCAAGCCCTTCAAGTAAGTAAATCACATCTTCAGTGGCAACATTTCCTGACGCACCTTGTGCATAAGGGCAACCACCCAGGCCTGCAACGGCACTGTCTATGGTACTAATACCCATTTCTAGTGCTGTGTGAATGTTAGCAATAGCTTGGCCATAGGTATCGTGAAAGTGTACAGCCAGCTTGTCTAAAGACAGTTCTTTAGTGAGCAAATCAAGTAGTTTTTTCACTTTACCTGGTGTACCAACGCCTATGGTGTCGCCTAAGCTTATCTCGTAACAGCCAAGAGCCAACAATTGTTTACACACATCAAGCACTGCTTCGGGTTGCACATCGCCTTGATAAGGGCAACCAACCACACAACTTACATAGCCACGCACTTTAACGTCATGTTGTTGAGCTAGTTCAACCACAGGTTTAAAGCGCTCAATACTTTCTTCTATAGAACAATTAATGTTCTTTTGTGTGAATGCTTCACTGGCAGCGGTAAAAATAGCGAATTCTTTAATGCCGCATTCAAGGGCGGCTTCTGCGCCTTTTAAGTTTGGTGTGAGCGCTGAAAGCTGCGCGTTTTCGCCAACAGATAAGCCCTTTATTACTTCAGCCGAGTCCGCCATTTGTGGCACCCATTTAGGCGATACAAACGCACCAGCTTCAAGATGAACCATACCTGCTTCAGATAATCCATTTAACAGGGCTATCTTTTGCTCAGTGGTCACCTTACTTTCATTTTGTAAGCCATCACGGGCACCCACTTCAACGATTTTGACCTGAGTTGGATACGCCATGTTATGCCTCCGCTTCGTCAACGATGGCAAGTAGGGCACCATGACTTACTAATTCGCCTTCAGCAAAGCAATAGCTTGATAATGTGCCTGCAAATGGGGCGTTAAGCGTATATTCCATTTTCATGGCTTCAATAACGACTACAGCATCACCTTTAGCGACTTCTGCACCCACTTCAACAAGGTGTTTAACAACCGTACCGTTTAGTGGTGCTGCTAATGGTGCTTCTTCATGTTCATGCTGACTAATATAATGTTTAGAGCGTAAATCAAAGGTACGCACAAATGCGCTGAACATTACCGTCACTTGCTCGTCATTGACCAATGCACTTGCTTTGTAGATACGACCATCAAGGTTGATGGTTAAAGATTCACCTTTAAGAGTTGCTGAAACTGTATGTTCATTAGCATCCACCGTTAATTTAAAGCTTCTGTCTTGAACAAATGCTTTTATGTTTAAACCATCAAACGGCACAACCACAGATGCGGCTTGGTTTAGCTTGAAGCCAAGCGCGCTTTGCCAAGGTGATTTAGCGGCAGCAAGATTCGCTTGGTTTTGTTTATTTGCTAAGTAAGCTGCTGCTGCAATCACAGAGATCATTTCTTCAGGCGCATGCTCAACCGTTAATACATCAGTTTGAGTATCAATAAAGTGAGTATCTGGCGCGCCTGCTACAAAAGTATCGTGTCCCGATAGGTGGTGTAAAAACGCAATGTTGGATTTAACACCCGATAAATGCACTTCTTCTAATGCGTGGTGCAGCTTTAACAATGCAGTTTTACGATCTGTGCCATGCACAATCAACTTGGCTATCATAGGGTCGTAGAACGGGCTGATCTCAGCACCTGATTGCACACCTGTATCAACACGTAAGCCTTGGTTTTCAGCAGGGAAAGATAAGTGTGTTAGTTTGCCAGAGTATGGCATAAAGTTCTCAGTCGGGTCTTCGGCGTAAATACGCGCTTCAAAACTATGGCCCGATAAACTAACTTGAGCTTGTTTAAGAGGAAGCACTTCACCACTTGCGACACGAATTTGCCATTCAACAAGGTCAAGGCCAGTGACCATTTCAGTAACTGGATGCTCTACTTGCAGACGGGTGTTCATTTCCATGAAGAAGAATTCGTCGCCGCAAAGCAAAAACTCTACCGTACCTGCACCGCGATAGTTAATCGCCTGAGCACAACGTACCGCGGCTTCACCCATATCACGACGAAGCTCGTCAGATAAACCCGGAGCAGGTGCTTCTTCAATCACTTTTTGGTGACGACGTTGTAAAGAGCAATCACGGTCACCTAAATAAACACAGTTACCATGTGTATCTGCAAAGACTTGTACTTCAACGTGACGCGGAGTATCTACGTAGCGCTCAAGTAAAACTAGGTCGTTACCGAATCCTGCAAGTGCTTCACGTTTCGCGCCTTCTAACGCGCTCACGAAATCTGAGGCTTCGCGTACAACACGCATGCCTTTACCACCGCCGCCAAATGCAGCCTTGATAAGCACTGGATAGCCAATTTTCTCAGCTTCAGCCGTTAAAAAGTCCACATCTTGGTTTTGACCATAGTAACCAGGCACAAGCGGTACATTCGCTTCAGCCATGATCTCTTTAGCACGAGTTTTTGAACCCATAGCTTCAATGGAGCTTGCAAGTGGCCCTAAAAAAGCAATACCTGAGTCTTCACACTTTTGAGCAAAAACATCGTTTTCAGATAAAAAGCCGTAGCCCGGGTGAATACAATCAGCACCAGCTAGTTTTGCTACTTCTAGAACTCTATCAGCAACTAGGTAAGAATCTTTACTTGGTGCTGGGCCTATATGGTAGGCTTCATCAGCCTGTTTAACATGCAGGGCATTGGCATCTGCATCTGAATAAACGGCAACAGTACGCAAACCTAAGCGCTTAGCTGTTTTCATAACGCGGCAGGCAATTTCACCACGGTTCGCAATTAGAATTTTCTTTAACATAGTAATGACCTTATTGCTTTGCGGCGGTTTGCCAATTTGGCGCACGTTTATCGAAAAATGCAGTTAAGCCTTCTTGGCCTTCTTCACTTACTCTGATTTCAGCAATACGTTTTGCCGTATGAAGGATCAGCTCTGCATCAATGTCTTGATTAGCCACTTCATTAATTAATGACTTTGCTGATTTAACAGCTGCAGGGCCGTTGTTCAGTAATAGCTCAAAAAACTGGTCTTGTGCAGTAGCAAGGTCATCATTAATCTCATGGATTAAGCCCATATCTAATGCTTTCTCAGCCATAAACACTTCGGCCGTTAAAAAGTAGCGACGGGCTTGGCGCTCACCGATAGCTTTAATGACATACGGGCTAATAACCGCAGGAATAAGACCAAGCTTAACTTCACTTAAACAGAATTTAGCGTTGCTAGTCGCAACTGCGATGTCACAACAGGCGATTAAACCCAGTGCACCACCAAATGCAGCACCTTGCACTAAACACAGAGTCGGGTGAGGGCTGGTAGCCAGCACATGCATTAACTTTGCAAGTTGCTCCGAATCTGCGACGTTTTCATCGTAATTATTCCCGGCCATTGATTTCATCCAACCAAGGTCAGCACCTGCAGAAAAGTGCTTGCCTTCAGTTTTTAAAACCAAAGCGCGGATATCAAGGCTATTTGCATGCTCAATACATTGGATCAACTCGTTGATCACGAGGGAGTCAAAGGCGTTATGTTTTTCAGGGCGACTTAGTTCTAAAATCGCCACTTTTGTTTTTGTTATGTTTAAAGTGACCGACATAGTGCGCTCCTTACATTCTGAAAATGCCAAATTTAGATTCTTGCTTAGGCGCATTTGCTGCGGCCTCAAGGGCAAGACCTAAAACAGTACGAGTATCAGCTGGGTCAATGATGCCGTCGTCCCATAAACGGGCGCTTGCATAATAAGGGTGACCTTGCTCTTCATATTGCGCAACAATTGGCTTTTTGAACTCAGCAACTTCTTCGTCAGTCATGCTTAAACCTTTACGTGCAAGACCATCCTGACGCACTTGCGTCAGTACACCCGCAGCTTGTTCACCACCCATCACTGAAATACGTGCATTTGGCCACATCCACATCATGGTAGGCTCATAAGCACGACCACACATGCCATAGTTACCTGCGCCGTATGAGCCACCAATTAATACTGTAAATTTAGGCACGTCAGCACAAGATACAGCGGTTACCATTTTGGCACCGTGTTTGGCGATACCTTCGGCTTCGTATTTTTGACCGACCATAAAGCCAGTGATGTTTTGTAAAAACAACAAAGGAATATCGCGCTGAGCACACAACTGAATAAAGTGTGCACCTTTTTGTGCCGACTCAGAGAATAAGATACCGTTGTTGGCAACAATCCCTACTGGGTGGCCGTAGATTTCAGCAAAGCCAGTAACAAGGGTTTCACCAAAGAAGCGCTTGAATTCGTCAAATTGTGAATCATCAACAATACGTGCAATTACTTCACGTACATCGAATGGTTTTTTCAGATCCGTACCGACAATGCCATACACTTCACGAATATCGTAACGTGGTGGTTTAATGTCTTTAAGTATTGGCGCAGTAGGGCGCTGATGGTTTAAACGGGCAATACATTGACGGGCAATCGATAGGGCATGTTTGTCGTTTTCTGCGTAGTGATCGGCAACACCAGATGTTTTACAATGCACATCTGCACCGCCTAAATCTTCGGCTGATACTTCTTCACCTGTTGCAGCTTTAACCAGTGGTGGGCCAGCTAAGAAAATCGTGCCTTGCTCTTTGACGATGATACTTTCATCTGCCATTGCAGGTACATATGCACCTCCTGCAGTACATAAACCCATAACGACGGCAATTTGTGGAATGCCTTTGGCTGACATGCGCGCCTGATTATAGAAGATACGGCCGAAATGCAGTTTGTCAGGGAATACTTCGTCTTGTTCAGGTAAGTTTGCGCCGCCCGAATCAACCAAATAAATACAAGGTAGATGACAACGCTCTGCGATTTCTTGAGCACGTAAATGTTTTTTAACAGTCAGTGGGAAGTAAGTGCCGCCTTTTACGGTTGCATCGTTACCGACAATCATACATTCAACGCCTTGAACTCGGCCGATACCAGCAACCACACCTGCACAAGGTATATCTTGTTCGTAAACGCCAAACGCAGCAAATTGAGAAATTTCTAGAAAAGGAGAGCCTTCATCGAGAAGGGTATTGATACGGTCACGAACAAACATTTTTCCGCGACTTTCATGACGAGCGATAAGAGCTTCACCACCGCCTTGAGCAAGTTGAGCAACTTTGTCGTTTAAATCTGCAACCAGTGAAGCCATAGCTTCACTGTTTGCTTTAAACTGACTGTCATGCGCATTAATAGATGAGTTTAAAACAGTCATGGTGTGTCCTTAGCGGCTTTCTGTGAATAGTTCACGACCAATTAGCATACGGCGAATTTCAGACGTACCTGCACCAATTTCATAGAGTTTGGCATCACGTAATAAACGGCCAGTGGCGTATTCGTTGATGTAACCGTTACCACCTAAGATTTGAATCGCATCTAGTGCAAGTTTAGTTGCCAGCTCTGCAGCATATAAAATGGCACCCGCAGCATCTTTACGGGTTGTTTCACCACGGTCACAAGCTTTAGCTACCGTGTATACGTATGAACGCGCGGCATTCATTTGCGTATACATGTCAGCAACTTTACCTTGAATTAATTGGAACTCACCGATTGATTTGTTGAACTGTTTACGCTCGTGAATATAAGGTACGACAATGTCCATACACGCTTGCATGATACCTAGTGGGCCACCGGCAAGCACAACACGCTCGTAATCAAGACCACTCATTAGTACCTTAACGCCTTCGTTTAGGGTGCCTAGAATGTTTTCTTCTGGTACTTCACAGTCTTCAAAAACCAGCTCACAGGTGTTTGAACCACGCATACCTAATTTATCAAGCTTTTGTGCGGTAGAAAAACCTGGGAAGTCTTTTTCAATGATGAAGGCTGTGATACCTTTAGAACCAGCTTCTAAGTCCGTCTTTGCATAAACAACTAAAACATCTGCATCAGGACCGTTAGTAATCCACATTTTATTGCCGTTAAGAATGTACTTGTCGCCTTTCTTTTCAGCTTTTAACTTCATCGAAACAACGTCAGACCCCGCATTTGGTTCACTCATAGCTAGAGCGCCAATATGTTCGCCGCTGATTAGCTTAGGTAGATACTTTTGTTTTTGCGCGTCGTTACCGTTGCGGTTAATTTGGTTTACACACAGGTTAGAGTGAGCGCCATAGCTTAAACCGATAGAGGCACTTGCACGGCTGATTTCTTCAATCGCAATAACGTGCTCTAGGTAGCCCATATTTGCACCACCAAACTCTTCAGGCACGGTAATACCTAATAAGCCCATCTCCCCGAATTGTGGCCAAAGTTGATTTGGGAATGCATTGTCTAAATCAGTTTTCTCAGCAAGTGGTGCAATTTCAGCACTTGCAAAGCTATTTACATGATCACGGATCATGTCAGCTGTTTCACCTAATCCAAAGTTTAATTCTTTATATAAAGATACAGTGCTCATCTTGGTTATCCTGTGTGAGAGTTATTATAAATTTAATTAGTCTTCGTGCTCATCTAGCTTTTTGAGGGTGTCTCGACAACGACGTTCTGCGGTAACGAGCTCCATCAGAACCACTTTAATGTCATCCATTTGTTGACTTAAATCAGCTTTCTTTTCTTCTATTAGCGCCAACATAGTGGTGAGCTGTTTCGCACTTGATTTATCGGCATCGTAAAGTTCAAACAATCTGCCTGTTTCAGCCAGAGTGAAGCCTAAACGTTTGCCGCGTAAGATAAGTTTTAGACGTACTTTGTCTCGTTTTGAATAAATGCGGGTTTGACCATTTCGCTCTGGCGAAATTAATCCCTGATCTTCATAAAAACGAATAGAACGGGTGGTAATGTCAAATTCCTTAGCCAATTCGCTAATAGAGAAGGTTGGTTCGTTAAGGTTATCTTGCATAATTGTTTTACACTTACTTCAAAACAGATTAGACCAATATAAGTGAAGTTTACGTAAAGGTAAAGTTGCGTTTTGGGGAATGTATTATTGAGTGTTAACAAAAAGTGTGAATATCAAATGCAGTTCTAACTAAAAAAACCGCCTTTTCGCAGTTTCTAGCAGTATTGGCAAGGAAAACGTGCAACTTAAGTTTACAATTTAAGTCAACGCAATTAACTTGATTTTAGATTTACGTTGGCGTAAACGTAAATATTAGGTATGCTCAAATCATCATTTTGAAACAAACAAGCAAGAAGCTTGTGAACAGGAGTTTAACATGAGTAACGAAGCAGTTGTAATCGTAGCAGCAAAACGTACCCCTATGGGTGGCTTTATGGGGGCACTTTCAGGCGCAAGCGCAACAGAACTTGGCGCAACTGCAATCAAAAGCGTTATGAGCGAAACAGGTCTTACGGACGCATCAATTGATGAAGTGATCATGGGTTGTGTACTACCGGCAGGACTTGGTCAAGCACCAGCACGTCAAGCTATGCTGCATGCAGGTCTAGCACGTTCAACAGGTGCAACAACGATTAACAAGGTATGTGGCTCAGGTTTAAAAGCAGCCATGCTTGCTCACGACCTAATCAAAGCAGGCAGCATTTCATCTGCAATTGCAGGTGGTATGGAAAGCATGTCTAACTCACCATATTTTATTCCTAAAGCGCGTGGCGGTATGCGTATGGGTCATGGCGAAATTAAAGATCACATGATGGCCGATGGTCTTGAAGATGCTTACGATAACAAAGCGATGGGTTGTTTTGCACAAGCAACCGCGGATGATTATGGCATCACGCGTGAAGAAATGGATGAGTTTGCACTTAGCTCTTTAAGTAAAGCAAATGAAGCGATTGAAAACGGCAGCTTCAATAACGAAGTAGTCTGTCATGTTTTAAAAACGCGTAAAGGTGATGTTGAAATCGCCATTGACGAGCAGCCAGGTAATGCGCGTCCTGATAAAATTCCAGGTCTTCGTCCAGCATTCAAAAAAGACGGCACGATTACCGCAGCAAACTCTTCTTCAATCTCAGATGGTGCAGCAGCACTTATTTTGATGAGCGAATCAGAAGCGAAGAAGCAAGGTTTAACACCACTTTGTAAAGTGGTTGCTCACGCGACTCACTCACAAGCGCCAGCAGAATTTACGGTTGCACCAGTCGGTGCAATGAACACGCTACTTGAAAAAGCGGGTTGGGACAAAGCTGACGTAGATTTATGGGAAATCAACGAAGCATTTGCAATGGTGACTATGCTAGCAATCAAAGAGTTAGGGCTTGAGCAAAGCAAAGTTAACGTTAATGGTGGTGCATGTGCCCTTGGTCACCCAATCGGTGCAAGTGGTGCGCGTATCCTAGTTACTCTAATTCATGCCCTACGTAATCGCGGCCTTTCAAAAGGTGTTGCATCACTGTGTATCGGTGGTGGTGAAGCGGTTGCACTGGCAGTCGAAGTTTAATCACACCAAGTTGTAGGCACCGTATAAATAATATAACAGCGGTGCCTTTTTTCTATTTACCAGGGGAGGAGTGCAGATGCACCAAGTACCTTTATACATCAACGGCGAATTCACTCAATCATCATCAGAGCAATGGATTGATGTTGTTAATCCAGCAAACCAAGAAGTACTTGCAAAAGTACCTTGTGCGACAGAGCAAGAAGTAAAAGCAGCGATTGATTCTGCACAAGAAGCATTTAAGACTTGGCGCAACGTGCCAGTACCAGAGCGTGCTCGTATTATGATGAAATACGCGGCGCTTTTAAAAGAGCACCAAGAAGAAATCGCGACCATTATCTGTCATGAATTAGGCAAGACGTTCGAAGACGCTAAAGGAGATGTATGGCGTGGTATTGAAGTGGTCGAGCAAGCTGCAAATGCCCCTGCAATGATGATGGGCGAAACTGTTGAAAACGTTGCCCGAAACATTGATACGTATTCTTACACACAGCCTCTAGGTGTGTGTGCAGGTATTACCCCATTTAACTTCCCTGCTATGATCCCACTTTGGATGTTCCCAATGGCGATTGTATGCGGTAACACTTTTGTTCTTAAGCCTTCAGAGCAAGATCCGCTAACACCAATGCGTTTAGTTGAGCTATTCGAAGAAGCGGGTGCACCAAAAGGCGTACTACAAGTTGTACACGGTACAAAAGACCAAGTTGACCAAATTCTAGAAGCACCAGAAATCAAAGCGGTGTCTTTTGTTGGTTCTTGTAATGTGGGTCATTACATTTACAGCAAAGGTACACAGCATAAAAAACGTGTTCAAGCGTGCGTTGGTGCTAAAAACCACATGGTGATCATGCCAGATGCGTCAAAAGCGCAAACAGTGAATAACCTAGTTGGTGCGTCAGTGGGGGCTGGTGGCCAACGTTGTATGGGTATTTCGGTAGCAGTATTTGTTGGTTCATCAAAAGAGTGGGTAGAAGACATTAAAAAAGGTTTTGAAGGCGTACGCCCAGGTCTTTGGAACGACCCTGAAGCGGCTTATGGCCCGCAAACTACACCACAAGCAAAACAGCGTATTCTTTCACTCATTCAAAGTGGTAAAGATCAAGGCGCAACCTGTTTAGTTGATGGTTCAGACTATACGGTTGAAGGCTATGAAGCTGGTAACTGGGTTGGCCCGACGCTATTTACAGATGTGACTGAAGAAATGGAAATCTACAAAGAAGAAATCTTTGGTCCAGTTTTAAGCTGTGTATTTGTAGACACGCTAGACGAAGCAATCGCGCTAATTAACCGTAACCCATATGGTAACGGTACGTCTTTATTTACAGCAAGCGGTGCAGCAGCGCGTAAATTCCAACAGCAAATCGAAGTAGGTCAAGTGGGTATTAATATTCCAATTCCTGTGCCACTGCCATTCTTCTCGTTCACAGGTTGGAAAAACTCTTTCTACGGTGACCAACACACCTACGGTAAGCAAGGCGTGCGTTTCTACACAGAAACGAAAACGGTGACGTCTCGTTGGTTTGATGATGAGGTCGTGACTGGCCCGAATATGAGCATCAACCTACGTTAATCTTTTCTTTCTAATTTTATAATAACAATGTGGGCCGACATGAGCGGCTCACCTTTGACAACAAGAGGTCTTTTATGGACTTTAATCTAAATGAAGATCAACAGGCATTTGCCGAAACAGCATATCAATTCGCGATGAGTGAACTAGCGCCAAACGCTGCGCTGTGGGACCGTGAACATATTTTCCCTAAAGACGTGATTAAAAAAGCCGGTGAACTGGGCTTTTGTGGTTTATACACGCCAGAAGAGGCAGGTGGCCTTGGTTTATCACGTTTAGATTCAAGCATTATTTTTGAACAGCTTGCTATGGGCTGTACAGCAACAACCGCCATGCTAACAATCCACAACATGGCAACTTGGATGATTGCAAGCTTTGGTACAGATGCAGTTAAAGAACAATACATCGATCAACTGGTGATGGGTGAATTGTTAGCGTCTTATTGTTTAACTGAGCCAGGCTCTGGTTCTGACGCCGCATCACTTAAAACTAAAGCTGATAAAGATGGCGACAGCTATGTATTGAACGGCTCGAAAATGTTTATCTCAGGTGCCGGTGAAACTGACGTACTTGTTGTAATGGCACGTACTGGTGAAGCGGGACCGAAAGGTATTTCTGCGTTTGTTGTACCAGCGGATGCTGAAGGTATTTCATACGGTAAAGCTGAAGAGAAAATGGGTTGGAATGCACAACCAACACGTCTTGTCACCCTTGAAAACGTGCGTATTCCTGCTGCAAACCTAATGGGTGCTGAAGGCGAAGGCTTTAAGTTTGCGATGCAAGGTCTAGACGGTGGTCGTATCAATATCGCGACTTGTTCAATCGGTACTGCACAGCAAGCGCTTAACACAGCTAAGCAATATATGACTGAGCGCGAGCAGTTCGGTAAGCCTCTTGCGGCATTCCAAGCACTACAGTTCAAGATTGCTGACATGAATACTGAGCTTGTTGCTGCACGTCAAATGGTTCGTCTTGCGGCATTTAAACTAGATACCAATGACAGCGAAAAAACCACTTACTGTGCAATGGCAAAACGATTTGCCACTGATGTTGGTTTTAAAGTATGTGACGACGCATTACAAATTCATGGTGGTTACGGTTATATTAAAGAATATCCGCTAGAGCGTCATGTTCGTGATGTACGCGTTCACCAAATTCTTGAAGGCACCAATGAGATCATGCGCGTGATCATCGGTCGTCGTATTTTAGCTGAAGGCGCACCAAGCGTATTGTAATAAGGAAACCAAAATGACTGCACAACTTAAATTAGAAAAGCAGGGTAACATCGCAGTAGTAACAATGAGCAACCCGCCTGCGAATACATGGACACGCGATACCTTGGTCGGTTTAAAGAATCTTGTAATCGAGTTAAATCAAGATAAAGAAATTTACGCTTTAGTGATCACAGGTGAGGGTGAGAAATTCTTCTCAGCTGGTGCCGACTTAAACGTTTTTGCAGACGGCGACAAAGGAGTTGCTGCTGACATGTCTCGTGTATTCGGTGAAGCGTTCGAAACCTTGAGCGATTTTAGAGGTGTTTCGATTGCTGCTATTAATGGTTTTGCTATGGGTGGTGGCCTTGAAGTGGCTCTGGCTTGTGATATTCGTATTGCTGAAAGCCAAGCTCAAATGGCTCTACCAGAAGCTAAAGTTGGTTTACTGCCTTGTGCTGGTGGTACGCAAAACCTATCGTGGCTTGTTGGTGAAGGCTGGGCTAAGCGCATGATTTTATGTGGCGAACGTCTAAAAGCTGACAAAGCACAACAAATTGGCTTAGTTGAAGAAGTAGTTGAAACTGGTGAAGCTTTGAATGCGGCGCTTACTTTAGCAGAGAAAGTAGCTGATCAAAGTCCAGTTGCGGTGACGGCATGTAAAGCGCTTATTCAAAAAGGTCGTACAGGCACAATCAACAGTGCACTTCCGCTAGAGCGTGAACTATTTGTTACCTTGTTTGATACGCAAGACCAAAAAGAAGGCGTTAATGCATTCTTAGAAAAACGTAAACCAAACTGGGTGAACGGCTAATGGCAAAATTACAGCTATTAAACCAAGCAGATGCGTCAGTCGTATTTGAGTTGGCTGACTGTGATAATGGTAAAAAGGTGGCGTTTGCCACCTTAAACGTGCCAAAAGCACTGAATGCACTCAACTTAGATATGATCCGTTTGTTAGCGCCTCAGCTAACAGAATGGGCGAATGACGATGCCATCGCCTTGGTGGTTTTAAAAGGTCATGGTGAAAAAGCGTTTTGCGCCGGTGGCGATGTAGTCAGCTTATACAAAGCAATGGCTGCAAATGATGGCAATAACCACATCGAAACCTTCTTCAGCGAAGAATATTCACTTGATTATCAAATCCACACTTATGAAAAGCCTATCTTACTTTGGGGTAACGGCATTATCATGGGTGGCGGTCTAGGTCTAATGGCAGGCGCAAGTCACCGCGTTGTGACAGAAACAGCCCGTATTGCCATGCCTGAAATCACAATTGGTCTATACCCAGATGTCGGCGGCAGCTATTTTTTAAATAAAATGCCAGCGGGTGTTGGTTTATTCTTAGGTCTTACAGGCGCGTCAATCAATGCCAAAGATGCTCAATTTGTTGGTTTGGCAGATCATTTTGTGAATGCCGAGCTCTACGGTGAGTTGTTAGCAAGCTTACTGGGTACAGATTGGAAAAACAGCGCTGAGTATAATCATGGCTTACTCTCAGATGTGTTGCATTCACTACAAAACCAATCGAGTAACGAGCCAGCGAGCGAAATTGAACCACTACAATCTGTGATCGCAGAGCTTGAAAGTAAAGACAGCTTAGAGTCGCAAATTGATGCCATTTTGTCTCTTGATGCAACGGATAACAAATGGCTATCTCGTGCACAAAAATCACTGCAACATGGCTCACCATTAAGTGCAAAGCTTGTCAGTGAACAATTAAAGCGCGCAAAGGGGTTAAGTTTAGCAGACTGCTTTAGATTAGAGCTTGGTATGTCGGTATCTTCGGGAGAATTCGGTGAATTCCAAGAAGGTGTTCGTGCATTATTAATCGATAAAGATGGCGCACCTAACTGGCAGTTTGAAAATACACAAAGTGTGACAGATGACGCGATTAACGCTTTTTTCAAAGCACGTTGGTCAGAGCATCCACTTCAAGGTTTGTAAGGAATGTAACAATGGCAAAAATTGGATTTATTGGTTTAGGAAATATGGGTGGCCCAATGGCCATTAATTTAGTCAAAGCGGGTCACGAAGTACGCGTTTTTGATTTAAGTCCAGACGCAATCGCAACCCTTTTAGAAGCCGGTGCAACTGCCGTAAACGCGGTAGAAGAAGTCTGCGAGAACGCTGATTTTGTTGTCAGCATGTTACCTGCAGGCAAGCATGTTAAAGCGATTTACACTGGCGAAAATGGCCTAGTTAACCATTTAAACAAAAGCACTTTAGTTATTGATTGCTCAACAATTGATGCAGAATCAGCACAATTTGTTGGCAAAGCACTTGGCGAAGCGGGTATTAAATTCGTGGATGCACCAGTCTCTGGTGGTGTTGCAGGTGCTGCCGCTGGCACACTAACCTTTATTGTGGGTGGTTCAACAGCGTGTTTTGAATTGGCAAATACGATACTGCCTAACATGGGTAAAAATATTTATCATGCAGGTGACATTGGTGCAGGGCAAGTAGCGAAGATCTGTAACAATATGCTGTTAAGTATACTTATGGCAGGGACCAGTGAAGCGCTACAGATGGGTATAGACCATGGCCTAGATCCAAAAGTACTGAGTGAGATTATGCTTAATAGCTCAGGTCGTAACTGGACGCTAGAGCTTTATAACCCTTGTCCAGATGTACTTGAGAATGTTCCGAGTTCAAATGGCTATAAGCCTGGCTTTATGGTGGACTTAATGGCCAAAGATTTAGGTTTAGCTCAGCAAGCTGCACAACAAACTAACTCGGCAACACCTATGGGCGCATTGGCGAAAAACCTGTACAACTTGATGCAAAATCAAGGTAAAGGTGCCGAAGACTTTAGCGCAATCTTTAAACTTTATAGTGAAAAATAGACTGCATTATGGACATTAAAAATAAAACGGTTGTCATTACCGGTGGCGCGCAAGGCTTAGGTTTTGCGATGGCCACACAAATGGCAGAACTAGGCGCAAACCTTGCTTTAATCGATATGCAAGATGAAGTATTAGCTGAAGCAAAAGCTGAATTGGTAAAGCTTGATGTTAAAGTTGAAACCTATGTGGCTAACGTGAGTGTTGAAGCTGACGTTGAAACGGTTTTCAACAACATCGTCAGTGATTTCGGTGCCGTACATGTTCTTATTAATAACGCAGGCATTCTACGCGATGGTCTGCTTTTAAAAGCAAAAGATGGCGTAGTCACTGCTAAGATGGAATTGTCACAATTCCAATCTGTTATTGACGTTAACCTTACAGGTGTTTTCCTATGCGGCCGAGAAGCAGCTGCAAAAATGGTTGAAAGTGGTGAAGGTGGTGTCATTGTTAATATGTCGAGCGTTGCACGTGCGGGTAATATGGGTCAAACCAACTATGCAGCTGCTAAAGCAGGTGTGGTTGCCATGACGACGACATGGGCGAAAGAACTTGGTCGTTTTGGAATTCGTGTCGGTGCAATTGCACCGGGTGTTATTCGTACTAAAATGACAGATGCAATGAAACCTGAAGCGAAAGAGCGTTTGGTTAAGATGAAACCTGTTGGTCGTTTAGGTGAAGCACAAGAAATTGCCCATACAGCAAAATACATCATTGAAAATGACTTTTTCACAGGTCGTGTCGTCGAAGTTGATGGCGGAATTCGACTTTAAAGATTGATATTATCAAGGCTTTGCGCCATGCAAAGCCTTTTTTCTACAAATTTTTTCCTATTTTCTCAGCTGTTTACTATCTTTTAAGTACTATTCTTCGCGTAATGGTTCTCTGGTCATGTTTGATGGCTTGATTAATAACTTAAAAATTAAAACTAAAATTAGTCTACTAAGTGTTATACCAACATTTTTCGTTTTAATTAATTTTATTTATTTGGTCTTATTTCAATACTTAAGTTACAAGGAGTCGTCTCGACTTGAAATTTATGTAAATGCAGTAAATGTACTAGATCAAACAGCAAATAACTTCGCAGTTGAACGTGGCCTTACAGCTGGCTATCTTGCAAGTGGAGGAAAAAAAAGAGATAGGGTTCTTGCACAAAGAAAAAATGCGGATTTATCCAAAATTCAACTCTTTACACTTACAGATGAATAGCGTAATGATTTACCTAAGTTTACTCAAATCATTATTAACGATAAAAGAAGTCAGCAACCAATTAAATTTTTTCAAATTAAAAAGAGCAATAAGAAGGTGAGTGCTTGAGAATTACGTTATTACCCAATGTATTAATCATTTGCTTGCTAAGCTCCGTAGAGGCTCACGCAAAAGAGTCATTAAGATATAACCCAGCAGCATCTGACTCTTGGTACCCTTACTATATACCAGACAAAGACAAACCAGGTATTTTAGGTGAATTAATTCCACTGATTTTAGAGAAAGCAAACATTCATGGTATTGAGTTACGGTTTCCTCCAAAGCGGACTATTTATGCAATGGAAAATGGCCTACTTGATTTTGATGTAGTTTCACCTGTTTGGTTTCCAGGTGGTGATGCAGGTGAGCAGTTTGTATTTTCACACAAGTTATTTGGTATTGAAGAGTATTACGCAAGTATCGATGGTACTCAACTTGCGCCAATGGTTTATAAAGAAGAAGTGGGCACTATACTGGGATATTATTATTTCGATGATAATACTTTTACACGTATCGACTTCGCTTCTGAAAAAGAGCTCGTTTTAGCATTAAAGAAAAATAGAGTTGATCGTATTTTAATTGGTGATTTACCTGCGAAATATTGGGCAGACATGTTGAATGTTTCAATTCGACTGGATCAGCTTCATACCAAGGGTGAGCTAAAAATCAGGTTGCACAAGTCAAAGATTCACTTATTGCCATTATTAAATAATGCCATTACAGAACTTCAACAAACGGGGAAAATTGACATACTAGTAAGTAAATACACGGTCAACCAAAAATAAAGGTGTTGTTTAGTTCAGTTAAACAACACCTACACAAAATGCGAGATTAAGCGTTATAGCTTATGTGTTGGAAAAAGCGCACATTGAGTGCTTGTCTTTGAGCCGACAATTCTAATGTCTGAGATAGACCTCTGACCATAGACTCGACATTATTCATAAACTTACCATATCCGACATCTTTATTATCACTGGCTTTGGCAACCACAACAAAATGTAACGTATCTACCAACTGGTTTTTATCCCAATGGGCTTTGTATTGTGTTTCTTCAGAGCAAATATCAAAACTTAACTTTTGTAACTCACTATTTTGTGCAGACTTATCAATTTTACTATTTCTAACCAGTGGTAACCGTCCATCAGCAATGAAAGCGGCTTGGCTGATCTGCTTATAGCCACATGCACTGAAAAACTTATCTTCAATAAATGAATAAAATTGTGTGTAATGTTCGTCTTCGAGCAAATGTTGAAATTGTGTTTTTAAAGAACGAGTCACTGGAATGTTAAAAGTGACATAGGTCATTTCAGTGTGTTCGACTGGAATTTCACATTTTCTAGCTTCATAACGTGGATATAAACTTCTTAATTTATAACCATATGTTTCTTTATGCCCTTTAACGCGAGCAAATAAATCGTACGTTAAATGCTGGTGGTCTCTTATCTTAAAAGCATCTTCAACGCCCAAGTTTACTTTTAAATCATGTAGTGTCTTTTGAACTTTATTATGAAAATTTGCAGCATTTGCTCTAAGCTCGTCACCTGTTGCTAAAAACAGAAGGCGTACTTTCTTTGCTCTAACACCTTGTTGCCAATAAGACTTATGTGCTTCATGGTATTTGGGGTTGTAGAAAAACAACATTTGCTTCTCTGTTTGTAGGCAATATGACTCTTCATGAAAACGTGTAATAGGCAACTTATCGTTGGCAATCATATGAACGTTGTACAAGCCATTTTCTTCACAGGCTAAAAATAACTTTCGTGCAATGCGCTCATAACAACTATCAATGTTGTCAAAGCTTGATACAAACTCATCGCTTGGTTTGAACTCAGCTAAAATGTACTGGTTATTTCTTGCGTTTGTTGGAATATAAACTCGGTTAGAACTGCTAGATGCCATTGTCTTAAATCCTTGGTAATCAATCTGTGGCGAACATTAACGAGTTTTCATGAAAGATTTATTGCGTTAGGACAATATTTACGACAATTGTCACAATTTTGAACGGAAAGATAAATCTAGCCGAGTTTATACAAATAATAAGCTCTAGCATCTGTTAGTTCTTAATTGTTTTTGTAATAATGCGACATGTATAAGAATGCTTGATTCAGAGGAATGCATATCTATGGCGGAAACAGAAAATCGCCCAACTAACTTTATTCGAAATATCATTGATGCTGATTTAGCAAGTGGCAAGCATCAATCTACGCATACACGTTTTCCACCTGAGCCAAATGGTTTTCTTCACATTGGCCATGCGAAATCTATTTGTTTAAACTTCGGCATAGCTCAAGATTACCAAGGTTTATGTAACTTACGTTTTGATGACACAAACCCAGAAAAAGAAGACATCAACTACGTTAAGTCGATTCAAGAAGACGTATCTTGGTTAGGTTTTAACTGGGATGGTGAAATTTGCTATTCATCTAACTACTTCGATAAGCTTCATGGCTACGCAGTTGAACTTATCGAAAAAGGTTTGGCATACGTATGTTTCTTATCGCCTGATGAAGCGCGTGAATACCGCGGTACATTAACAGAGCCAGGTAAAAATAGTCCATACAGAGACACACCAGTTGATGAAAACTTAGCTTTATTCGAAAAAATGCGCAAAGGTGAGTTCAAAGAGGGCGAATGTGTTCTTAGAGCTAAGATTGATATGGCTAGCTCATTCATGGTGCTCCGAGATCCTATCATCTACCGTATCCGCTTTGCACATCACCACCAAACTGGTGATAAGTGGTGCATTTATCCTATGTATGACTTCACTCATTGTATTTCTGATGCGTTAGAAGGCATTACACACTCACTATGTACACTCGAGTTCCAAGATAACCGACGTCTTTATGACTGGGTTTTAGATAATATCTCTCTAGAGTGTCACCCACAACAGATCGAATTTTCTCGCTTAAACCTTGAATACACGGTTATGTCAAAGCGTAAGCTAAATGATTTAGTTGTTGAGAACCATGTTGATGGTTGGGATGACCCACGCATGCCTACTATTGCAGGTCTTCGTCGTCGTGGTTACACGCCTGCTTCAATTCGTGAGTTCTGTAAGCGTATCGGTATCACCAAGCAAGATAACATGGTTGAAATGGGCATGTTAGAAGCATGTATTCGTGATGACCTAAACAATAACGCACCACGTGCGATGGCAGTTATTGACCCTCTTCGTATTGTGATAGAAAACTTCGAAGAAGGTAAAGTTGAGCAATTAGTTGCGCCTAATCATCCTTCTGAAGAATCGATGGGCACGCGTGAATTACCATTTACGAAAGAGTTATATATCGAGCGTGAAGATTTCCGCGTTGAAGCGAATAAGAAGTTCAAGCGCCTAGTACTTGGCAAAGAAGTACGCTTACGTAATGCTTATGTTATTAAAGCTGAGCGTATTGAAGAAGATGCTGAGGGTAATATCACAACTATCTTCTGTAGTTATGATCCAGATACACTAGGCAAAAACCCAGCTGATGGCCGTAAAGTAAAAGGTGTTATTCACTGGGTATCAGCAACTCATTGTGTTGAAGCTGAAGTGCGTCAGTATGACAGATTGTTCAATGTACCAAATCCAGCAGCAGCTGAGTCGTTTGTTGAAACGCTTAACCCTGACTCACTTACTGTAATTAAGTCAGCTAAACTTGAGCCGTCTTTAGCTCAAGCAGCCGTAGAACAAGGCTTCCAATTTGAGCGTTTAGGGTATTATTGCCGCGACAATAAAGAAGAAGGTCTTGTATTCAACCAAACGGTTGGTTTAAGAGATTCTTGGGCTAAAATAGAACAAGCTTAATCTTCAATGTAAAAGGCCGATTTATCGGCCTTTTTTGAATCAAAATAACAATAATTATGACTGCCAAATCAATCAATAATTTCTATATCAACGAACAGCAATCTATTTATCTACTCTCTCATCATGACGCAAAAAAGCATAGACAGTGGTTAAATATATGTAAGAAGCAATTGCAGCTACTGGGTTATGGCGATGTTGAAGAAATTGGTTCTGGTGCGTTTGGATTTGTTTTCGCAGGCATTGGTGAAGACGGGCAAGAGTGGGTGTTTAAGTTCTCTCGAATTACTCTTGCTCAAAGTATCAGAGATAGGCTTGAAGACGAAGCTTATATGTTGTCGCAAATTAATAACCCCATGGTGCCTAAGTTTTTTGCTTTTGAGCGGGTAAAAAAACAAGGCATTTTGATGATGGCCCGAGCAAAAGGGGAAGACTTAGAAAAAATCTCACTAAAACGTGGCCGTTTTTCAGTTCAAGACATCGTGAGCTTAGCGTTAAAACTCAGAAATGTATTACTTGACTTGCGCAGGCATAAAAATGGTTTAAGTCCACAACCTATTGTCCACGGCGATATCAAACCCTCTAATATTGTATGGGATGTTGATACAGATGAGTTCTCTCTGGTTGATTGGGGGAGTTCTGTCTATGCGCAAATTGATGAATATGGTGAAGTCGTTGCCAGCAACATCATGGACTTAATGTCAGCAGATTTATCGAGTACCAATGCCCGCATGGGCGATGTGTATTTTATAGGTGATGAACAAATGTCAGGTATGCAGTCATCGCCCCGATTTGATGAACAAGGTGTTGCGTCAACACTCTATGCATTGGCAAGTGCACAATCATGCCGTTTTGGTGTGGGTGTTATTCCAGCAGCAAGTCTTGGGTTACCTCAGGAATTTGCGACAGTCATAGACAATATGCTGTCAAAGGATAAAAAATTAAGAGATGCAGCAGGAGACTACTTTATCCGCAATATGCCAAGTATGGCTAAAGTTTACTTGCCAGAACTAGATCACAAAACAGTCAAAGCGAACATTCCATTTTGGGTCAATGAATTTGAATTTGAACCAGACACAGTTGTGTACAGTTCACGTAAAGAGTTCTTACGAAGAGCAGATCATAATCAACAACTGCTTGATGTTAACGATGCGCAACTAGATAGGTACTATAAAGAATTTTTGTTTGATACCGGAGATACAGAAAAAGCCTTTTTAGCGTCGATAAGTCGTCTTGCAAAATTCCCCGTGGTTGGTGGCTTAAGTTTTCATTGGCGTGAAGAAAATCTACATATTGAATCAAGTCTAATTTTGCACGATGAAACTTTACACCAAGCATTTACTGATTCTGTGAATGCAACGGTCATGCTTGCCCAAGGCATAACCCAAAAAGGCTTGTTCAAATGTTGCTTATTTGATGCAAGGCAAACTATTCAATTAGAAAGAGACAGCACGGGTGCGTTTATTTTCGATGTATTACCTCAGTTACATTACTCGGTTGTTGATACCAGTAGCCAAGAAATAACCCGACCACATAGTTATTTCGAAGATGGGAAAGATCCTGACGAGCAATTGCAGTTACCAAAAAGTATTATTCAATGTGTGTTCGAGTTAAACAAAATTCACCACACAGGATGTATTATTTTTGAATCGGTAGAAAACCGTTTAAAGATCCACCATTACTATCGATTATTGGATGCGTCTAAGGAAAGTCAATTTAAGGCACTTTTAGAAGAAATCATGCAGTACGCCTTATGTATTGACAACTTTGGTGTTGCAGGTTTTATGAAGTTACCTTACAAAAATACCCGTGAATTTGATTTATGCCAGAACCAGCCTACAAACTTCTATCCAAGAAACCCTAAAGCACTAAATAATTCACTATAAGATATGACCAAAGGCGTATTGAAGATTAAAGCATATTGATCAAAGCTAAAGACATGTTGAGCTTTGTGTTAAATAAATAATATCTTTAAAAGGTATACAAGGCTAATTTCAATCCTAGAGGTGTGCTATGGAAAAGCAGCAGAGACAAGATATTTTAACTTTAAGCTGGTCGATTCATGACCAAGTTGAAGAAGCTATCAGGGTTCATCCTGCAAGTCGTGCTGATGAAAATTGGCAAGAAAAACAACGTTTGCTTATGGCCGATATGGCATTGCATTTATTGCAAACCGCATTAAAGCCGGGTGAGTTGCAAAAAGAAAAGTTAGTAAATAACTTAAATGCAATTCTGACGTTGAGTGATGACTATATTGATAATGTAGATTTAAGAAAAGTGTCAGATTGTTTATATGAAACACATAAATAAACCGATATTCAGTGAGATAAATATCCGGACTGATATCGCCGGATATTTAGTGAGTCTACTCTTTATAGCTCTTCTGGGCGGTATGTTTTCATCATGATATAAACGTATGCATTAACAAATGCAGTTTCTTGATATTTCTTAAGCCCAGTTTCTTCAAAGTCGATTGGTAAAGGGTTACGCTTCAATTGCTCTTTAATTTCAGTTGCAGATAAAATTTTAACATCCACATCTTTTATTAATTGAATGGCAGCTTCGATTTTAAAGCCCGTCGCACTACCTGCAAACTTACCCTTTGGTGCTCTTTGTTTGATGGCAACAGAGTCAATTTGGTAATCTTCTAATAATTTTGCAAAATCAAATTGGAATTTGCGCATTTCTTCAGTGTCTTGGCCAACTTGTCCAAGGGTAAAACGTGTTTGACGCACATCACGAATATCGAAAACGTCTTCTTCTTTTGTCAGCAAGCATAAAAGTACTTCACTGCCTGTGATTTCAACACCACATGTTCTCATAATTTTTCCAATATATTGAAACTTGTTGGTAATTATAACGATGAGTGGAATAAAGCAAAAGCTTAAACTGATAAATCGATCATGATGGCGGCATGATCTGAATAACGAATGTCTTCTCCGTCTCTTTGTGTGGTTAAGTGTCCGTCAAAAGTAGCATAGTTTAATTCGTTAATTACACAGTTATCATGAACAGGGTCGAAGTGTTGAGACAGTAAAATATAATCTAATACATTACCTTTACCACGATAAAAGTGTGTTGCAGGTTTTTGTTTTCCTTCCATTGCCTGTTGTGAAATTTTGAAGCTATCAATTAAGCCACTTTCTGATGGTACGTCTTTGAATGAGTGATCGTTGGCAATATTAAAGGGCAACAAGCTAGCGTGCTCAAGATTATGATTAAAATCACCTAACACGACAACAGGCATATTTTGATTGTTGGTCATCACATCATGCATGATTATGGAGGCCTCTAAGGAGCGATCTTGACTGTTCCTAAGTAATGCAAAAGATTGTTCGTAGTAGTGACGAAGTTTTGGCTCAGCATTGATTTGCTCGAATAGGTTGCCATCAGTGATAAGGCGTTGTGATTTTAAATGGACCACATAAAAACTGACAAATCCAACGTCTGGCAGGTTTATCTTGCACTTGATTGGTGTCCGATTAAAACCAAAAGGTGTTTGATGACCAAAATAATCGAGCAAGTCCTTATTTGGCAACAGACAATTTAAAGATTCAATTGGATATTTAGAAGCGATTGCAACAACCGGTGAATATAGCACATCGGGTTTTAACGCTTCATGTTTAACCGCTGAAACGGCAGAAAAATAGGGAAGGCCTTGCTCTTTACAAATCTCTTCCAGTTCTTTGACAGAAAATACTTCTTGAAAGGCAACAATGGTTGGCGACATATGAGCCAACAATTCAGAAATAAATAAAGTTTTAGATTGCCACTGACTGTATGTGTAACCTTCAAATTCAGAATAAAAGCGATAAGGCGGCGCTGCAAAATTAAGCAGATTTAACGTAGCAATTTTTATAGATTTTTGTTCAGGCATTTAAAATTTCATTTATTCATCGATTTACAGAGTTAATTTTAGTCTTTCCCTTGAATTTAGTCACTGTGAAGGCCAAAATAAGCTTCGCTTAAAATCCTTAGTTAACTTGCCAAACAGTTCATCAATGCTTATTCGTAAAAGCGTTGTAAAAGGTACTCATTTTTTAAACTTTAATACACGTGATACTTGGTAGGTGTCACCACTGTAAATAGGAATTATCATGCCTGTAATTACGCTTCCTGACGGTAGTCAGCGTGCTTTCGAAAATCCAGTAACAACATTAGAAGTAGCTCAAGATATCGGTCCTGGTCTTGCAAAGGCAACCATCGCGGGCCGAGTGAATGGTGAAAGAGTTGATGCATGTGATTTAATCACTGAAGATTCAAATCTACAAATCATCACAGCAAAAGATGAAGACGGCTTGGAAATTATCCGTCACTCATGCGCACACTTAATTGGTCATGCAATTAAACAGCTTTTCCCTGATGTAAAAATGGCGATTGGTCCAACCATCGACAATGGTTTTTACTACGACATCGATTTAGATCGTTCATTAACTCAAGAAGATCTAGATGCAATTGAAAAGCGCATGCTTGAGCTTGCTAAAACAAATTATGACGTTGTTAAGAAAACAGTCACTTGGCAAGAAGCAAGAGACACCTTTGAAGCACGCGGTGAGACTTACAAAATTGAAATCCTAGACGAAAATATTTCGAAGGATGACAATCCAGGTCTTTACCATCACGAAGAATACGTTGACATGTGTCGCGGTCCTCACGTGCCAAACATGAAGTTCTGTCAACACTTCAAGATCATGAAAGTTGCTGGCGCGTATTGGCGTGGTAACTCTGATAATAAGATGCTACAGCGTATCTATGGTACAGCTTGGGCTGATAAGAAACAGCTTAAAGCGTATTTGAAGCGTCTTGAAGAAGCAGAAAAGCGTGATCACCGTAAAATTGGTAAAGCGTTAGACTTATGGCACTGGCAAGAAGAAGCGCCAGGCATGGTATTCTGGCATAATGATGGCTGGAGCATTTATCGTGAACTTGAAGACTTTGTTCGTGAAAAGTTGCGTGAGTACAGCTACGAAGAAGTAAAAGGCCCATTAATGATGGACCGTGGTCTTTGGGAAAAGTCTGGCCACTGGGATAAGTATTCTGATGCCATGTTCACCACTGAATCAGAAAAACGTGAATATGCTATTAAACCAATGAACTGCCCAGGTCACGTGCAAATTTTCAATCAAGGTCTAAAATCTTATCGTGATCTACCATTACGTATGGCCGAGTTTGGCTGTTGTCACCGTAATGAGCCATCAGGTGCATTACACGGATTAATGCGTGTACGTGGTTTCACTCAAGATGATGCGCACGTATTCTGTACTGAAGAACAGGTGATGGATGAAGTGTCAGCATGTATCAAGATGGTATATGACACATATTCAACATTTGGTTTTGAAAACATTGTTGTTAAGTTATCGACACGTCCAGAAAAGCGTATTGGTGACGATGAAATGTGGGACAAATCAGAAAAAGCGTTGGCTGATGCATTAGAAGCGAATGGTATTGAATTTGAATACCTACCAGGTGAAGGTGCATTCTACGGTCCTAAAATTGAATTCACATTATATGATTGCTTAGACCGTGCTTGGCAGTGTGGTACAGTGCAGTTAGACTTCGCATTACCGGGTCGTTTAGGTGCTACTTATGTGGCCGAAAATAACGAGCGTAAGACGCCTGTCATGATCCACCGTGCAATTTTAGGTTCTATCGAACGATTCATCGGTATCTTAACAGAAGAATATGCGGGTCTTTTCCCAACTTGGTTAGCACCAAAGCAAGTGGTGATCATGAATATCACCGATAAACAAGCTGATTATGTACAAGAAATTGTGCAAAAATTAAATAAACTTGGAATTAGAGCTTGTGCTGACTTGAGAAATGAGAAGATTGGCTTTAAAATTCGCGAGCATACTTTAAAACGTATTCCGTATTTACTTGTTGTTGGTGACAAAGAAGTCGAACAGCAAGAAGTTGCGGTTAGAACACGCAAAGGTGAAGACCTTGGCAAGTTCTCGGTTGATGACTTTATCGCAAAGGTAAGCGAAGAGATTAAAGACCGTAAATAAAATTATGGCGTGTGGCTTACAACAATATATCAAGCTACACGCTTTATCTTTTGATTTTTTGGAGGATCGTACCATTAGAGGCGGCAAAAAAGGGCAACCAACAGCTCAAAAACAACATCGTATTAACGAAGAAATCACAGCGAGAGAAGTTCGCTTAACAGGCGTAGAAGGCCAGGAACCAAGTATTGTATCGTTAAGAGAAGCTCAAGCTATTGCTGATGAACTAGGTGTAGATTTAGTAGAAATTAGTCCAAATGCTGAACCGCCAGTTTGTAAGGTGATGGATTACGGTAAGTTCCTTTTCGAAAAAGCAAAAGTACAAAAAGAACAAAAGAAAAAGCAGAAGCAGATCCAAATCAAAGAGATCAAGTTCCGTCCAGGTACTGACTCGGGTGACTACAACGTTAAACTTCGTAGCCTAAGAAAATTCTTAGAGGGTGGTGATAAAGCTAAAGTTACTATTCGCTTCCGCGGCCGTGAAATGGCTCACCAAGACATTGGCCTAGATTTATTAAACCGTGTTAAGGCTGATTTAGAAGACATCGCAACAGTTGAGTCTTTCCCAAATCGCGTAGAAGGTCGTCAAATGATTATGATGTTGGCACCTATTGCGAAAAAAGCATAAACACGGCATAATACGCTCCGATTTTGAACTAGGTCTCAAATGCTTCGGCTACCTAGTTCAACTGGTCTGTAAAAAGTAGATTGATTTCTCACCAGAACTTAGGTTGTAATAAGGCTCTACAAGTGGTTTATCCCGCCTTTTTACATTGATTAGCGCAATACATTTGGAGTTATTGCAATGGCTTACAAGCTAAAAACACACAGAGGCGCAGCTAAGCGTTTCAAAAAGACTGCTTCAGGCGGTTACAAGCGTAAACAATCGCATCTTCGTCACATTCTGACTAAGAAATCTTCAAAGCGTAAACTACACCTTCGTGCAAAGTCTATGGTTCATAAGAATGACCTAGGCCTAATCGATCGTATGTTACCATTCGCTTAATAGAGGATATCAGAAATGGCAAGAGTTAAACGCGGTGTTATCGCACGTGCACGTCACAAAAAAGTATTAAAGCAAGCTAAAGGTTACTACGGAGCACGTTCACGTGTTTACCGCGTAGCGTTCCAAGCTGTAACTAAAGCAGGTCAATACGCTTACCGTGACCGTCGTGCTAAGAAACGTACTTTCCGTCAACTATGGATTGCACGTATCAACGCAGCTTCACGTCAGAATGGTCTTTCTTACAGCCGTTTCATCAATGGCCTTAAAAAGTCATCTGTTGAAATCGATCGTAAGATCCTAGCTGATATCGCAGTATACGACCAAGTAGCTTTCGCAGCATTAGTTGCTAAAGCAAAAGAAGGTCTAGCTGCTTAATAAGTCTTGAACTTATTGATTTAAAAGGAGCCATTGGCTCCTTTTTTAGTTTTAACGATTTTTTATTAAAATTTTATCAAGTAATCTAGTACTTAATATTCTTCGCATCACGCCCATGAAATAGGTTGGAAATGTGACGTAGTAACGCGGCTTTGGTTTTTCTGCATTTATTGCATACAAAAGCTTTTCTAGAACAGCTTCAGGGCCTAGAGTAAATTTTTGTGGTGCAGTTTGACTTTCTAGTCGGTTTAGCTGTGCTCTATAATTATCGCTATGTGCACTTTGTTCAATATTGATATTTTTAATAAATGCCTGTTTTGCATTTTCTCTAAACTTAGAGGCGATTGGTCCTGGTTCAACTAAGCAAATGTGGATATTGGTATCTGCTAACTCCATTCTCAATGTATCTGTTAACCCCTCTAAAGCGAACTTACTGGCATTGTAAGCACCTCGATAAGGTAGAGCTACAAAACCTAACACGGACGAATTGTGAATAATTCGACCATGTCCCGTTGAGCGCATATGTTTAATTGCCAAATTGGTAAGGTGGTGCCAAGCAAAAAAGTTGACTTCAAATTGTGCGCGTAAAGTATCTGTTGGCAAGTCTTCTACTGCGCCGGGTTGTCCATAAGCACCATTGTTAAACAATACATCTAACTGCCCATCACATATATCAAGTGCTGTTTTAAAGCCTTGCTCTATACTTGCCTGGTCCGCGAGATCTAATTTAATACAGGTTAAACCTTCTTCTGAGAGCCGCACAACATCCTCATTTTTACGGCAACTGGCTATGACTTTATAACCTGATTTATGTAGTTCTTTTGCACAGTGATAACCGATGCCGGTAGAGCAGCCTGTGATCAAGATTGATTTCATTTTGTTATTTCGCTGTATTAATGTAGATAAAAAATGCCAAATATGTCATTTGCTGCATTTTTTTGTTGAATCACCGCACATTCTAAATTGGTTTGTAAAAGATTGATATAATTCATCTAACTTATAAATTATTAATGAGTCTTTTACATGTTTGCAAACGTCATAATTTTATCCACTGTGTTGAGTATGAATGGTCATTTACCACCATTAATACCTTGGCAAGGGAAAAGTTTGCAACTAATTCAAAGTTCTGGTCCTTTAACAACAGACTTTGAACTAAGTGGTGGGGAAGTATCGCCTACTTATGAAGACACAATGAAATTCGTTGATAGATTAATTGCGGCAAATCCAACCCAGTTCAGCAGCTTATCAATTGGTGAAAGTTTTGGTCAGCGTGAAATCAAAATGATTGTTGCCAGCGAAAATGGCCAATTTTCTGCAAACATGATCAAAAGCAATGGTAAGCCGACAATGTTAATTCAAGCTGGTATCCATTCTGGTGAAATTGACGGTAAAGATGCTGGCTTTATGTTGTTAAGAGATATAGCAACGGGCAAAAGAAGAGATCTGTTAAATAAAGTAAATATACTTTTTATTCCTATCTTAAACGTTGATGGGCATGAGCGCCGAAGTGAGTTTAATCGTATAAATCAGCGTGGCCCAATTAAGATGGGTTTCAGAACGAATGGAAACAACCTAAACCTTAATCGTGATTACACTAAGTTAGATACACCAGAAGTAAAAGCTGTATTGAAGGTAATTAATGAATTTGAACCAGACTTGTACGTAGATGTTCATGTCACAGATGGTGCAGATTATCAATACGATGTCACTTATGGCTACACACCCGCATTCGCTAGTGAATCACCACAAATTGCAACTGTGTTAGCTGAAAAGTTTCAGCCTCATATTGATAAAACATTAGCAAAATACGACCATATTCCTGGTCCACTTGTATTTGTCATGGATAAAAGAGAATTTAAGAGTGGCTTAGCAGGTTGGATTGCAGGACCGCGATTTTCAAACGGTTGGGGAGACCTTGCTAATGTACCAACGATTTTAGTAGAAAATCATTCACTTAAACCCTATAAGCAACGTGTATTAGGTACCTATGTATTTTTAGATGGCGCAATAGATGCTTTATCTATACATTCTCAAGCACTCGAAAGTGCAGTTAAAAAAGAATATGAGACGCCAAAACGTCTAGTGCTTAATAGAAAGTATGCAACAGAGCCTGACTTTATCAACTTCAAAGGGATTAAGTATAAGCGATTTAACAGTGCGCTTTCTGGGCAACAAGAGGTTAAGTATCTTGGAGAGCCAGAGCACTACGAGAAGCTACCTATCTATTGGAAAAAAGAGGTTGTTTCTGTTGTGGATGTGCCTGATGCATTCTATATACCACAGTCATATAGATTCATTGCAGATAAATTATCAATACACGGTATCAATGTTGAAAAAGTCACTTCTACTGATTTAGTTTCTAACCTAAAACTTGCAGAAGTTAATGATTATGCTTTCGAAAAAACACCTTTTGAGGGGCGTTTTAGAGTAACTGCACAGTTCACCAATAGCGATATTGAACAAAAAAATTTAGCAGGTTGGTATAAAGTAACGACGCAGCAAGTAAGAGGCAAGCTGGCAACTCATTTACTGCACCCTGAAGCCCCAGACTCTTTTTTCTCATGGGGAAGTTTTCATACAATATTCCAACGAACGGAATATGTTGAAAATTATGCATTAGTACCTTATGCCCGTTCAATGTTAAAAGATAACCCTAAACTTGCGCTAGAATTTGATAAGAAATTAAGAGAAGACAAAAACTTTGAATCAGATCCTAAAGCACGTTTAAATTGGTTGTATTCAAAAACGCCATATTTCGATCAAGGCTACTTAAAATACCCAATTTTAATGCAATATAAACCAGAGCAAAAAGAAGTAGAGAAGTAATCAGTGAAAGTCGTTACCAAGCCTGTCACTGCATTTATGCAAAATACACGTTTCATTACTTGTGAAGAAACTGGCGATACAGCAATACTCGATCCCGGTGGAGATGCACCTTTATTATTAGAGCACATAGCTAGTAATAATCTCAGAGTTAAGTGTATTTTGTTAACTCATGGTCATCTTGATCATGTTGGTGCAAGTGTAGAAATAGCAAGCAAACTTGATATTCAAATTATTGGTCCAACCGAAGATGAACGTTTTTGGTTTGATGCTTTGCCGATGCAATCGCAAATGTTTGGATTTGATCTTCATGAAGTGTTTTACCCTGATCGTTGGTTAGAGCATGGTGAAGTCTTTAATTTAGGTAATTTAAACTTTGAAGTGAGACATTGCCCAGGGCATACGCCTGGTCACATTGTTTTTTATGAAGCCAGTAAACAAGCTGTATTTGTAGGTGATGTTTTATTTAAAGGCTCAGTTGGCAGAACTGACTTTCCAAAAGGAGACAGTGAGCAATTAAAAACATCAATAAAAACACAGCTTTTTACCTTACCAGATGACGTTGAAGTTTTTTCTGGTCATGGACCAAATACTTCAATTGGTTATGAGAAGGCACATAATCCTTTTATGAGTGGCCGATTCGGCTAAAACACACTAAAATTTAATCTAAGAAAGAGAATAAAATTCTCATAATTTTAAGAGAACGTATTAAATATGTCTTTAAATCAAGTTGACAGACAAATATTGGCCTTAATCCAACAGGATGCAAGTTTATCAACAGCAGAGATTGCAGATAAAGTTGGCCTTTCACAATCACCATGCTGGCGCAGAATTGCAAAGCTAGAGCAAGATGGCTATATCAAAGGTAAAGTCGCTTTATTAGATGATAAAAAGCTGGGCTTTGATATGTTGGTTTATGCCAACGTTAGGTTGTCCAACCACGGGCGCAATAATCTTGCTGAGTTTGAAGAGCTAATCTTAAGCTATGACGAAGTAACAGAATGTTACACCATGGCGGGCACTATGGATTTCATGCTCAGAATTATTTCAAAAGGCATAGACGGCTACGAGCGGTTTGTTCGTGATAATTTATTGAATTTGGAATATGTTCAAGAAGTACATTCAAATGTAACTATGACGTGTGTAAAGAGAACAACTGCTTTACCACTTTAAAACCTCTGTCACGTATTTCGACTATACTCATCTGATGTAGTCAGTTTGTTAAAAGCGCTGGATTTCGCTATAATCCAGCGCTTTTCTGTTCATAATTATTATAAATACATATCTAACACATCGAGGAAATGAATGTTTAATCTGATAGGCAAAGCGCCAAGCTCTGCTAAAAACGATATCCTTTCCGGCTTAACCGTTGCATTAGCACTGGTACCTGAAGCTGTAGCATTCGCATTTGTTGCGCATGTTGACCCCTTAGTTGGCCTCTATGCGGCCTTTATCGTCGGCTTAATTACCTCAATTTTTGGTGGTCGCCCAGGCATGATCTCAGGTGCAACGGGTGCGTTAGCTGTTGTTATGGTTAGCTTGGTTATTGAGCATGGTGTCGAATATTTATTTGCTACCGTTCTATTAATGGGTGTGTTTCAAATATTGGCGGGCATATTTAAGCTCGGCAAATTCATTAGAATGGTTCCACACCCAGTGATGTTGGGTTTTGTAAATGGGTTGGCAATTGTTATCTTTTTAGCTCAATTAGGGCAGTTCAAAGTAATGGATGGCAATGGTCAACTTCAATGGATGCAAGGCTCAGAGCTATATGTGATGGGTGGTCTTGTTGCTTTAACGATGGCAATCATTCACTTCTTACCGAAACTTACTACAGCAATTCCATCATCTCTTGCTGCCATATTGGTAGTGACTGGCCTAGTGATTGGTTTAGATCTAGAATCTCGCACTGTACTTGATTACTTAAAAGACATGTCAGGCGATTTGAATGCAACAATTGCAGGCGGATTCCCTGAGTTCCATATTCCGGCTGTACCTTTCAATTTTGAGACTTTCAAAATCATCTTCCCTTATGCATTAGTTTTAGCTGCGATAGGCCTGATTGAATCGCTTCTAACATTAACACTAATCGATGAAATCACAGAAACACGCGGTAATTCAAATAAAGAATGTATCGGCCAAGGTGCTGCAAACGTTACATGCGGTGTATTTGGTGCAATGGGTGGTTGTGCCATGATTGGTCAATCAATGATAAATATTAATTCTGGTGGTCGTAGCCGTTTATCAGGTATCACAGCAGCCGTTTTACTACTTGGCTTTATCTTGTTTGCTGCAAGTCTAATTGAAATGATCCCACTCGCGGCACTTGTTGGTGTGATGTTTATGGTTGTTTTAGGCACATTCGAATGGTCTAGTTTTAGATTAATGAAACGTATACCTAAAACGGATGCTTTCGTGATAGTGCTAGTATCGGGCGTCACGGTAATAACCGATTTAGCCATTGCAGTGTGTGTTGGTGTGATTGTTTCTGCACTGGTATTTGCTTGGGAGCATGCAAAGCATATCTACACAAACAACTATATCGATGAACAGGGTTCCAAAGTCTACGAACTTCATGGTCCATTATTCTTTGGTTCGGTTAAAAACTTTGCTGAGTTATTCGATATAAACAACGACCCAAATGATGTCATTATTGAGTTTAAATATAGTCGAGTTGCAGATCATAGTGCAATTGAAGCCATTGATAGCTTGGCGGAACGCTATAAAAAAACTGGTAAAACAGTCCATTTACGTCACTTAAGTCCGGACTGCATTGAGTTGCTTAACAAAGCAAAAGATTTAGTAGAAGTGAATGTTATCGAAGACCCTAATTATAAGGTTGCTTCAGATAAACTTGCATAAAAATCTATGTTGATTGGATAAAGGGGCACATTTTTGTGCCCCTTTTCTTTGCGGTAAGCCGATGAAATTATGAGATTGGTAGCAGTGCGTTAATCCGATGCATTACGTATAATTAAGGCATTAAATAGGAGTTATATAATCCATTGAAATGGCAAGCTTTAGTCGATAATCGACAACGATTCTTTTGGGTACTTCAAATTGCAGGCTGGATTGGCTATGCATTGGTCAATTATATTGGCTCAAAAGTTTTCGAAATGAGAGATATATATGTATTCGTGATTGTATTAAACGCCTATGCAGGGTGTTTAATGACAGTGCCGTTACGTTACCTCTACAGAATTATATGGAACTCTAAACCTTGGGTTTTAATCGTTGTTGTTTTCAGTGCCTCATACATTACTGGTACCCTTTGGTCAGTCATTCAAAAGTTCAATTTGTGGGAGATATACCGTCATGGTTACAGACCCACTGAGTGGTTTTATTATTTTCAACAAGGTTTGGATTCAGTCTATATCATCCTTTGCTGGAGCGGCCTGTATTTTGGTATCAAGTACTATCAGTTACTTCAAAGTGAACGCCAAAAAGCTCTGAAAGCAAATACTATGGCGCATGAAGCGCAGCTCAAAATGCTTAGATATCAATTAAACCCTCATTTTTTGTTCAACACACTTAATGCAATTTCTACACTTATACTTGTTGAAGAAAATAAAGATGCAAATCAGATGGTATCTAGGCTCAGTGATTTCCTTCGTTATACACTCAATACTGATCCCATAAAAAAAGTGCCATTAGAACAGGAAATTCACGCATTAAACTTATATCTAGAGATTGAAAAAGTACGTTTTGATGAACGTCTATCAATAGATGTCAGTATGACAGAAGAAGCGAAACATGCGCTAGTACCAAGCTTGTTGCTGCAACCATTAATCGAAAACTCAATCAAATATGCCATCGCCCATATGACTGAAGGCGGTAAATTAGAGATAAAGGCGCAAGTCTTTGCCAATGAATTATTATTAGAAGTAGGGGACAATGGACCCGGTGCTGAAATAGAAAATGGCAAATTATTGAATGCGTCAGGAGTGGGTATTGCAAACACTCAAGATAGGCTTAAAACTTTATACGAAAATAATTACTCGTTCGCTCTATCACATAACACACCAAAAGGGCTAAAAGTAAATATTCGCGTTCCATACGAGAAGGCAGAAAGTAATGAGTAGAATTAAAACATTAATCGTTGATGACGAGCCATTAGCAAGAAAAGGCCTTGCTGTACGTTTAAAAGAATTTGAACAATTAGAAGTAGTTGATTTATGCCCTACAGGCGAACAAGCGATTCAAGCTTGTAACGAAAACGACATTGATTTGCTATTTTTAGATATTCAAATGCCTGGAATGAATGGTTTTGAAGTTGCCAAAACGCTCAGTGAAAAGCCAGGTTCAATGCCTGCTGTTGTGTTTGTAACGGCGTTCGATCAATATGCTGTGCAAGCATTTGAGATCCATGCCCTCGATTATATTTTAAAACCCGTTGATGACAACCGATTAGAACAGGCGGTGGATAAAGTGCAAAGCTATTTAAAAACACAACAAGATAACGCCCATAAAAAGAAACTAGCTAGTTTCGTTGCAGGTATTACAGGTAATAACTGTGAAGAAATCTTGAAGAAATTAGCAACAGGTGATGCGTTAGAAGATAAAAAATATCCTGAATCTCTTGCTGTGAAAGAGCAGGGTGAAATTATTCGTGTCACGACGTCATCAATACAATGGGTTGATGCCGCGGGAGATTATATGTGCCTGCACTGCAATGACGGGAAAACACATATTCTGCGTAAAACAATGAAAGAACTTGAACAAGAGCTGGACCCAGCGTTATTTGTTCGTGTTCATCGTTCAGCAATCGTGAATACTAAACAGATTAGCAAGTTAGTTACACAGACAAGTGGCGAGTATTTATTAGTGCTAGACAACGGGCAAGAATTAAAAGTAAGCCGTAGTTATAGAGATAAAGTAAAAGCAGCGCTTGCGAGTTAATTTATCTTCTTTGCATAGAAAAGGAGCAGCTTTTAATCTGCTCCTTTTTGCGATTAGAACCGAGTTTACACAGTGATTATCTTCATTGTGTTAGTCGCACCTACGGTTTCCATTTTGTCTCCGTGTGTCAGTATAACGGTGTCACCTTTAACAAGTGAGCCACGTTCAACTAGTGTATCTAGTGCGTCTTTGATCATACATTCTTGATCATGCTTAGTTGAATCGAAGTATACTGGGTATACGCCACGGTATAATGCTGTTTGACCAAGTGTAGATGCATGGCGTGATAATGAGTAAATAGGGTGACCAGAGCTAATACGTGACATTAGCTTTGCAGTTTTTCCTGACTCTGTAAGCGTTACAATTGCTTTCACACTGTCTAAATGGTTTGCTGCATACATAGCAGAAAGAGCAAGTGTCTCTGAGGTGTCTGAGAACATACTATCTAATCGATGCTTAGAAATATGTGCTTCTGGCTGTGACTCGGCGCCTAAACAAACTCGAGCCATGGTTGCTACTGTTTCTTCAGGATAATCACCTGCAGCGGTTTCTGCTGAAAGCATAACTGCATCTGTGCCATCTAATACTGCGTTAGCCACATCCATGACTTCTGCACGTGTAGGCATTGGGTTATCAATCATTGATTCCATCATCTGTGTTGCTGTTACAACAGTACGGTTCAGAGAGCGAGCACGGCTGATAATTAATTTTTGCTTGCCAACTAAAGCAGCATCACCAATCTCAACACCTAAATCACCACGTGCAACCATTACCGCATCAGATGCAAGAACGATATCATCAATTGCTTCTACGGTTTCTACGGCTTCTGCACGCTCGATCTTTGCAAGAAGTTGAGCGTTGGAGCCGGCTTTCTCTGCAAGTGAACGTACATAACGCATGTCGTCGCCACTGCGCGGGAATGAAACAGCAATATAGTCAACACCAATTTCAGCTGCAGTGATTAAGTCTTGTTCGTCTTTTTCAGTGAAAGCTGGTGCGGTTAAACCACCACCCAAACGGTTAATACCTTTATTATTTGATAACACACCACCCACTTTAACTGTGGTATGAACAAGTGCGCCGTCTACCGAGTCTACTACAAGCTGAATTAAACCGTCATTTAAAAGAAGTAGGTCACCTTGTTTTACGTCTTGAGGCAGTTCTTTATAATCTATACCAACAGCCTCAACAGTACCTTCACCTTTAGCCATTTCAGCATCAAGAATAAATTTAGCACCAACTTCAAGATTTACTTTACCATCTTTAAAAGTAGAAACACGGATCTTAGGACCTTGAAGGTCAGCAAGGATAGCAACGTGTTTATTTAGTTTAGTTGCAATATCTCTTACAGCTTGTGCTCTGTCTTTATGATCTTGAGCAACGCCGTGAGAAAAGTTTAGGCGAACTACGTTTGCACCCGCTTTAATGATTTTTTCTAAGTTGTTATCGCGGTCAGTTGCAGGTCCAAGGGTTGCTACAATTTTTGTGCGTCTAAGCATCAGGTTCTCCTGTAGGCCTATTTAGATAGGTAGATATTAATAAATGCGAAATAAACCAACAAATTTAAGCAAAGATAGCTCAATATTTGATTAAAAACGCATTAGATGTTGAAAGAATTTGCATTAACTCTTTTTAACACCGTAATTAAGTTATATGATCTATATGACATCATTATGACACCGGTGTCAGGATGCGTCAATCACAAGATCCTGGTGTCTTTACATACAAATGAATTAAAAGAATCCGAGAGAATGGTGCTAAACATTTTTGCTTATAGATTCTTTAACCCCATATAAAGTTTGTTTGTGTAAAAGATTTAAATAGTAGTAATTGGTATCTTACAAAGCTAAGACATATAATAGGCTACTGAAGTATTGCTCAAATTAGTTGTTACCGAGGAGGAACTTAATGCAAGTTGCATTAGTTGGTTTAGGTGTGATGGGTAAAAACCTTGCACTAAATCTCATTGAACAGGGTTTAACGTTAGTTGCCTACGATAGAAACCCGGACGCAGGTGCTGAGCTTTTAAGCTGTGCTCAGTCACTTGGCTTAGCTGAGCGCTTGCACATTGTTTCTGACCTTGGTGATATGATCCGCCGTTTAGAAACGCCTCGTTCAATTTTACTACTTGTTCCAGCCGGCGAGTTAGTAGATAGAGTGTGTTCTGATTTAGTTGAAGCGGGTGTAGATAAAGACGATATCATCATCGATTGCGGTAATAGTAATTATAAAGATGGTATTGCACGTAAACTTAAATATCAGAATAAATTTGAGTTCGCTACCATGGGGATTTCAGGCGGTGCAGAGGGTGCTCGTCATGGTCCTGCGATGATGGCAAGTGGCTCAGAGGGTGGATGGGAACGAATTATTCCATGGTTCGAAAAAGTAGCAGCAAGCTATAACGGCGAATCTTGTTTCGCTCGAGTTGGTCAGTCTGCTTCGGGTCACTTTGTAAAAATGGTACACAATGGTATTGAGTATGCATTAATGCAACTTATTGCTGAAATGTATCAACTACTTCGACATGGAACCGGTAGAACACCAAAAGAAGTTGCAGAAGTATTCCAATCTTGGTCAGAAGGTCATTTGAATAGCTACTTGTTATCGATTTCAAGTCATATTTTAGAGCTTGAAACTGATAACCAAGAGTCTTTAGTTGACCTGATTGACAACAAAGTTGGTGCAAAAGGCACAGGTCTTTGGACTGCACAAAATGCATTAGAGCTAGGTATTGCTGTGCCTTCTTTAGTTGCTGCAGTTCAAGCGCGTCACTTAACCAATACCATCGATACACATGCAGCGAAAGAAATGACTTATGCATCGCAGCAAACGGCGAAAATCGATATTGATTTAGATGAGCTTAAATCAGCTTTCTATCTTGCAAGCCTGCTATGTTACCGCCAAGGTTTAGCATTAATCAAAGGTGCATCACGTGCACACCAGTGGAAGGTCGACCTTGGTAAAACGCTTCAAACATGGCGTGCAGGTTGTATCATTAGAGCCGATTACCTGGATGATATTGCTGAAGGTGTGGAGTTCATCGATACGTTACAAGCAGAATCGCTAGCACTTCGCAAAGTAACAGGTCTTGCAGTGTCATCTGGCCTTGCTTTCCCTGTATTAAGTTCTACACAGACTTATATTGCAACATTAAGCACACCTAGTAACGGTCACCTTGTACAAGCGCAACGTGATTACTTTGGTGAGCACGGTATTAAAACCCACTCGGGTGAAACGTGCCACCTAACGGACTTAGTCGAGATTGACGCAAAAGTCAGATAAAACAAGAGTCAAACTTAAAAAGGTCAGCGTTGCTGACCTTTTTTGTATCCGATAGAGAATGGTTTATTTTTATCGAGTTAATTCACCCCGCAAATTATCTTGCATAAGATGTCTGACAGTTTCAAGTTCTAAGTTCTGACTAAACAAATAGTGTAGCTTTGTTAGACACGCTTCTAAGGTCATATCATAACCGCTCAACACTCCACAATTTAACAGCGCATTGCCAGTTGCATAGCCACCCATATTAACTTGACCTTGAATACATTGAGTGAGGTTTACAATCACGGTGCCATTGTCTGTGGCACTTTTAAGGATCTCAAGAAATTCATGTTGTTGCGGGGCATTACCAACACCAAAGCTGAGTAATATTAAGCCTTTGACGTCTTCGGTGATGATATTTTTAACCATTTCAACCGAAATACCAGGGTACAAATATAAAATTGCTATTTTTTGTGACTGCACCGAAGTGACTTGAAGTGCTTGCTCAACATATGGACTTAATTTTCCTTCAATCAACTGAATGTTTATACCTGATTGCGCAAGAGGTGAAAGATTTGGAGAAGCAAAAGCGTTGAAACCATCTGCATGTGCTTTTGTTGCTCTATTACCTCTGAAAAGCTGATTGTTAAAAAATAAGCTCACCTCAGCAATTGGGTAGTTTGCGGCTAAGTACATTGCATTTAGCAAATTGACTTGGCCATCAGAGCGCAATTGCGAAAGTGGGATTTGCGAACCTGTAACAATGACAGGTTTTGTCAGGTTTTCAAACATGAACGATAAAGCCGAAGCAGTATAAGCCATAGTATCAGTGCCGTGAAGGACAACAAAACCATCGTATTGATCATATTTAGACTTAATATCACCAGCGATTAATTGCCAATGATGAGGAGACATATCAGAAGAGTCTATTAACGGACAATATTCATGAATATCAAAAAGTGGCATTTCTTCTCGGGTAAATTCGGCATTGTTTTTAACGGTTTCTGTTAAATAACCAGCAACGGGTACATAACCACGAGACGACTGTTTCATACCGATTGTACCGCCAGTATAAGCGATGTAGATTTTTTTTCTTTTCATAAAAATAAGCCCAGATATCAATCTGGACTTATTATATTCGTAAGCTTGAATTTATGACAGAGGATTAATAAGTCACTTCACACGTTAAACAGCGTGTGTAGATGTGATTAGGGTCATTAAACTCATTAACAATATTCAGTTGCTCAACAACTTGCTCACCAAAACCACCAAATAACTTCGATAGATTAGCCAGAATGTCGTCAGACGAGCCATCAGTTTCAATCATTGAACTAATCATTGCAGAGCCTAATAGGTCTCTTAATAATTGGTCTTTTTCGGAGAGCGTTTGTTCAATAGTAATAACATCAAAATCTTCAAGTTGTGCAAGAGATGCAGCAGCATCAATCGCATCTTGTTTATCACCTAATTTATCAACTAAGCCAAAGCTTTGAGCTTGAGTAGCAGTCCAAACTCGACCTTGTGCAACTTCATCAACCGCTGATTTTTCCAATCCACGTTCTTGAGCAACTAAGGAAATAAATTTATCATACGCATTTTCAATGCCTAACTGAAATACTTGAGAGAGCTTGTCCGAAATACCTCTTGATAAAGAGATATTATTTAGCTCCGTTGTTGCAACACCGTCAGAGTAGATCCCTATTGAATTTAACGAATTCTCAAATGTTAAAATAGTACCGAATACACCAATTGAGCCTGTAATTGTACTGGGGGCAGCCCAGATTTCATCTGCAGACATCGCTATCCAATAACCGCCAGAAGCGGCAACAGAGCCCATAGAAGCAATAATTGGTTTACCTGCTTCTTTAATAGCTAGGACTTCGTTTCGAATTATTTCTGAAGCGAACATACTGCCACCACCGGAATCAATTCTAAGTACAACCGCTTTAACCTTTTCGTTTAAGCGAGCTTTCTTTAGAAGCGCGGCTGTTGAATCACCACCAATACGTCCTGCTTTTTGTTTTCCATCTACAATATTGCCTCTTGCTACAATAACTGCAACTTTATTATCGGAAGGCATCGTAAAGCTAGGCTGATTATTTAACGATTCAAGATATTTGTTAAAGCTGATGTTTTTAAATGTTTTACCTGAAGCGTTTGTACCAACTTGCTCAATAAGTTGCGCTTGAAGCTGTTGATCTGTTTGTAACGTATCTACCCAACTATTTTGCAATGCATATTGCGCATAATCCCCATTTACAGCCTGAATTTTAGCTAAATATTGATCTGCTTTTTCATCAAAATTACTGACTTCAAACTCACGCGCTGCGGCAATATCTGACTTGTATTGAGCCCATAACTCATCTAACCATAGCTGGTTGGCTTCTTTTGCTTCAGGAGACATATCATTACGTATAAAAGGCTCTACTGCAGACTTATAAGTGCCCACTCTAAATACATGTTGCGTTACTTTAAGTTTCTCGAGTGCATCTTTAAAGTAAAGCGGGTAGCTTGCAAAGCCTCTCAATTCAACGCCACCATATGGGTGAAGAGAGATTTCGTGTGCATATGAAGCTAAAAGATATTGGCTTTGCGAGTAATATGCACCATGCGCGATGACTTTTTTACCTGACTTTTTGAACTCAACGATTGCCTGCGCAATAGCATCAAGCTTGTTTAAATGAGCACTATGTAAAGATTTCAGATTTAGTAGCAAAACTTGGATTCGCGAGTCTTGAGCTGCTGAGTTGATGACATTAACGACATCGTCAACCAAGATCTCTTTTGGCTGGTCATTGCTAGAAAAAACTTCGCCAAAGGCGGCATCGACTGGGTCTACGTATGTTAGTTCTTCGACTAGCGAACCGTTAAGATTTAAGTTTAAAACAGCACCATTAGGTACGTTTACCTGCGCCTCTTGCTGCGGGATCGATAAAATTATCACAGCAAGAAGTCCGAAGAAAACTAAGTTCAATACGAGTTTTCTTGAAAAATTTATTGCGGCCCACAGGCCTTTAAAGAATTTACCTATATAAATCAAAGCTCACCTTTATTATTGTCTAAATCTAATCTTTTTCACTACTTTTATAATAACTGAGTTAATTTAAGAGTGTTATACCTAAAACGTAACTAAGTATTTATAAGCTTACAGAACGTACATTTAGATTAAAATTAAGCTTTTTTAAAAGATAAACTTTGCTAATTTGTTAAAAATTGCTAAGGTCTCAGGAGGTACGACCAGTTTTGAGAAATTAATCCATGTTAGAAGCACCATTAGAATTAAAAAATACAAGGTTGCGTAATAGACTCGTTATGGGCTCGATGCATACGGGCTTAGAAGAAGGGTGGTCAAATAGAAAGAAATTGGCTGCATTTTATGAAGAGCGTGCTAAAGGTGGCACAGGTTTAATTATAACAGGTGGATATAGCCCTAATATTCGCGGTAAATTGACGCCTTTTGCATCCTCATTTAATACAACGTTTGATGTAGTAAAGCATAAAGCCTACACAGACGCAGTTCATAAGCATGACGGTAAGATATGCTTGCAATTACTCCATGCAGGAAGATATGCATATCACCCTTTTAGTGTAGCTCCAAGCGCAATAAAGGCGCCAATTACACCATTCAAACCAAAAGCAATGTCTTTAGGGCAAATAAAATCTACGGTTAAAAGCTTCGCTAAATCAGCGAAACTGGCTGAAAAGGCAGGTTATGATGGCGTTGAAATCATGGGCTCAGAGGGCTATTTAATCAATGAATTTATGGCGCCACATACTAACAAGCGTAAAGACTGTTATGGTGGAAGTCTTGAAAACAGAGTGCGGCTTGCAAAAGAAGTCGTCGAAGCCGTTAGAAGTCAAGTATCTGATAAATTTATGATTATCTTTAGACTTTCTGTCATGGATTTAATTCCTGATGGTTCAACTACCGATGAAGTAGAATATCAGGCTAAAGAGCTTGTTAAAGCCGGCGTTGACATTATCAACACTGGTATTGGCTGGCATGAGGCGAGAGTACCAACAATCGCAAGCATGGTGCCGGCCGGTGCTTTCAGGGAAGCATCACAAAGGCTAAAGCAATGGGTGGATGTTCCTGTTATTGCAGTTAACCGTATCAATACACCTGAAATAGCAAATGAGATATTAAATGATAACCAGTCTGATCTTATCTCTATGGCACGGCCTTTATTGGCTGATCCTGAATTCTTTAATAAGTACAAGCAGAATAAATCAGAACAAATTAACATCTGTATAGGTTGTAACCAAGGGTGTCTAGATCATGTGTTTAAGGGCCAACGAGCAACATGCTTGGTGAACCCTCAAGCTTGTTATGAGCTTGACTATCCATTAGAAAAAGCCTCTAAGGAAAAAAATGTATTAGTTGTCGGTGCCGGACCAGCTGGTTTGTCAGCGGCTATTTATCTAGCAAGAAAAGGTCATAAAGTAAAGGTTATAGAGCGAAATAGTTATGCTGGTGGTCAGTTCAATTTAGCAATGCAAGTGCCTGGAAAAGAAGATTTTAAGAAGACATTAAAATATTTCTTGCAAGAGGTAGAGCGTTTAAAAATTAACCTTGAGTTAAACTGCGAATACTCACCAGATATGGACTGCAGCTTTGATGATATTGTTTTTGCATCAGGGGTTAAACCGCGTGTAGCAAGTTTCCCATGCAAAGATGGCAAGCGTGTCTATCACTATGATGAGGTTATTCGCGGTGAAGTTGAAATTGGAGACAAAGTTGCCATTCTAGGTGCTGGTGGAATTGGTTTTGATATGGTTGCATTCCTGCAAGAGAAGCCTGAGCAATCAATTGAGGAATTTAAAACTCAATGGGGTATAGAAACTGAACAGCAGCATACTGGTCCTAAAAGACAACTTTATATGTTAAAGCGAAGTGAAGGACGCTTTGGTTCAGAGCTTGGTAAAACAACAGGCTGGATCCATAGACAAGTTGCAAAACAGCATAATGTTAAACAATTATCAGAATGTGAATATTTAGGTTTTGATGCACAAGGCTTGAAGATTAAACATAAAGGTAAAGAACAAACCCTAGATGTTGATACCGTGATAGCCTGTATCGGTCAGGTTTCAAATAGTGAAATATTCAATAAAGACGCGTTACCTGATAATCATCATGTGATTGGTGGTGCGAAACTCGCTGCAGCGATAGATGCTAAGCGAGCAATTTTTGAAGCGCTTCAGGTTGCACGCAAAATTTAGCCCTTTCATAATTCCAACAAGTAAAGCCCGTCTTTTGAAAAGATGGGCTTGTACCTACTATCTTTACTGACGAACACACAATCTTGATTATACTCAAAATGAAGACGGCACCATTTGTCTTGTATCTTCCATAGCAACATGAAGCTAAAAGAACTTAATTGAATTTTGTATAAATTTTCATATTTGGTGCACATCATTTTCTTAATTGACTATTTTTACTCTGAAATGTTTTAAGGAGTGAAAATATTCTGAAAGTGAACTTGTTTGTATAGTTGCCGTTTCAAACCAGCTTACTTTGATTCATAAACTTTTAAATAGTTAGGATCAATTATGTGGCGTTACAGTTTTTATTTTTGTTTTTACTTATTTATTGGGTGTAACTTTTCAGCTGTTTCATCTGAGCAACCTCTTTTGAAGATCTCGGAAGCGTATAATAATCAAAAAACACAAGAAGCATTTAAAATTGCTGAAATGTATTTTGATGAATTAGCTGGCACTGCTGAGTTTGATGCTTTGTACGGTCAAATTTGTCTTAAGCTAAATAAAATAGATGAGGCAGTCTTTGCCTTCGAAAGAGCCATATCTGAGAATCCCAATGACTATATATCTTTTTACTTATTAGCTTTAAGTTATGCCAAACAAAATAACCTCAATCAATCAGAGCAAACACTTAATACCCTACTTCTACTTCCGATACCGAATGATCTAAGAATAAATATTCAAGAGAATTTACAATTTGTAAAAACGAAAAGAGAGAATTTAGATTCAAATACTATACAACGACTTTCGCTTAACTTGGGGCATGATTCAAATGTAAATAGTGGTTCATTGGACGATAGAGTAGTAGTTTCTGGCGTAGAAATTTTATTAGATGAAGCAAGTCAAAAATCTGCAGACAGATTTGCTCGATTTGACTACCAGTTTAATGGTAAGTGGCAAAGTACCCAGTATGAGGCTTGGCGACTAAATTTAAATCTTTCTCAACTAATACATAACAATCTCACTCAGTTTAATAGAAACCAAGGAAATATTGGGTTTGGATATGAGTATGCTAATTCATCATCACGTTTAAACCTTAGAGGAGTTGCATCTGTTATGTCACTAGATGAGGCGACTTATCAACAACAAGTTGGTGTGTTAACCAGTATACAATATCAGCTTTTGAAAAACTGGGTGTTTGAGTTTAATGCTAAAGCATCATCAGTTAATAATGTTCAAAATGAAGACCTTGACAGTGATATCTTCGAATTAGATTTAGGCTTCTTATACTTCCAAAATAGATTTTTAGCAAAAATCGCTTTTTTAAATGGTAAGCAAAATGCAGATTTACAGTCTGCGAGGCATTATGGCCGTGATTACAAAGCAGCGTCTTTTTACTTGTCTTATAACATATCTACTCTTCATGCATTTGTAATTAGTAGTCAATACAAAACAGTCGAGCATCATGACATTCATCCTTTTTTTATGGTCTTGCGAGAAGAAAATATACGCAATGCTGCTTTCGAATGGCGTTACAGTTTATCGAAACAGTGGTACTTGCATACACGCTTCAGTCATTACAATAAGTCGAGCAATTTAGCTATTTATGAATTTGATAGGAATGAATTGTACTTAGGAGCTAGTTATGAATTCTAAACAACAAAAACTTATTTTTATTTATGCAATTACTTTAATATTTCTCGTCAAAAATGCAGATGCACAACAACAAGCAGGAAAAACTTTGCTGGCTAAAGGGACTGTTGAGGCTATTTCTTTACAAACATCTGAGGTAAGAAGTCTAAAAAGAAGAACACCAATCTACAAGGTTGATAGAGTTTCTACTTATCAACACAGTAAAGCTCAATTGAAGATGATTGATGGGGCTTTATTGGCACTCAAAGAAAATACAGCGTTAAACATAGAAGAGTATTTATTAAGTGAAAATGATGAGCAAAGTTCGATCGTTATTGAATTAGTATCCGGTGGATTGAGAACTATTACAGGAAAAATAAAAGGAAACTCAGATAACTATAAGTTAAAAACTCCTCTAGGGAGTATTGGTATCAGGGGCACTCATTACGAAGTAGAAATAGTAAAAGGTGATCTATTTCTGGCTGTTTGGGACGGTTCAATTGAAATATCAAGCGATATTCTCACAGAACCCCTTGTTTTGGGTTCAGATGGTACGCATGCATTCGCCAAAATCTCAAGTTTTGGTGAAGTAAAAGCCCTATTAAAACCACCAAAAGAGCTATCGTCATTATTTGGTAAATTACTTAACGATGAGCAATATTCTGAAGAGCAATTAACAGAAATAGTTACCTCGATTACATCAGAAAACCCGAATTTATTGGTTACAACACAAAATATCGTTGAATCATTGGACATCGAAGCTTTAAAAAATGCTATTGAAGATAGTAGTTTTTTAACTGAAGAAATCCTAGATACTTTTCAAACAGACGATATTGGAGCTTTGTTGGCTCAGCGCAGTGGTGTTATTGAATATTCGGATGTTGAAGAATTTTCAGTAATATCAAGTGTCGGTGAAGTCAGCGCCTTTTCGATGCGCATAGATGTTGATTTTGACAACGGTACTGTTCCTCTTGGAGCATTGTCATTCCTAGACAGTGAAGGCGAATGGTTTGCAACTTTTAATGGTTTAATCAACACGAGTGGTATGCAACTGGGTATTAATTACGCGAGTCATGGGCAAAACTTAGCTTATGGAGATATCAAGGCACAATTCAGTGATGAACTAAGTAAAATAAGAGGAAGTTTTACCTTATTTGAAATTGAGAATATAACCACCAATGCCGGTGGGTTATTCGTAATTAAAGAGAAGTAGGTTTAAGATGAATAAAATAACTCACTTTTTTTGTATGTTATTTATAAATTTACTTTTTGGTTGTGGTAATGAAAAGGCTTTAGAACAACCCGCTCCTAATTCAAGTAATTCTATTATAGTTCAGACCATTTCATCCGGCGAACAGACACAACCTTTTGCTTATAAAAGAATAGTGAAAGGAAATCCCTTTAGAAAGTCACGGCTCGTGCCTGAAGATTTTATGAATTCTAAAGCAATAATTAATACTCCACAAAGTGGTAACACTATAAGAGGAAATATCACTGTTGCAGCTGATCGAATTGAAGATGAAGAAGGGATCAAAAGAGTTTGGTTGGGTTTTGCACAAAGTGATAAAGCATTTCTTGTATGCAGCGAAAATTGTACTTCGCCTTACCAACTTTTTGAAACTGGCATTAATCCATATAATTTTAATCAATCACCAGGTTCAATACAGCTACAAATTTGGGTTGAAGATTCACAAGAGAACGTATCTTTAGCACAAATCCAACAATTCAACTGGTTACCGCAAAAAATTATAATAAGTGAAAGTATAAGGGAGGATGAGTCAGTTACATTAAATTGGTTAGAATCATCGAGTTTCCTTAGATACAACGTTTACTTAGCTGAGTCCCCCTTAGATGTACTGACTAATTTCACATTATCTGAAACAAATCAGCGTGCGATTTCCATTACCAACAACTCACATGTCTTTGAAAAACTCTCAACGAAGAAAAACTATTATGCACGAGTGACAGGTATCGATGGTAGTGGTGAAAGCGCCTTTAGTGAGAGCTTATTGATCCCAGCAAAAGAAGTTATTTTTCCAGTGGCTGTAAATGATGAATTTGAAATTGAACAGTTTGAGTCTTTAAGTGGTAACTTACTGGTAAACGATAAAGATAATGGCCTAGCCCCAATTGTACTAGAGCTTGAGCCTTTAATTGCTCCTGAACATGGTGAATTGACCTTATTCAAAAATGGCGATTTTATCTATTTGCCTAAAAATAACTTTACCGGCTTGGATAGTTTTAAATATAGGGTTATAAACCCACAAGGTCTAACATCAGAAGCTATAGTAACGATATCAATAAAGCAAATAAACAACGCTCCGGTTGCATTGTTCAATGAGTTTCTTGTCTCAGCAAATAGTGAATTTCGCGACAATACAAGCGTACTTATTCTCAATGATATTGACTTTGATGGTGACCAATTATCTATCAATACTTTACCAGTTAGAAATGTTGAACATGGCACTCTCGCTTTAGAGAGTTCAGGGTCATTTAGCTACACACCCTATCAAGGGTTCGTCGGTGAAGATTCTTTTGTATATAAACTTCAAGATGGTCAAGGTGGGGAAGACACTGCTGAGGTAAAGCTGACTGTTCTGGAAGATGTAAATACGCCCGCTCACGTGAGTGTTAATGATGATTATTTGCTAAATGAAGACGAGGTATTGATTGTTGACGCGCCTGGTATATTAAAAAATGATCGCGTTGAAAGCCCTGAATCGTATGACGTAACAATATCTCAAACTACTATGAACGGAATTTTAGAGTTATCAACTTCCGGTTCATTTAGGTATTTTCCTGATGAGAATTTTTATGGGTCTGATTATTTTATATATAATGTTGAGAGTTCTGAAGGATTAAAAACATCTGCATTTGTATTACTTAACATCACTGCTGTCAACGACGCTCCAATTACACAAGATGATAATGTATCAACCAGTGAAAATCAGTCTATCTTTATAGGGGTTTTAGAAAACGACTATGACGTAGACAGTGAAATAGACAGATCAAGCTTGCAAGTTATAAAGAATACGTTGCATGGCGATTTGAAATTGAACTTAGACACAGGCACGATTGAATATACAAGTGCCACAGATTTCATAGGTCAAGACAGTTTTAGTTATATTGTTTCTGATACAGAAGGGTTAGAGTCAAATCCATCGTCAGTTTATATTGAAGTAACTGGTCCAAACAAACCACCCATAGCAATGAACGACATTGCAGAGACTCAACAAGACACTTCTGTAGAAATTAGTATTCTAGGTAATGATACTGATGTCGATGGCACTATCGATTTGAATACCGTCAAGCTTGTGTCTGTGCCACAAAATGGAGGTGCTGTTTTCTCCGTTGAATCGAGTAAAATCTTTTATACACCTAATGCGGGCTTTTATGGCACAGATTTTTTAACTTATAGTTTTAAAGATAATGAAGGGGCTTCTTCAAATGAAGCCACAGTCTCTATTACTGTTACTAGAGTTAACAAACCGCCTATAGCCGTTGACGATAGTTTTGATGTGAATGAAGGTACAGCGCTTGAGTTGAATATACTGCAAAATGATTCAGATACAGATGGCGCTATTAATAGTTCAACTCTAGAAATAATAAACACTGTGCAATTTGGTGATTTAGAGATTTTATCTACCGGTAATGTGTTATATACAAATGCTGACCAAAACACTGAATCAGATAGTTTTACATATCGGTTTAGAGATAATGAAGGGGCAATCTCTAATAGTGCGACTGTGACGATAAACATTTTAGAAGTAGATACATTTCCTATCACACAGAGCGACAGTACTGAAACGTTCAAAAATCAATCGATAAATTTAAATGTTTTAAATAATGATGATTTTCTAGGTATCGCCATTTCAGAATCGCCTTTAGTAATTGAAACTCAGCCTAGTCAAGGTGAAGTTTCAATTGTTAATCAAACTGGTGAAATAAGCTACACACCTAATTTCAATTTTGTCGGTAACGATATATTGAGCTATAGAGCGATAAATAGTAAAGGTGAAAGCTCACAGCCAACATCTGTTTTTATTTTGGTTAAGGATAAAAACTACACCCCAACAATTGAACCTGTAGAAGCCAATATCACAACTGAATTTAATAATGGAGATATTATTGCAACGATTGCGGCATCTGATCCCGACAATGATGACATTACTTATGAGCTTTCAGGAGGTTTCGCATCGCTATTTAGTGTAAATAATATGGGGCAGGTTGTTATTAGTGATATTCAGACGATTATTGCTAATGGTGATGCACAATATATTGTAGTGTCTAAGGTTTGTGATGTGATAAATCCTCCCCTGTGTGCTGAATCAACATTAACGGTTAATGTTGATGAAATCTTACCCATTGAAATAGCTGTTCTGAATAGCGAATTTGCAGATTCAGGAATTTCTTCAATTAATTTACGTGTATCACTTGAGCACCATGAAGTGGGAAAAGCCATCACAACTTCTGACGGTAGTATATTTATAGCTTCAGGCATTGGCCACTACGACGAGTCTCAAGGTCGTCATATTCACAGAGCCGTTGTTACAAAAGTGACTCCATTGGGTGCCATTGATAATAGCTTTGCTCATGAAGGGGTATTTGAAACTGATTTAGGCATTCAAGTTGGAGGCTTACCTCAAAATGTTGTTGCACAAAATTTAGTGTTTGATGATGCAAATAAGCTTTTGTATGTTTCTGGTTACATTGACCAAGTTAGTACTCAAGATTTTTTCATAATGAGATTGACTGAACAAGGGGAACTCGACACAAGTTTTGCGAACACTGGCTATTTTGTCATACCCTCTGATACGGGGAAAAAAGCTTCTTCAGTAAGCTTGAAGCTTGATTCGAATGTACTCATAGCTTTAATTAATGACACCATGACTAATAATGTTGAGCTCATTGAAGCGAGGCTCATTCGCTTTGATTTAGTTAGCTTTTCAGTATCTCATAGTGAAGTACTCGTTGCGGATTTAGGCAGTGAAGCGAGCGGAATGACCCTGTTATCTGAAAATAAATTAATGGTCTTTGGCAATACTAAAAATTCGAGTAACAGTTCAGATATTTATTTAGCAAAATATAATATTACAGACCTTACATTAGACAGCAGTTTTAAAAACACAGGTTATCTTCAGTTAGACATAGGCAGCCAAAATGTTGATGACCGTGTCAAAGCCCTTATAGTTTTACCTGATGAACAACTGATGTTGACTGGTGACCATTTAACCGTTGTCGGTAACTACCCAACACCCAATAAATATAGCCTATTTTTGTTAAAAATGGATCAAAATGGCAATCTTGATACAACCTTTAATGACGTTGGTTATCGTATTTATATTGAAGAAGAATTACCAACTTATGCTGTGGGAGAAGACTTATTGAATTTAAGTGCCCAAGGAATTGACTTACAAGTTGTATCTAACTCTCTATATGTGACCATTAATCGAGAGATTTATAGTAACAATAAAGCAGTACAGTTAATGAAGATTGGCTTTGATGGTGTAATTGATTCAGGGTGGTCTTCTCCTAATAAAGGTATTACAACTTATGACATAGATGGTGTTCGCAGTCATGGAACATTATTGACCAATTCATCGCTTGTTTTATATGGCTATAAGTTGAGGTACGCTGGATATGATTACTACGCTAGTCAATGGCTTGCAAAAGTGAACTTAAATGGCGAGTTCAACGATGAGTTCGGCTTTCAGGGTCAAACAACGTTAAGCTCTTCATCTTCTGATGAAGTCGTCATTGTAAGTGCAAAACAAAGCAACGGGGACTTACTTCTTGCCGCATATGCACTTAATTGGCGAAATGAACGAGTACCTTATATTTACAGTTTAGACTTTTCCGGAAACGTCAATCAATCATTTGGCGAACAAGGTTTAAGTCGGCTTAATTTCTACTCAGATGCCAATCCGACGTCTTTATCTGTTAACGATGATGATTCACTGTTTTTAGTCGGTAACGAAAGTGACAGCTCGGCATTTATTTCAAAATTAACCTCATCTGGCATACCTGACAATTTTTATGCTCATGGAAATGACGTCAGTTATTTACCATCATCAGGTTTTACTGCTGAATCAATTAAACCTTTGTACATACACGAACTACCAAGCCAGGAACAATTATTATTAAGTGATATTTACGACGGCTGCATCACTAAATCAGTTGGCGTATATTTATCTTCAACGGGAAGTAAGTTAACTGACTTTACGTTTGAACCACCCTCAGGATACGAATGCGCTAATACAGCGTTTAAATTAGATGAAATCAAAGTCACGGATACAGGAATATTTGGTATAGGCACAGATGGACAATCTTATACTTCTCCCCGTATTGTGATAGTTAATGTAGATAGTGAGGGTAATTTAGTCCATGAATTTGGAGAAGCAGGTATTGCAGTCATTGATGTGGGGGCATTGCTTGGTCAGAACTTATCAGTAAATGGTTATTTACTTGACTCATCTGGAAATTTTTATATTTATGGGCAATTAGCTTCAACAAACTTTATCGCAAAAGTGAATAGTTTAGGAGAGCTCGAAACAGGTTATGCTACAAGTGGCATCTTTAATCTCAGCAATTATAAAGGCGATCCGGTTACAATTAAAAATATTGCTTTTGACTCGCAAAATAGGATGGTGCTTTTCTCCCAGTCTCAAATTAGCCAGGCAATTTATATATCAAGATTATTGCTAGATGATCCGGAAGAACTAATAGACCAGCAGTTAAATGAAACAGGTTTCCAACTATTAGATATTGGTATTGCATACGAACTTATTGATGTTCAACACCACAATAATAACGACAGCTTCTTACTTATATTACAAGATACTCTTAGAAAAAGGATAAGTGTGGCTGCTATTGAGATAACAGGACAGTAACTGGAGTTTTTGATGAAATTAACCTTTTATGGTGTAAGAGGCTCTGTGCCGACTCCTGGACAAGACACAGTTAGGTATGGTGGTAATACAACAAGCATACTACTTGAGAATAAAGCATCTGATTTTTTGATTTTAGATGCGGGAACTGGCATCAGAAATTTAGGTAAGGACATTCAAAGTTATGCAAATGATATCTATATCCTGTTAAGTCATAATCATTGGGATCATATTCAAGGCTTTCCATACTTTATACCTGCTTACATACCAGAAAAAAAAATAAACATAATACCGGGCTTAACGGAAGAATATGAGCCAAAAGCAATTCTTGAGCAAATGAAAGGCAGTTTTTTTCCAATAAACTCAAAAGACCTTTTAGCGAAAATTTTAATCACTCCCATAAAAAGCCATTCTTGGAAATATAAAACTTTTCAAATATCTCGTACTAGAATGAATCACCCAGGTGGGGGAAGCGCGTATAAAATTATTACAGATGAAAGAACGATAGTTTATGCAACCGACAATGAACTATTTCCCCCTTACCCGGTTGCTACCACTTTTGAACAATGGGTTCAGTTTTGCAGAAAAGCAGACTATTTAATTCATGATGGGCAATACTTACCTGAAGACTATCCTTTCAAAAGAGGTTGGGGACATAGTCAGATACAGCATGCGTTAGATCTAGCCATGCAAGCACAAGTTAAGAACTTAGTTCTTGTAAGTCATGACCCAGATAGAACAGATGAACAAATTGACAAATTACAATCTGAGTTACAGCAGGGTGAGTACCCGTTTAATATTCTATTTGCTTATGAAGGTTTAACGCTCATATGAGTGTGAGAGCAAATTGGTCACATTACAAATATCAATGGCTTAGTGGTCTTCTTATAATAATTTTAAGTATCTTCATACATCTTTCATTTTTAGTTCCTGGCAGTAAACAGGGCGATTTCTTTAAGCGCTTGGAGGGCTTAGCTTATGACTTAAGACTTCAGGCAACTTTAACAATGCACCCAAAACGTGCTTTCCTACCTATTATTATCGTTGATATTGATGAAAAAAGTATTAAAAAGCTTGGCAGATTTCCATGGAGTCGAACTGTAGTTTCGCAATTACATAATAAACTGTTAGATGCAGGTGTATCAGTAATAGCTTATGATATCTTGTTTTCAGAACCTGAAATAAATCCGGTTGACAGGGTAGTTGAAAAGAGTAAAAACAAAGCACTTAATAATTCCCTCAGCATGATTAGAGACAACTATGATGCAGATAAAACGTTCTCAACTGCTTTATCTGATAGTGATTCAGTAATAGGTCTGTTGTTTGAGCATAATAAAACTTTACAAGTTGGTTCGTTGCCAGAACCTGTTTTTCTTGGTGATACTTCATTAGAAGACCTTCCAGCTCCAGAGTTCTCAGGTTATGTAGCTGGTCTAGAAATTTTACAACAAAGTGCACTGGGAAATGGATTTATCAATAGTGCGCCTGATGAAGATGGGTTCGTTAGATATGCTATGTTACTGGCAAAGCACAATGGTCAACTTTATCCTTCTTTGTCACTTGAAGTCGCTAGGCTTTATACCCTTTCGGATAATATAACAGTCGAGTCAACAGCGTTTGGTGATGACTTTACGATTACAGGGCTAAAACTCGGTATAGAAACAATTCCAACTGATGACTATGGTCGAGTGGCAATCCCGTTTAGAGGTCCTGCATTTAGCTTTCCATATGTTTCTGCGACTGATGTATTAGATAATAAATTTGATGCTACTTTATTCGAACAATCTATAGTTTTTATTGGTACATCCGCAGTTGGTCATGCCGATCTAAGAACAACACCTGTTGGGGTTCAATATCCAGGTGTTGAGATTCATGCAAATCTGTTAGAGGGGTTAATTTTTCCTGAGTTATTACCTAGTAGGCCAGATTGGATAGATGGCTCTGTGGTTTTAGTACTTCTCATAGCTGGCCTTATTGGTGCCTTTGTTTTACCAACACTTGAGTTGATAGGTATCGTTCTATATTTCTGTGTTTCAATCTTTTTATTTTTAGCTTTAAGTATTTTTGCTTGGAGTCAGCACTATTTAGATTTTCCTCAAGTCTCCATTTTAGCAATGTTGATTCTTCAAGTAGTTGTGTTGGGTAGTTTGAGCTTTCTAAACGAACATAAACAAAAGATCCAAATCAAGAGTATTTTTGATCAATATGTTCCGCCAGCGCATATTCAATCGATGCTAGATAACCCTAAATCACTGTCCATGTCAGGAGAAAAAAAATATATGACAGTGCTGTTTGCAGATATTCGTAACTTTACTGCTATTTCGGAACAGCTAAATGCATCTGAACTGAAAGTGTTACTTAATCTTTATTTTACTCCCATAACGCAAATCATATTTGAGCATGAGGGCACGATTGATAAATATGTTGGTGATATGGTCATGGCTTTTTGGAATGCACCTCTAAAAGTTAATGAGCATGAACAATTCGCAGTGTTATGTGCGCTTAAAATGCAGCGTCAAGTTCAAGCATTAGAAACAGAGTTTGCAAAACAGAATTTGCCAAAACTAGAAATTGGTATTGGCATTAATTCTGGTGATATGAATGTCGGGGATATGGGGTCAGTTTATCGTAGAGCATACACAGTAATAGGTGATGCGGTAAATTTAGGTTCAAGATTAGAAGGGATCACTAAATATTACGGCGTAAAAATACTCGTAAGTGAATCAGTATACGTAAACTGCAAAGGCATCACTTTTAGGCCTATAGACATGGTTAAGGTAAAAGGAAAAGAAACATCTGTTTCTATTTATGAGCCCATTGGATTGACGGCTTGTTTAACTTCTGAAGAAATTAATAAAATTAATTTACATAAAAAAGCTTGGTCTTCATATTTAAATCAAAATTGGGATGAATCATTACAGGTATTTACTACACTTATGAATAATCATCCGAAAGAAAAATTGTATTCGATTTTTTGTGAACGAATAAAAAATCTCAGTACGATTGAGTTAAATAAAGATTGGGATGGTAGCTATAAACATGTTACTAAATAAGGTTTAAAAATGAACCAAATGATTGCTGAAAATCCAACTACTACTGATGCAAGAGATAGTCAACTTGCATTACAGCACTTATTAAAATTAGCAACCGAACTCGCTTCAGAGCGTTGTACTGAACGTTTACTAGAAAACATATTGTTAAGTGCCATGGCTCTTACAGAGTGTGATGGTGGAACAATTTATTCAGTAATAGAACAAGAATACTTAGGATTTGCGACATTAATTAATAAGCCTCTCGAACTTCATTTGGGTGGGACTTCAGGGAAAGACATTCCCTATAAACCTATTCCTATATTTATCAATAAAAAGTCGAATGAAAAAGCACTCGTTGCAATATCCGCTGCGACAAGAAAGCCTATTTGTATTGAAGATGTCTACTCATGTGCTGAATATGACTTATCGGCAGCTAGACAAATGGATGAAAAAACTGGCTATCATACTCAATCAGTATTAACTATTCCACTTGAAAACCATGAAGAAGAACTAAATGGGGTTTTGCAGCTTATTAATCCTAGAATAAATGGACAAGTCATACCTTTTACAAATGAACAAGTTAATTTAATAAGTTCTATTGGTGCTTTGGCGGCTGTAGCGCTTACTAACAGACAGCTTATTGATAATATGGAAGAGCTGTTTCAGTCTTTTACTCGGTTAATTGCTAAAGCCATTGATGAAAAGTCTCCATACACTGGAGGTCACTGTAGAAGAGTACCAGTATTGACCATGATGATTGCTGAAGCTGTTCATCAATATCCCACTGGGCCTCTTAAAGATTTTAAAATGACAGACGCAGATAAACATGAATTATCTGTTGCAGGCTGGTTACATGATTGCGGAAAAATTGCTATTCCTGACTCTGTAATGGATAAATCAACAAAGCTTGAATGCATTTTCGATAGAATTGAGTTGATCAAATGTAAAATTGAGATAGCTAAAAGAGATTTAGAGATTACTTATTTAAAAAATAAAATTAGTTCAGAAGACGGTTGTATAGAAGCATTTGAACAGTCGGAAAATGCTTATAAGAAAGAAGTTGACTATCTAGAATCTGAATTGTCATTTTTAAAGCAAATAAATTTAGGTGGCGAGTTTATGTCTGATTCATTCAAACAACGTGTAATAGACCTTGCTGATAAATATAAAATAAAAATTGATGGCGAAGTTCAGACAATTTTGTCAGACAATGAAGTCCAAAATTTAAATATCACTAAAGGTACGTTAACAAACGAAGAAAGAGAAATCATCAATAAGCATATGGATATTACGATATCTATGCTTGAAGCTATGCCATTTCCAAAACACCTAAAACGAGTCCCAGAATTTGCTGGTGGGCATCATGAAAAAATGGATGGTACAGGTTATCCAAAGGGTTTAACGAGAGAGCAAATGTCGGTACCCGCAAGAATGATGGCGATTGCAGATATTTTTGAAGCGCTAACTGCTGCTGACAGGCCTTATAAAGATGCAAAACCTTTAAGTGAGTGTTTAATGATTATGTCTCAAATGACGAAGCATCATCACTTAGATCCAGATTTGTTCGAGATATTTTTAAAGTCTGGTGTCTACCTTAATTATGCAAAGCAGTATTTAAAACCAGAGCAAATCGACCATGTTGATTTAAGTCTATTCACAACAAACTAGTTCACTTAAGACAAAAAGAGGAGGGGGGATGCTCAGATTAGGGTTTATTCCATTTTCCTATTATGTCATTGCTGATTGCTTTGATTTTCACAGTCATAAATCAATCAGCGCAGAAGTGTTATTTAAACAGATCAGATTTACAGGCCTTGAAGCCTTGTCTCTCATTTTTACGATCTCTTTTGTATTGAGCGTTTTAATCATAGCGCAAGGGTACCCAATCCTCACCTCTATAGGCCAACAAGCATTGATATACGACATACTGATAGTCAGTATTGTCCGTGATGGCGGCCCATTTATTGTTTGCTTTATTGTTTTGGCACGCTCAGGCACCGCAATCACTACGGAGCTTGGCAATATGGTTGTGGCAAAAGAAATGGATGCACTCAATGCAATGGGGATTTCACTCATTTCATATCTTGTTGTCCCCAGAGTGTTGGGTATGTTTTTTTCAGTTATTTTATTGATGAGCTATTTTGTGTTAGCTGGCACCTTGAGTAGTTTTCTTACTGTGTCACTGTTTAATCATATGCCTTTGGTACGTTTTATAAGTGAACTTTTAAATCAACTAACGCTTGTAGATTTGATCATAATGATTGCTAAGGTTGTTTTATGTGGGTTGTTAGTTGCACTAATTTCATGTTTTCACGGTTTAAAAGTCAATAAGGCAATAACAGAAGTGCCGCAAAGGAATATAAAAGCAGTTGGTCAAAGTTTAACTATAATTTGTATAGTCCATTTAGTTTTGAGTTCGACCCTATTAATTGACTTAGGTGTGTCATGAACCTTTCATTACGAAAAATACATCATAAACTGCAAGGACGAGATATTTTTAATGACTTGAATTTAGAAGTTCAATCTGGAGGATGTTGTGTAATCAAAGGTGTATCGGGCTCTGGTAAGTCGCTACTATTTAGTATGATATGTGACATTGTTAGACCCCAGAATGGCTGTGTTGTATATAACAATGTGTGTTTACCAGATATGGATAAATCGCAGTATTACAGCTATAAAAAAGAAACCGGTGCTATTTTTCAACTGCCAGCACTAATCTCAAACCTGACTTTAAAAGAGAATTTACTTTTACCACTTAATCAATTTTGTAACGATTTAAGCTACCAAGATAAACTTAAAATCATTGAATCTAAATGTGAAGAAATAGGGCTACAAAATCAATTAGAGCTGAGAACCGATCATTTATCGATTGGAATTGCATCACTGGTAGGTGTAATTAGGGCAACCATACTTCAACCTAAAGTTATTGTATGGGATTCACCAATCTGTGAAGTCGACAGTCATTGGGCGGACTATGAAATAAATCTGATAAAAAACTTAAATAGTTCAGGAGTAACTCAGATCCTATTTTCTAATAGACGGGTTATTTCAACTCTTGCTGACTCAGTTTATCAGCTTAAATCGGGTTCTTGTTATGCAGCATAACTTAGCGAAAGAGCATAAATCAGTGTTTGTGTTTGTATCAATAGGTGTTTTGTTTCTAGCTATTACGATTATTTCTGTATTGAGTTCAAATTATACTTTTGCAGATAAAAAACAATTTTATACTGAGCTTGATGATGCGCTTGGTTTAAAATCTATGCCTCTAATTTATTTTAAGGGTATAGAAATAGGCCGGGTTGAATCATACGACTTTAATTTCGAAACAAAAAAGATCAGAGCTGAGTTTTGGATCTTATCAAAATACTTTCCACTATTAACAAAGCATTCTATTTTAAAAAGCGAGCAGCACCCGATATTTGACGAGGTTTACTCGTTCACACTTTATACGCCTGAGTTCTCTTACAATAAGAAAGATGTGCCAGAAATAAGAGAAGGGTCGCTAATACTTCATGCAAGCAGTGATGCCGCAAAAGCCCTTGAAGCTTCACATGGGGCGATATTACCCAAAGACGACCTTGATTCTATTCTTGAAAATATAAATTCGCTGCTTACAAATCTTCAAAAAGAAGATAACCCAAACGCAGGGTCTTTATTTAGAGCACTTGACCGAGTAGCAAAAATAAGTGAGCAGTTATTACGGATAACAGACTCGATTGAAAAAAGCGGCATCGTAACTAAAGCAGATCAAACCATTGAGCAAACAGAAACGTGGTTAAAAACACTCCCTATTATTGCTGAGAAATTAAATGAATCTCTAGTTAGAGTCGATAAATTATTGATCACTTCTGAGTCCGTTATTAGCAACTATAAATCGCCAGATGAACTAGTCAGCAGAGTTACAAATAATCAGCTGCCATTGGTTTTGGGGAACATTAATCAAAACTTAGACTTGGTTAAAGGTATGCTATCTGAGGTACATACAGAAAGAGCACAATTGATGATGACAATTTATCAAAGCCAACAAGTACTGTCTGAGCTTGAAAAAACATTACAAGCATTAAATAACAATCCAATTTTAAAACGTGGGATTAAAGAGCTTGATAATTCGCTTACGGTAGAGGTTCAATGAGACATACAATAGTAATTACTATATTACTTATTTTCATAGTTGCATGTTCTCAAGTGACTAACGAAAAAAAAGTAAATAATGAAGTGAATAAACTAGCATTAACTTGGTATCAACTTGCAGAAAGAAACCGAGTTAATCATGAGTTATCAAAAGCATTAAAACACTATAAGCTGTCGTATGAATTCTCATTAAAAAGAAACAACTTAAGGTTGCAATTGTTTATTCTGACAAGGCAGGCGTTAGTATTCAGTCAACAAGGTAAGAAATCGCAGTCTCTAGAAAAGTTAAGTTCAGCAAAAAAGCTTCTAGCACACGAAATTCCAGAGTTCACTGAAGAATTCAATATTTTGCAAATAACAGTACTAAAACACCTTGGACAATATGAACAAGCGCTAGAATTATTAAAATCAAATAAGGGATATTTTAAAACAGAAGAACAAAAGATATATGCAAATTGGTTGCAACAAGAACTTGAGCTAGATAATCAAACTTCAAATAGTGATTCACCAAACAATTTAGATAACGATTTCACTTTTCTTTACACGCAATACGAAGAGAATAAACTCGTAAATATAGAAATATTAACTTACGTAGGCTTACGATATCTGAAATTACTTTCTGATAATAAACACCCTAAACTACAAACAGTGTTAAGGGAAATGTTACGTTTCTTTTCTGAACAAGAAAACGGGGCTAAAACAGCGCAGTGTTATAAAATTGCAGCGAATTATTACGGCTCAGTTGGTGCAAGTGAGAAAGCCAATTACTTTTCAGAAAAAGCAAAGAAAATTGAAGCTTATCTATTAAACTAGGTTTTAAATTGAATAAGCAAATATAAACTAACCAAAGTATACGCGCGTTAATTGTTCAAACTGTTTTGACCCGCTGAAATTTTGCTGGATCGTTTGAAATGCATTTTGAGTTATTTTTTTCTTCATATCTTTGTCTGAATTAGACCAACTAACAAGGATATCGCTTAATTCATCTATACAATTGCTACTGCATATAAACCCATTGGTATTGTGAGAAATGACTTTGGATACAGCACCGACATCGAAACTAATCACACATTTAGATCTAGCCATCGCTTCTAATAGTACCATAGGTAAACCTTCTGCTCGGGAGCTGATAACAAGTACATCGATTTTCTCCCAAAAATCAGAGCTAGCTTGGTGGCCATGAAATTGAATATTGGCGGGCTTAGATGATTGTAAATCAGGTGCCATAGGGCCATCACCAAACACATTAAAACTTATGCTCTGGTTTTTATCTAGTCTTCGAGCAAGCTCCACAAAATTATCAGGACCTTTTTCGTGAGACAGCCTGCCAACAAAACCGACTCTTAATTTTTCACTATCTTCGAACGACATTGAGATTGTTATATCAACAAAATTGTCTAGTACTTCAGCATTGTGCACTTGTGATAATAATCTATCAGACACAACAAAGTTTTTAGAAAAGAAACTGGTGAGTTTATCTATATAATTATAAAAATAGACTAAGCCAGTACCTGCTTCACCTGCATGGTATGTTGAGATACAACGAGCATTTAACAACTTACAGGTTAAACGCCCGATAATACCGGCTTTATAACCGTGGGTATGAAGATTGAAAGGCGCATCTTGTGTTTTTAAAAGTTTATATAATGAGGCAACTTTACCGTCTAGAAATGTATAATTGCATCGGGCATCATCTAAATTGCGATAGAGTTGTAAATTGCCATGGTCTTGATAAAACAAGACTTCAACAAGAAGGTTGTGGTTTTTTAAAAGCCTTACTAATTGCACTATATGTGTTTCAATACCTCCATAAAGGCTTGAATCTAAGAAAAGAATGGTCTTTACTGATTTCATAGTCACCTCATTTGGAGCGTATATATGTTTAACCCAATTACCATACAACAATTAAAAGATGATGTAGGTGTCGACGTTTTAGCTCAGTTGATGCAAGTTTTCCTTACTGAAAGTACTAAGCTGGTAGAGCAACTTACTGCAAATTCAGTCGAACAAAACGATATTGAACGAATTGCACATAGTTTAAAAAGCTGTGCTCGCTCTTACGGTGCAGACCAACTAGCGGACATTGCTGCTGACATAGAGACTGCAGCAAAAAGCAGTCCAGAATTAGTAAATATAGAGTCTAAAATTTCACTACTCAGTGAAGTTCATAAAAAAACTCTAACTTCGTTACCTAAACTGAATTAAGTTATTTAGCAAACACACTTTGCTTAGTAATGACTAATGTATTAGAGAGGGTAACTTCACTTTTTTAGGATGCGCAATCATGCTCTCGATCACAAACTTAAGCTGTTGTTTATTATGAGTATTTATTGATTCTTTATTTAAGTTATTAAAATCAACTCTGGTGTCCATCGCGCCGAGAGCATCGACACTTAAGCATAAATCAAAAAACTTATAACCAATTAAGTCAGCGAGCCAAGCGGCATGTTCGCACGGGGAAATACTCGACATTACACTGTTTTCTTTACAAACATTTTCGATAAAAACACGGCATGCAGAGGTGTTCAACAATGCGTTTTTAATATCATTGACCAGCAGAGGAGGGGTAACACTTGTTAAGGCACTGCCTGGGCCAATTAAAATCATGTCAGCATTGTAGATATCACGGACAGCTTCGGGGACTGCAGAAATAGTTTTATCACTTAGGTAAAGTGCTTGAGGCAAATCACTTAATGCATCAACTTCACACTCTCCTTCGATACGAGTACCATTTTTTGCGGTTGCGATTAAATCGACTGGAGATTCGCTCATTGGATAAATAGCATGGTCTACGTTTAGTAATCTTGCGTATTCTTGTATTGCTTCGCTAGGGCTTTGAGTAAGTTCACACAAGGCACTTAGTATTAGATTACCAACGCTATGTCCCTTAACATCATGTTCGAAACCAAAACGATGTTGTGATAGCACAGACATGAGATGGTTCTTATTGGCAAGAGAGTCAATGCAACGTCTTATGTCGCCTAGCGCAACCAGTCTTTTATCAGCTCTAAGCCGTCCTGTGCTGCCCCCATTATCAGTGGTCGCAATAATTGCACTTAAATGATGATTTCCAGAATTCAAGGCTTCTAACACGGTTGATAAACCATGACCACCACCAATACACACGATTCTCATAACTGCCTCCTTCTAACTCCAGTTATACTAATCAATAACTAGGCCAACATAATTGTGTGAATCAGGTTAAACTATAGTTGAATTTCTGTAACTTTCGCATTTTGCATTGCAAATAAGTTATTAATTATGAAGATTACTAGTTTAGTGCTAGTAACCATTGAAGTTATCAGAGATGAAAAAGCTGAGTTATTCTGGTAATTGGTCTAAATTAGAAGTATCAAGTTAAGGTATGAAGGAAAGTACATGGAGAGTGTTTTATCGTCAAAAGCACTTGAGTTCATAGATAGTATTAATAACTCAAAAAATCATAGTGAAGCCCTCTTACGTCTTAAAATTGGATTGAATGATTATATCAATGTTTATCATATTTCAGCTTTTATAAATGAGGTTAATGGGTTTTATGAGTTAGCTTCGACAAGTGAATTTAGAGTTGTTGATTTCAATGATCTTGATGAATTATGGCATGACTTACAAACACACTCTTTAATTGATAAAAACGTTGATGCGCTTCCTGTTTCACTATCAAATGTCACTTTCTCAAAACCAAATCAACTCGATTTAAAGGCATTTCTTGTTTACACAAAAGTTAATGAAGCAAATGGTTTTATTATTTGCTATTACAAAAGTCGGGCTTTATTGACACCGAAAGAAATGACGCTTATTCATTCACTTTTACCTATATTTCGTCATACATTTTTAAAATTGGATTATATAGAGCGCACAACACGATTACTAAATGAAAAAACGGCAGCATTAACTGTCAGTCAGGCACGATTCCAAGCATTTGCAGAGCTCGCGTCTGATTGGTTTTGGGAAACAGATAACCAACTTAGGTATGAATATATATCGAGTGCTGAAGATGAGTTTCAAGCTCATACATATCAACACTTTATTGGAAAAACGCCCATTGAAATTCGTTCATACGATGAACAAAAACAGCAAAAGAAATGGGGCATGTTTCTTAATTTCGTCAATAACCATCAAGAAATACACAACTTTGAATATGAAGCTAAATCGTCTGACGGCAAGACTTTTTGGATAAGTATTAGTGGTAAAGCGCAATTTGATGAAGAAGGTGAGTTTATTGGTTATATGGGCATAGGTAGAGACATCAGTTATGCCAAACAGCGCGAAATAGATTTACAAAAAGAAAAAGAGCGTGCTGAAAAAGCCAATGCCGCAAAGTCAGATTTTTTGGCTGTTATGTCTCATGAAATTAGGACGCCTATGAATGCCATTCTAGGTATGCTTGAGCTTCTTGAAGATACAAACCCGAGTTCAAAACAACATGAGTTAATTGATTACATGCGCAGTAGTACAAGGTTATTACAGGGTGTGATCTCAGACACGTTAGACTTTGCCAAAATAGAATCAGGTACCCTAAAACTCGAACTAGCAGACACAAATCTAATAAATTTAACTAAGAATTTAGTTAAACAGTTTGAAACTCAGGCTATCAAACATGGTATCGAATTTGAGTGCACCATCGATAAAAGTGTACCACAGAGAATAAACTGCGATGGTGTCAGGTTATCGCAAATTCTGCTCAATCTACTAAGCAATGCATTTAAGTTTACTCGTAAAGGTAGCGTTAAACTCTATCTTAATAAGAGTGACAATCAAATACTCTTCAGAGTTATTGATACAGGTATAGGAATAAGCGAAGAAGACATCTCAAAACTGTTCGAGCCCTTTACGCAATTTCACTCTAGACAAAAAGGGCGGCAGCAGGGTGTTGGACTGGGCTTAAGTATAACGCGTAGATTATTGAACCTAATGGGAGGAAGTATAACTTGTTGCTCAACAGTGGGAGAAGGTACAGAGTTTATTATCAGAGTGCCATACACTTCAATTGAGTTAGCTGATGAAAAAAATGAATATGATGAGTTCACAAACATACCTAAAATGTCACTAAAAGTGCTCGTTGCAGAAGATAATATTGCAAACCAGTTTGTAATCAAAGCGATTCTCGAAAAGAGAGATTACCAAGTCACCATAGTCAATGACGGACAAGAAGCCCTTACTGTACTTACAAATGATAAATTTGATTTAGTCTTGATGGATATGGTGATGCCAGTGATGGATGGTGTAACAGCTGCAAAGGCAATCAGGCAAGAGCTGTATTTAAATGAACTTCCAATTATTGCCTTGACAGCCAATGCTGGATTACAAGATAAAGAAAAATGTCTAGAGGCGGGTATAAACGACGTTCTGACTAAACCTTTAGACAGTAAATTACTTGACGACAAAATTAAGGAGTATTTATTTTAAAAAATAGAAATTTAATATTCTTTAGTTGGGTCTTATAGAAAAAGCAAAGAGAATTGACATGCAATTTAAAGATTCTAATTATGTAAAAACCATCAAGTCCAAGTTAGCTTCAATAGACTTTATATCACCCTTATTATTTAGGCTCATACTCGCGCCCACAATGATCATTGCTGGCTTCAATAAATTAAATCTGGGTAATACAGATGTATCTTTACTATCTCGTTTACTCGCTGATGAAAATGTGGTGACGTGGTTTGGTAATTCAGAGTGGGGATTAGGGTTACCTTTTCCTGAGTTACTTGCTTTTTTAGCTGGATGGACTGAGTTTCTGGGGGGCTGGCTGTTATTACTTGGTTTGTTAACGCGCTTAATTTCAATCCCATTGATCTTCACTATGCTTGTTGCTATTACATGTGTACATTGGCATAACGGATGGTTTGCCATCGCGCCAAGCTCAGGTGACTCTAGTCCTGCAAAAGTTTTAAGTTGGTTCAATATTGAAGCTGCGCAGCTAAGTTTAGAAAATTCTAATGAAGTATCGCAAAGGCTTTCTAAAATAAATGAAATAATAGAGATGCACGGCTTTCCAAGTTACCTGCTCGAAAAAGGCTCTATTGCGATATTAAATAATGGAATCGAATTCGCAGCCATTTATTTAGCAATGTTATTAAGTTTGCTATTTACAGGTGGAGGCCGGTTTGTCAGTTTAGATTATTGGATATTTAAAAGATATCGTTAATCAGGGGATGCGAATAAGTCTGATTTCTTGTTATTCTAGTAGCATGTTTACTAAAGAGAATTATCATGGATGCATTAGAGCTTCTTACAACAAGGCAATCAGACAGTAATTTGTCTTTTCCTGGTCCGAATTTTGAGCAACTTGAAATAATTAAAAAAGCAGCCTTAAAAGTGCCAGACCATGGAGGTATAGCGCCATGGAAATTTATTGTAGTCGAAGAAGATGGACGCGATAAATTGGGTGAAATTTATTATCAAGCTGCCGTTGCTGAACAGCAGGACGAAAGAACAGTCAGTAGGGCAAAAGAGCTGCCGCAAAGAGCGCCAATGCTTATCATTGCTGTTAGCCCTTATATGGAGCATCCAAAAGTGCCAAGAATAGAGCAAATTGAAAGCGCTGCTTGTAGTGTGTTTGCAATGCAACAAGCCGCTTTTGCACAAGGCCTTTCGGGCGTTTGGAGAACAGGTTATTTTGCTCAAAGTGAAAAGGTAAAAGAGTTACTCGAGCTTGATAGCAAAGATGAAATAGTGGGTTATTTATATTTGGGCACGCCCACTGTAATGTGTACTAAACCAGTGCGTCATAAATCAGAAGATTTCTTTTCGAGCTTATAAAAAAGTATCTTTTGAAAAACAAAAATCTCGGTGAGGGCATTACACCCTCACATATTTAAAACACTTTCCAAAAAACAAATAATACTGAGATACCAACTAAAAACATAAAACCTGAGCCAGTTAGAATTTTTATAAACGTGGACTCAGACTGGAATACTTCGCCCTTAACCAATTGATAATTCAACCATGCAAAGAAGGGGGTCGTTAAAAAAGACAGAGTCATAGCAAGCATCAGCATATCTTTGATATTCGCTTTGAAAAATAAAATAACAATTAAACCTAAAACAGCTTGCGCAATCAAAATCATCCACATTAGGTTCTTAGGTGACTTGGTTACTAGGGTGTATGATTCGTTTAGAGTTCTACTATAACCATCTAAAACAGTTATGGTGGTACCAAACATACATAAGAATGCCACTGTTGCAATTAACCAACGAGACCATTCACCAATCGTAAGCGCATACATATCAATGAGTTGTTTAGAAAAAGCAACGCCAGCTAGTTCAATCGGTTTATCCTGACCATATTGAAGCAGCACTCCAAGAGAGAAAAACAGCAAGGCAAGTAGCAAAGTTAGCCCATAACCTAATTTGAAATCAAAAAGTGTTTGTTTGAAATCTATGTGTTTGTGTCGGTTTTTCGCTTTTATCCAAAGAGAATTTATCGCAGAAATTTCAATTGGCGCAGGCATCCAACCCATTAGTGCCACCATAAAACCAAGCATTGCCATTGAAAAAGGAGAAATCTGCGTAGCAGGCTCAGGATGTACTTGGCCATTTGATAAAGCAACAATAAAGGCGACAAATGTTGATAAGGTCAGAAACCCCATAATGACCTTACTTGCTTTATCAAGTGCCTTGTAGTGCCCAAATAGTAAAAGCAATAAGCACGAAAATAAAATACCTATGGATAAAGTTGTCAAACTGACTTGGAATGGTATGACGTATTGCAACAGAAGTGCTGTAAGCAATAGAACCCCGGCAGTGTTAACGACCGCCGAGATGATATTAAGCAAAGTGAACAAGTAAAATAATGTTGTGTTATGTTCTTTATAGCCTTCAACTAAACTTTTATTAGTCTTGGCCGTATATGCAACAGCAAACTTGAAAAATGGATATTTCAATATGTTTACTATGATAATGAACGCGAAAAGCTGCCAGCCAAATAATGCGCCTGCTTGGGTCGAAGCAACTAAGTGCGAACCACCAACGGCAGCCGTTGACATTAAAATGCCAGGGCCTAAATTCTGGATTGTGTTTTTTATATCAAATTTCATTTTTATTCTTATTTTTTGATAGCCTGTATGGCAAAAATTTGCGGGATCAACTTACCTTTATGGTGTTTGACAAACCCTTTATCGACTACATGCTGCAAATTTTGCTCACAATCATAGGGGGAGTAAGGTGACTCAGTATATTGCTTTATTTCAAGTCCAGCGTTAATCAAGGCTTGGATCACATCACTAACAGAGTGTGACCAAGTTACAATGGTAGACTCTTTACCATCGCAATTCTCAGTATAAGTGCCTTCTTTTTCAACATCGGCAGACTGCTTTTCGAAATAATCATAGCCTGCTAGTAGGTCATTGAATGGGTGAAACTCAACCAATACAAATTTACCACCAGTTTTTAATGCATTTGAAATGGTCTTTGCCCATTGACTCAAGTCAGGTAACCAACACAAGACGCCGTAAGATGTATAAACTACGTCAAATTGTTTGTCATTTTTTTCGCCAAATTGAACTATATCATCACAAATAAAGTTGGCATCTAGGCAAAGCTCAGAGGAAAGCCGCTTTGCAGCATCAATTGCTTTAGTTGATAAATCAACACCGGTTGTTTTTGCTCCCAGTCGAGTAAGTGAAAGCGTGTCTTGGCCAAAGTGACATTGTAAGTGAAGTAAATCTAGAGACTCGACTGAACCAAGTAATTCTTTTTCGAGCGGGTTCAGGCTACATTTACCATTAATAAAAGATTGCACATCATAAAATGAAGACTCAAGGTGAATATCTGTTCTTTTATCCCATGATGCTTTGTTGATACTTAAATAATCCATATCAGATACATAACTTTTTGTTTCTAATATTCTAACACCTTTAGATTATTAGAAAGCAAGGGAAAAATTAGGTTGATTTTTCAACCATTCATTAGAATAATAAAAAGGCTTGATAATCAATTATCAAATTAACCCACCAAAAACCCAATAATCTATTTCATTCTATACTTAGTACAAGTGTACAAATCACATTTTTGCTACTTTTATTTATAGTAATTTAAAATTGCATAGCAGTACTGAGTTCAGTTGCCAAAACTGGTGTATTTACAAGGAACCTCAATGGCAAACTTATTAATTCGAAAAAAACGACTGACTAATTCGCTATTATTTTTATCATTAATGTTTATCTCAAACGCTCATGCACAAGTGGTACGATATAGCGAAGTAGTAGAAAAAGAAGAGCAAGAGCAGATCCGAGTAGTCGGAACGCTAAAAGCCTATCAAACATCTAATATTGCCATCAGTGAATCAGGTTTGGTTACTGAGGTGTTTGTCAATGATGGCGATTACGTTGAAAAAGGTGATCGACTTCTAAAAGTTGATGATAGACGTCTCATGGCGCAAGTCGAACAATTGCGAGCAGAACATGCTGCAGCTAAAGAAAGCTTAAAAGCCGCTGAAGCCGAATTTGAACGAGCACAAAGTGACTATCAAGCCTATTTAACTTCGCAAAAAAATAATGCGGTGTCTAAACAGCAGCTTGAAAGAAGCCGTGCAGAAGCTAATTCTACGAAAGCGAATATGCTCGCAGCGAAACAAAACGTGGATGCTGTGAAGGCAAGTCTAACACTTGCGGAAGTAAAGCTCTCTGATACGCAGTTAGTTGCACCATTTAGTGGGCAAGTCGTAGAACGTCACGCTGAACTAGGGCAATGGTTATCTGCTGGCGATACTGCTTTTAAAGTCACTTCTTTTGATAAACTAGAGGCATGGCTTGATATACCTGAACGACTTTCTCACCTTAAGCATAGTGAGGCGTTATCGATCCCATTGCAAAGCGCCAGTGCGTTAGCGACCTCAAATAAAGTGAAAGTAATCAATCAAATTGACCCTAGAGCACGTACCTTCAAAGTCATTGCTGAAATTAAACATCCTGGATTTATGCCCGGTATGTCAATCAGTGCTTGGCTTCCTACAAATGTCAAATCATCAACATTAATGGTGCCAAAAGATGCCTTGATCCAACGTGGTGGTAGTTATTTTGTTTATAAGTTGAATATTGACGGAGACAACCAGTCTGCGCAATCAGTGCCTGTAAAAGTTAAGTTTCATAGATCTGGTTGGGTTGCTATTGACAGTGTCGTCTTAGCCAATGGCGATAAAGTGGTGACTGAGGGGAATGAGCGGCTAATGCCTGGACCTGTTGTGGCTGTACCAGATACGCAAGTCAGTTCACAGTCTGTTTCAGAGAATGTGAACTAAAAGGGATATTTATGAATGTAGTTAAATCTGCGGTTAAACAACCAATATCAGTGGTTGTTGCCGTTATTCTGTCAGTGCTTGCAGGTATATTGGCATTCACAAAAGTCCCTGTGCAAATGACCCCAACTGTCGACTCGGTTGTCGTCAGTGTGCGTACATTTTGGGAAAACGCCAGCCCGGAAGAAATTGAATCTGATGTTGTTATTGAACAAGAGAAAGTGCTTTCTGATGTCACGGGTTTAGTTTCGTTAACCAGTATTAGTCAAAACTCAGCGGCACAACTTAGATTAGAATTTGAAACTGGCACTGACATTAATAAAGCGCAGGCTGAAGTGGTACAAAAACTCAATGAAGTACCTGCTTACCCGATGGGTGTCTCTCAACCAACTGTTGAAGGGGTTGATCCCATGTCAGTCGATTACATCGCATGGGTAGGCTTGGCCGCGACAGATCCTAACTTTGACAATACGACATTGTATGATTTTATGGAAAGGCGATTAAGGCCACGTCTTGAGAACATCAAAGGTATATCGAAAGTCGGCATGATGGGCGCACGTGAGCAAGAACTTCAAATTAGAGTAGACCCAGTCAAATTGGCAAACTTTGGTGTCACATACAGTCAACTTGTTGATGCCATACAACTGAGCAACACAAGTTACTCAGGAGGCAGACTTCCTGATGGAAAAAATGATATTCGTGTGAAAGCCCATGGTCGTTTCAGTGATCTATCAGAAGTGAAAAACATCGTATTACGCAGAGATAACAATGGCCCTGTATATATCAGTGATGTAGCTGAGGTAGTCATTGATTATAAAGACATGACTGATTGGGTTAGAGCTCGTGGCGTAAAAATGCCATTTTTTAATTTTCAGTTAACTCGCGGTGCTAACTTACTGGAAGCCATGAACGCCTTAAAAGCAGAAATGGCCGAACTTAATAAACCCGGCGGAATGCTTGAGCAGCATGCAAGAAAACTCGGCATAAACGGCACATTTGAACTGGTTCTGACATGGGATTCATCAACTTATGTAGAAAATGCGATTGGGCTTGTACAAAGCAATATTGTCGTTGGAGGTATGTTAGCCGTTTTTACACTGTTATTGTTTTTACGCTCACTCAGAACCATAGGCGTAATAGCCATTGCTATTCCTATTTCTGTTATTGCATCTGTTGTTGTCTTGGTTGCACTTGGCCGCTCAATCAATATTGTCTCTTTGGCAGGTATGGCTTTCGCGGTAGGTATGGTGGTTGATAACGCCATCGTCGTTATTGAAAATATATTTAGACACCTTGAAATGGGTAAAAGACCCCTTAAGGCGAGTGTCGATGGGACCCAAGAAGTTGCTGGGGCGGTATTTGCCTCAACCATGACCACGCTCGTTGTGTTTATTCCTATCTTGACTATTAGTGACAGTGCGGGTCAGTTATTTAGAGATATATCTCTTGCTATTATGGCTGCGGTTTTTATCAGTTTTATTGTATCAATCTTAGTTATTCCGGTCGCTGGCAGCTATTTTTTGAGAATGCGTACTGAGTCTAAGCAAGTAGAAATCAATTTTAAATGGTTCAAAGCGGTTGAGGTTAAAGCGGCAAAACTCCCTGATATAATTGGCGCTATCTTTACTTATCTGACGGAAACGACCAAACGAAAGTTAATTGTAATTTCAAGCTTTGGCGTTATCACTCTTGCAGGTATCACAATTTTAATTCCGCCATTAGATTACTTGCCTAAGGGTAATCGAAATTTTGCATTTGGCTTTATGGTGCCACCACCGGGCTACAACTTAGATCAAATATCAGAAATTGGCGATCGGATTGAGCAAAAGCTACGTCCTGCTTGGGAGCTAACAGAAGATAAATATCAAGCTGAGCAATATTTTAGGCAAGGTGAACGTGCAACCGAAGCTGATAGGCCAAGCATTCAATTAATGGATGGCTCTATGATAGATGCCCCAAAAGTTGATCATTACTTTTTAGTCGCAATGGGTGGGCAAGTATTGCACGGCCTTATTCCACAAGACCCTATTAAAACCGTAGATTCAGTTGATTTACTTAACCAAACTTTGATGGGTGTAAACGCACCTGATGTTATCGGTTTTGCTTTTCAGTTCCCTCTGTTTAGCACTGGTGGCACAACGGGGTCAGCCATCCAAATTGATTTGGTAGGAGATGACTTAGAGCAAATAACACAAAGCGCGACAGCCTTGTTGTTTAGATTGATTGGTACTTATGGTCCTTATGCAACCATACCTGAGCCTGCCAATTTCATTTTACCGACCCCTGAGTTAAGTATTAAACCACTAGATGAGCGTTTGGCTGAACTAAATATGACCAGAAGAGATCTGGGTTTAGCTGTGCAAACAAATGGTGATGGTGTGATACTAATGAACAGTTTTGCCATAGGTGGAGAGCTAAAAGATCTCAAAGTGGTCACGCAAGCTCAACAATCAGATTATCCAATTGAATCTTTAATGCAGTTACCCATTGCCACTCCTGGAACCGCTATTATCGATCTTCAATCTATTGCAATAGTAGAGCGAACTCAGACTGCGGATCAAATAAAACACGTTGCTAGACAAAGGGCGATTACTTTGCAATTTACGCCACCAGCAGGTATGCCGCTTGAGCAAGCAATTAACTCTGTGAATGCTATGGTGAGCGAATTAAAAAGCCAAGGTGCGATGTCTCAGTTTGTTGATGTAAATATGGCAGGCAGTGCGGGTAAACTAGCGGATCTAAAAAATGCACTGTTAGGTGACGGCAGCTTATTTGGCACTTCAAGTTCGAGCATGTTCTTAGCTATGTTCGTGGTTTATTTGGTAATGGTAATCCTGTTTCAAAACTGGAAATATCCACTGGTTATTTTGGTTACGGTACCGCTGGCAACATTAGGTGGATTTATGGGCTTAAGTGCTGTGCATTGGGCCAGCGTATTTGACCGATATACGCCAATTCAAAACCTTGATGTACTCACATTACTTGGCTTTGTAATTTTGGCTGGGGTGGTCGTAAATAATGCTATTTTGATTGTGCACCAAGCATTAAATAACCAAAAAGAACGTGGAATGAACGGTCAGCATGCAATACGCTCATCTGTTGAAAGCCGAGTGAGGCCAATTATGATGTCAACGCTTACCTCTGTCGGCGGTATGTTACCACTGGTATTAATGCCAGGTGCAGGGAGTGAACTGTATCGTGGGCTAGGGGCTGTTGTTGTTGGAGGCCTTATTGTCTCTACAATTTTTACCCTGATATTGGTTCCTGTTTTGTTGAGCTTTTTAATGAAAGATGAAGTGAAAAAAACAGAAAGCAATTTAGCTTAATTATTAAGGCTCCATGAGGGGCCTTTTTTATAGGCTTTTAAACATGAATAATGAAAAACCTTCAAAGATAGAATCACCTTGTATACGGCAATGCTGTTTGGATGAGAGTGACGTCTGTGTTGGTTGCTTTAGAACTTTAGGTGAAATTTTAAAGTGGAATTCATTGTCAGTTATTGAAAAAAAAGTAATTATAAGTACTTGCATTGACAGAAAAAAACAAAAAAAGGAATCGAGATGATCACCCCAATTTACGTTGCCTTATTAGCAATATTATTCTTATTCTTAAGTTTAAAACGATAAAAATCAGAAAAAGATTACAAGTTGGTGTTGGTACAGGAGATAACCCTGAATTACTAAGAGCCATGCGTGTACATGCTAATTTTTCTGAATATGTACCAATCACTTTATTATTGATTTTATCAGTTGAATTATTATAAGGGCATTTTATTATCGTGCATATTCTCTGTGTATCACTTTTAATTGGACGAGTAATCCATGCTTATGGCGTTTCACAAACCAGAAAAACTTAAAATTTCGAGTAGCAGGCATGTTACCCACATTCTCAACTATGCTGGCCTCTATTGTTTCAATTTTATACCTTTCAATTATTTAGCAGAAAAGCGCATTTCGCTTTTCTTACACTACTCTTAACATTTTTTCTGCCTTTCTATAGCGAAAAAATAAAACTAAATTGGTGTTTTTAACGTATTTGGGCTTGGTAGTGTAATGTAAGTCTTTGTAAAGATGATTGTTGACAATTTTATCCAGCTATAGACTTATATCAATCTGGTTAAATAACCTGCCATTCTAGCGAGCTTAAATGTCCATTAACTTCTTCTGAAATTTATTATATAGAGCAACTATACATTAAAATTTCAACATCGTTATTGAGCATTTCTTCTGTCGCAGTAATGGACTATAAGTTTAATGTAATTGGTATTAAAGCGGATATTAATTAATAGGTTCAACAATGCAAAAGAAATGTCTTGTGTTGATAGCATGTGCAGCTTTAGCTGGGTGTAGTTCAACATTCGAATCAAATAAAATACCTCAAGACAACGTGCCGATTAATTGGTCTGAATATGGGTCTGATGGGAAAGCTTCTAACAGCTGGCAAGAAATCAATAAAGATATGTACTTACACACGTTGATAGTGCAATCAATTTTCAACAATCGTTCGATTCGTAAAGCACGATTAGAATTAGACATAGCCAAGCAACAACTCATTATTGCAGATGCAGACTTTTTACCAAATCTTTCATCTAGTTTCGATTACAACAAAAGAAAACAAGCAGACCAAGAAAGTGCATCATCAAGTTATGGTCTTGGTTTTGATTTAAAGTATGAACTTGATGTTTGGGGAAAGCTCAGTGCCAATAGTCGGCAAGCTAATCTTAATTATCTATCAGCACTTGCTAGTTACGAACAACAGCTAATCAATTTAGTCACAAGCGTATCTAAATCTTGGTACTCTTTGGTTGAGTCAGAACAACAAATAAAATTACAAAAAGAACGAGCAGAACTCACAAAACAAAGCGTTGATATTATAGAGAAGGGTTACAGACAAGGCTTAAACAGTGCACTTGATGTGTATTTGGCAAGAACGGAATTAAATAACGAACAAGCTAAATTATTTGAATTGCTAAACAGTAATAAGCGTTTACAACGTGACCTCAAAACTTTATTGGCTGAATATCCGGAAGCTAATGTAATTACCTATGCTGATTTTCCAGAATTGAGCTCTCTAAATTCACTTGGCCTGCCAAGCGAGGTTATCAAACAAAAGCCAGCTATTCAATCTGCTTGGTTTAAATTATTAGCCCAAGATGCAGCATTGGCTTATGCGCATAAACAGCGCTTCCCAAGTTTTAATTTGTCTCTGAGTATCGATTCAGCGGATGAAAAATTTTCAGATGTAATCCGATTCGATCAAATTGGTTGGAATTTCTTAGCAGGCATTACCGCACCAATTTTTAATGCAGGGAGGCTCGCCGCCAACGAAGAAAAGCAAAGGCTAACCTTAAAGACTTTTGAGGTGAGTTATTTAGAAGATATTAATTCGACCTTCAAAGACATTGAAAACAGTTTGGCTAACGAGCAAGCGCTTATTGCCAGACTTGAGAAAGTAAAACACTCATCTGAAAATGCAAAGCTTGCCGCGACATTATCTTTTGAGCAATACCAAAAAGGTCTTGTCAGTTACACCACTGTGTTAGATGCGCAAAAGCGTAGTTTTGATGCGCAGAGTAATTTCATTTCTCTTAATAACCAATTATTACAAAACCGCTTTTCTCTTTACCAAGCAATTGGTGGTAAATACCCAGTCGATTCTCAGGAAGTACAATAATGAATGATCGTAAAACCAACTTAAAAAAGGCTGTATTACCGATTTTGGTGGTTGTTTTTAGTACCATGATCATACTACTTATTGTAAACAATAAACCGAGTAATGAAAGAGGCCGACCTCAAGGAAGTGCAAAAATTCTGGTTGAAGGAAAAGATCTTGAAAGCGAAGACTTTCAAGTATCTATCGCCAGTTTTGGTGTTGTGAAACCACGTACTCAAAGTGTGCTTGTTTCTCAAGTCTCAGGGCAAGTCAGTTATATCAGTGACAGTTTCCGTGATGGCGGATTTTTCGAAAAAGGTGAGTTGCTGGTAAAAATTGATGAAAGGGATTACCAAGCTGAAGTCGATATCGCCAAAGCTGCATTACTCAATGCAGAACAATCTTTACTAGAAGAGCAAGCCAGAAGTAAACAAGCCTTGGCTGATTGGCAAAGGTTAGGTGATGGCTCAGAAGCAAACGATCTGGTTCTAAGAAAGCCTCAACTAGCCGCTCAGCAAGCTAATGTTTTATCAGCCAAAGCAAAATTAGATAAAGCAAAACTCTCACTTGAGCGTACAAAAATCATAGCACCTTATGCAGGTCGAATTTTGTCTAAGAAAATAGATGTTGGTCAGGTGGTCAATGGTAATACACAACTTGCTGATATCTATGCGACAGATTATGTTGAAGTGCGCCTACCAATCAATAACCGAGATCTCGCTTATATAGATTTACCTGAGCAAAATCGATTTGGGCAAAGTAATGCTGTAGACACAGAAGTGCAATTTACTTCTAATTTAATTGGTCAGCAAAAGTGGCGAGGTAAGTTAGTCAGAACAGAAAGCGCCATAGACAATAATTCTCAACAGCTCTATGTTGTGGCTCAAATCTTATCACCCTTCGATTCAACAAAAAATGCCATTAAAATCGGTCAGTACGTCAATGCGACAATCAAAGGTAAAACGATTAACAATGCGCTTTTAATACCTAACGAAGCAATTTATCAAGGTACATATGTTTATGTGCTGCAAAAAGGTAATTTATTAAAGCGTGTTAATATTGACTACGACTGGCAAAACGAATTTGTCACTTTAGTGCAAAATGGTCTTAAACTTGGGGATACCTTGATCACAACCCCCCTTGGTCAGGTTAGTTCAGGCACACCTGTCACTTTAATTGGAGACGAACAGGGCCACAATAAAGGTGAAAGAAAACGAGATAGAAGTAAAAAGGAACGTGATGCTGATAATGGAGAAAACACATGATAGCTTGGTTTACGCGAAATCATGTTGCGGCAAACCTATTAATGATTGCAATTTTATTTGCAGGTTTGTTTTCACTCTCAAATAAAATTCCTTTAGAGATCTTTCCGTCATTTGAAACAGATCGCATCAGCATTTCAATGAGCTTACGTGGTGCAACCCCTGAAGATGTCGAGCAGGGCATTGCAATTCGCATTGAAGAGTCCGTTCAAGATTTAGAAGGGATCAAACGCATCACGTCTCGTTCCTCTGAGAATTCAGCGAGTGTGACAGTCGAAGTCGAATCAGGCTACGACTCTCGAGAAATGTTGGCAGACATAAAAAGCCGTGTAGATGCAATTAATACCTTTCCCGCTGATGCAGAAAAACCGATTGTTTCGCTTGCCCAGCGCAGAAGAGATGTGATCAATGTCACGATTTCTTCGGACTACAGTGAGCTTGAAACCAGAGAATTTGCTGAGCAAGTCAGAGATGACATTTTACGTATCCCTGGGGTCACTCAAGTTGAGCTAGATGGGGTACGTAATTACGAAATTGCCATCGAAATCAGCCAAGATAAGCTTAGACAGTATAACTTAACTATCGCTCAAATCTCTAATTTAATCGCCAGTTCAAGTACGGATATTTCAGCAGGTAATCTAAAATCATCAGGTGGTGACATATTACTTCGCTCTAAAGGGCAGGCTTATAGAAAAAACGAATTTGAAAACATCGCAATCAAAACCAACAGTGATGGTTCCATAATTCGTTTAAGAGACATTGCAACCATTCTTGATGGCTTTGAAGAGACACCGGTTAGAACTCGTTTCGATGGTAAACAAGCCGCATTTATTGAGGTTTACCGTATTGGCGATCAAAGTGCCATTGATGTCGCTGATAAAGTTAAAAACTACATTAGCGATACTCAGGTAAATCTGCCTGTAGGCTTCGAAATGAGCTATTGGGATGACGACTCGGTTATAGTAAAGAATCGAATTGCCACCTTAACGTCTAATGCAATTCAAGGGGGGATCTTAGTTCTTGCGCTTCTTACTTTATTCTTACGTCCTTCAATTGCGTTTTGGGTATTTATAGGCATTCCTATTTCATTTATGGGAGCGTTTATCGCGATGCCGATATTTGGCATTAGCCTTAATATAATGAGCTTATTCGGTTTTATTCTAGTTCTCGGGATTGTAGTTGATGATGCTATCGTGACAGGAGAAAACGTCTATACCCACCTTAAAACTTCAGAAAGCGGTGAAATCGCAGCGATACGCGGTACGCAAGAAGTGGCTACACCTGTTACATTTGGTGTGCTGACTACCGTAGCAGCTTTTCTGCCTTTGGCGTTCATAGAAGGAAATCGAGGAGCGTTATTTGCACAAATCCCCGTGGTTGTTATTCCTGTTTTATTAATGTCGCTTGTTGAGTCTAAGTTCGTCTTACCTGCGCACCTTAAATATTTAAAACTAAGAAATGAGAAACAAAGCGTCAATAAGTTCAGCTTATTTCAGCAAGGGTTTGCCGATGGTTTTGAGCAGTTTATTTTAAAGTACTACCAACCGGTGCTCAAAAAAGCATTAAAATACAAGTTAGCGACACTGGTAGGCTTTATTAGCGTGTTCTTTGTTATTCTGACGCTTATCATGACAGGGTGGACTAAATTCATTTTCTTCCCTCGCATTCCGAGCGAGACAGTCAGAGCAAATTTAACTATGCCTGCTGGTACCCCATTTGATGTGACAGCAAAATACATCGATTTAATGGCTGATAAAGCGCAGGTTTTAAAAGACAAATATATAGACCCTGATACAGGTGAAAGTATTATTATTCATATTCTGGCAACAACAGGTGGTAGAGGAGGCGCAAGTAATGTTGGAAGAGTGCGCTTTGAAATTACGCCACCGGAATCTAGAAATCTAGATATAGATTCACGACAACTTGTAAGAGAGTGGCGAAAGCTGATTGGTGTAATACCTGGAGCAGAGTCTTTTACATTCAGAGCAGAAATTGGTCGTTCTAGCGATCCTATTGATGTGCAACTAACAGGGACCTCTTTAACTCAGTTAAAAGAGGCAGCTGAAAAAATCAAAACACATTTGGCGACTTATCCAACCATATTTGATATTTCAGATAGTCTAAGTGACGGTAAAGATGAATTAAGAATTGAATTAACGGAGCAAGGAGAAGCTTTAGGTTTAACACGCACTGAAATATCAAGGCAAATTAGAAGTGCCTTTTTTGGTGCGCAAGTACAACGTATTCAACGTGGAAGAGATGATGTTAGAGTCATGGTGCGTTTGCCGCTTGAAGAAAGAAGCAAATTGACAACATTAAATGAGTTACTGATAAAAGTACCTAATGGTGGGGTAGTACCGCTAAATCATGTTGCCCAGCTTATACCAGGCCAGAGCCCTTCAACGATTTACCGTATTGATAGATACCGCACAGTGAATGTTGTTGCGGATGTTGAAAAGAACAACACCAATATGACAGTGTTGCAGCAAGAATTAAAGGTCTATTTAGATAATCTGGTAGCGCAATACCCAGGTATTAATCACTCATTAGAAGGTGAAGCGAAAGAGCAAAGAGAATCTTTTGGTTCACTTGGTTGGGCGTTAATATTTGTGTTCTTCATTATCTATGCGTTATTAGCTATTCCATTTAAATCCTACATACAGCCACTCATTGTGATGAGCGTTATCCCATTTGGCATGATAGGCGCGGTAATAGGGCACTGGATCATGGGCATGGATTTAACCATTATGAGCTTGTTGGGTATGTTGGCGCTTATAGGTGTGGTAGTAAATGACTCATTGGTGTTGGTGGATTATATTAACAAGCAGAAGCAGCATGGCAAATCAGTCGATACGGCTGTATTGCATGCGGGCGTAGCTCGATTTAGACCTGTAATGTTAACCAGTATCACAACATTTTTTGGTTTGATGCCATTGTTATTCGAGCAGCAAACCCAAGCACAGTTTTTGATCCCTATGGCAGTATCACTCGGGTTCGGGATTGTATTTGCTACCTTGATCACTTTGGTCTTGGTACCAGTAAATTACATGCTTGTTGAAAGAATTATTGGCATCAGCAGTAAACAAACGGCAGTCGTTTAAATCTAAGAAAATCTAGAAAACAAAAATAATAAGCCCTTTTATAGGGGCTTATTTGATATTAGGCTATTTGAGCTCTGAGCTGAGCTTTTAACTGATTATTTTCAATTTCAAGTTGTTTAGCTTTAAGTGTTATCTTTAGGATATTTTTTAACTCAAAGTTATCCCAAGGCTTTGTCAAAATGATACTTGCCACTTCATCTTCTATGGCTTTTTGACATGCATCCATATCTGAATAACCAGATAGTAAAACTCTTGCAATTTCTGGGTTTGTTCGCTTTATTTGAGTCAGTAACTCAATGCCGTCCATATTAGGCATTCTGATATCTGACAAAATAATATCGAATTCGTTGTCAGCTATGAGTTTGAGCGCTTCATGTGCACCATTGGCCTTACTGATTTTATAATCTTTTCTTAGTACTCGACTAATGGCGTTTAGTACTTCAGGCTCATCATCTACTAGTAATATGTGTCCCATAATAACTCCTTAGTGTTCAGATACCTGAGTATCTATATAAATGCTAGAATAAAAAATCTAAACAGACAAACTTAGACTCTGCTTGCATAGCGCTTTTAAATCATGGGCGCATTGTTTTATGTGTCTTATATGTGGGTATAAACGCCAAGCTTTAAGTGAAAACTTAATTGAATTTAAGTAGTTATGATTTTCACGATACATTTCACCATATGACTCTAATAGCCAAGCCTGAGCATGCTCTTTGGCTTTTTCAGAGACTGTTTCGTGTTGCCCAATGCGGTTGATGATGTCTTCAATGGCATCTAAGCGTTTTTGCCTGTTAGAAGTGATTGAATTAGGTCTCATCAAGTAGCCCATGGTGTTATCTGCGGTATATGCAATGTCGCTAATAAGGGCAATTCTCAACCAGCAATCCCAATCGCTTGCACTTCTGAGGCTTGGATCAAAACCACCAGCTTCTAAGATTGTTGATTTTCTAACTACAACGCACGATGTACCGATTACATTGGTAGTTAATAGAAAATTGATCGCATCATCTAAACTAACATAGTTACCTTGGCACTTATTTTTATGTTTCGAAAACTCGGGCCAATAACCATAACAATCAATGATGTATTCATAATTCATAGTGAGATGGTCATAGTTTGTAAAAGATAACCCGCAATTAGGGTTGGCTTTAAAATAGTTAATTTGTTTCTCTAATTTATCTTTATACCAAAAGTCATCAGCGTCTAAAAAAGCGATATATGGCGCGGTTGCAGCCTTAATCGCGCGATTTCTTGCTGCGATTACACCTTGATTAGCTTGTGTGATTAAACGGATCTGAGGATTTCTGACTTGTTGCTTTAATAGCCAGTCTACAGAACCATCTGTTGAACCATCATCTACGATGATTATTTCGCAATTAACACCTTTTTGCATCATTACAGAATCTATGGCTTTAGGTAAAAACTCCAAGCAGTTGTAATTAGGAATTATCACACTGACATCAGGTTGCATAATCGTATCTCCAATTCATGTTTGATTAGATACGGCAAGCTTTGTTCCACCCTTAAAAGTGCCTATTTACAGTAGAATTTGTAAGATTGCGTTGCAAAATGCGAAAAAATTTCGAATTTATGATGGTTATTTGCAATTAAAGATACTTTTTAAGCGGCACAGAGATTGCGATGTAAAAGCATATCTTAATGTGGAGTTTAAAAATGAAACATATCGCAATTATGGTCCCGAGCTTTCCCGTACCATCTGAGACATTTGTCATTACAGAAATCAAAGCATTACAAAAAGCAGGTCATAAAGTATCTGTTATTACTTTTGAACAATGTGAAAACGACATTGAGCTGCCTTGTGATGTTCATGTTTTGAAAAAAACGCAGATAATAGACACCATATTTAGCCTAACTGAACTGCCTTTTGCTTTAATAGTTAAAGGCATTAAAGCATCAGTGAGACAAAGTGCAATTAGTACTACCTCGCTATTATTCTTTGCGACAAAAGCAGCTCAAATAATTAAAGTAAACCAAATTGAGCATATGCATTGTCATTTTATGCATAGCAGTCTGGCATATGGGGTTGTTGCAGCAAAACTTGCAAAAATTAGTGTGTCATCAATTGGTCATGGACATGATATCTATGTAAACAGCGCGGATTTAGAAGCAAAAGTGCATGAATGTGACTTTTGCGTTGCAGTCTGCGAAGACATGCTTAAATTGTTACATCGATTTTCTCCTACCAAAGCAAAGTTGCTGCATTGTGGTGTAGATACTGAAACATTCCAACCCGACTCATTGCAAGTTAACAAAGAAATTAAACTTCTTTTTGTTGGGCGTTTAGTTGAAAAAAAAGGGCTAAGTTACGCGATTAGTGCACTAGCTAATCTACCTGTTGAGATTAGACCGAAGCTAGATATTATTGGAGATGGGCCCCTTAGGAGTGCTTTAGAGTATCAAGTCGATGAAATGGGACTCAACGACTATATTGACTTCATAGGTGCAAAAAAACCACAAGATATAAGAAATATGGCGAAACACTATGATGGATTTCTAGCGCCATTTTGTATTGCTGAAAACGGCGACAAAGATACGGGGCCAGTCGTTCTAAAAGAAGCGATGGCAATGTCATTGCCTGTGATCACCTGTGATGTGATGGGGTGTGCTGAGATAGTCGATGACTCAGTTGGTTATCTTGTAGAAAGTCGTAACACACAAGCTTTAACACGCGCAATTAATCAATATGTACATTTAAGTAAAGAACAAAGATCTAAAATGCGTCTTGCAGCTAGAGCGCGTGTACTTGAAAGATTTGATGCATTTAAACAAGCCAAGCAACTTTCTGATTGGATACAGCAGGCTTAATCATGAGTAAGGCGACAAACATAGTCTACTACGCATTAGCGATTTTAAGCTTAAAAGGCATTAGTCTGGTTATGATGCCGATCATGACGCGCTATCTCAGTGTATCTGATTACGGTATGCTGAACTTCCTAGTCAGTATTGCCAGTATGTTGAGTATTGTTTTGTCTCTTGGTCTAAGTGAATTGCTGTATAGATTCAATCAATTTAAAAACAATTCACAGCGCTTTGGATTTTACAAATCATACTTAAAGGTTGCACTTTGTAGCGCTTGTTTGTGCTTTATATTTGCAATTTTCTTTGTAGATACTTTAGTAACGCTACTTCCAACCCAAGTGTCGATAGAGGCATTAAGACTGCTATTCATAAACCTAGGGGGCAGTGTAGTTTTGTCTTTACCGCTCGCTATACTTAGGATCCATGGCAAAGCAAAAGCATTTATGTTGACCTCTGTATCACAAGGGGGACTACAAGCCTTATTAACTTTGTTACTGCTCGAAGCTGGGTATGGTGTTGTTGGCGTGATGCTTTCGGGCGCTATGGCTGTATGGTTTATTCTTTTAATTCTTGCTTGGCATTATAGAGCCTTTATAATTGCAAACGAAAATAGTGGAACAAACATAACGAATGAACATGGCCTTTATATTCTTTCTATTACCTTATCTTCTCTATTTGCTTATGGTTTAAATGGCGCGGAAAACTGGTTTTTAGTGTCGTTTCAGGGCAAAGAAACACTCGCTATGTATTTTGTTGCAACACAATTCGCGCTTGTAACTTCTATAGCATTCGAACCATTCAGATTATGGTGGTTTCCACAACGATTCAATACGTTTCAAAGTAATGAGCAAAAAGCAGCAGATATCCCACTCTATGGTTTAGCGTATGCTCTGCTCATAGTTATCACCATGATGACACTGGGACCATTTATGATTGATTTTCTGCTGCCTGATGAATATGCAGAATCTAAACAAATACTACCTTGGCTATGCGTTGTTTTCTTCATAAAAACCATATCTGAACTACTGAATCTAGGTTGTTATTACAAAAACAATGCACAAGCAGCACCCATCATAAATGGGCTTTGTGCTTTGCTTGCCATTTTTGGCTGCTACTTGAGTTTAAAATATTATGATTTAAACATGATGCTCTATGTACTAATTGCAGTTCATACGATCCGTAGTTTGATGTTCTTAATTAGAAGTCAACTATTGGTGACCTTACCATATAAATACAAATATTTGATTCTCATGATAAGCCTATTGGTGGCGCAGACATTGCTGGTTTCCCACTATCAATTGTATGCATTGATACTTTTTGCAAGTGCTTGTCTGATTGTTTTAAGTGTAGGTTTTATTCAACGCAAACAAGTCATGCATCTTCTAAGAGGGTAGCAATATGGATATACACCAAAGTAAGAATCAAAAATTACAATATTTGTCTGCTGCCGCCATGTTATGTATGTTGACGTATGTTTTGTACACCACGTTTGGGGTTATATCAGTTTTTGCATTGCTGCTGTTACCCTTTGCACTTTACAGTACAATAAAAGCCAGTACAGCCTTTGTCATACTGTTTATTTTATTTAGTTATTTCAGACTCCACGAAGCATTTCCTGTTCTTTATAACTTTAAAATTCCAAAAATGTTGGCTTTGGCAGCCATGCTTGGCATCGTGTGGCATTTATTCATCAGCATGAAACTTAAGCCCTTTTGGCATACTTGTCATGCCATTTTTACCATCTTTTTCTTCTGGATCACTGTTTGTGTTTTTATGGCAACTAACCGTGCAGAGGCGATGTCGATGTACACTGGTACGTTATCAAAAGTATTCTTAATGGTGTTCGTTATTAGTTGGCTCATTAATACCGCAAAGCTTATGACCTATACCCGTATAGGTATAATGATTTCTGGTGCACTATTAGCCGGTGTCGCCATTTACAACAAACTAAATGGTATTGGTCTTATTGAAGGCACTCGGGTGACAATCTCTCGAGAATATCGATCACAGATCGGTGATCCAAATGACTTATCTTTAGTGTTACTTTTTCCAGTGGCATTTTTTGCTGGCGAAGTTTTTAACTCAAATAACAAACCTTTTTTTAGGTTCCTCGCATTTCTCGGCATGCTGCTTATGTGCTGGGGAATAATCGCAACGCAAAGCCGTGGAGGCTTACTGGGTATTTTAACCATCATGGGCTTCTTTATTTCAAAGAGAATTAAAAATCCAATTGTGCTAGGTAGTATTGGCGCTGTGGCTGGTTTGTTCTTATTGGCTGTCGCAGGTATAGGTGATAGACAAAGCGGCGGTGCAGCCGAAGAAGGGGTAGATGAGTCAGCCATGGGGCGTATTTACGCTTGGCAAGCAGCTATAAATATGGCACTAGCAAACCCTTTCACAGGGGTTGGTATAAATAACTTTTACGTTAATTATTTTTTCTTTAGTCCACATTGGGATGGCAAGAATCATGCAGTACACAGTACATGGTTTCAGGTTTTAGGTGAAACGGGGTTTGTTGGTCTTATACTTTTTGCGATGCTTATTGTATCTATATTTAAAAGTTTAAGACGGAGTAATTTGTACTGTAAGAGTAAAAACAAAGAATCGCTGCTTGTTAATGTTCACATTCTTCAAGCTGGACTATTTGGTTTTATGGTCTCTGGTACATTTTTAACACAAGCCTTCACTTGGCCTTTATACATAGTACTTTCGTTAACTATTGCACTGGAGCGTTTATTAACGAAAGAAAACGATGACAAGGGGTAAGTTATGTATATTGCATTGAAAAATTGGGTTAAAACAGATAATTCTCAACTCGGAAAATTTGTCCGTAAACTAGTATTTGGTATTAGACATATCGAATTCCCAGTGATCCCTCTATTTCATAAAGGCCTTTATGCTATTCATCGCTTCATACAAAACCTTTTGCATTCTGCAACGCAATTCTTTTATTTCACACCCATGTTTAAATCTCGGGTAAGTGGCACTAAAAAAAGACTCGCATTATTTTGCGGTATGCCGCAAATTTTTGGACCTCTTGAAATCTCTATTGGTGACGATGTACGCATGTCAGGTATTACAACATTTTGTGGTCGTGCGGTATCTAAACAAACCCCAGAGCTACGTATTGGTAACAATGTCGATATAGGGTGGCAAAATGCGATTTCGGTTGGCAACAAAGTCATTATTGAAGACGATGTTCGTTTTGCAGGGAAAATTTTTCTAGCCGGTTTTCCTGGCCACCCCGTTGATTGTGAGCTACGCGCACAAGGTTTACCAGACACTGATGATCAAGTTGGTGACATCATAGTAAAAAAAGGTGCATGGGTTGGTACAGGCTCAACCATCATTGCTGGTGTGACAATTGGTGAGGGTGCCATTATTGCTGCTAACTCTGTTGTCACTAAGGATGTACCACCATTCACTCTAGCGGGTGGCAATCCCGCTAAAGTCATCAGAGCTTTGTAGGAGTACGTTATGCGATTTGTCGTTTTCGCTGAGGATTGGGGAAGCCACCCAAGCAGCACACAGCACCTTTTTACGCGGATTGCAAAAGAGCATGATGTCATTTGGTTTAATTCAATTGGTATGAGAAAGCCAAGTTTAAATCTAAAAGACATGAATCGCATTGTTACAAAGCTTTCTTTGATGATAAAAGATAAGTTTATTCATGCAAGCAAAACACATGACAAAGCAAATCAAATAGACACATCATATTCTCCCAAAGTGCAAAACCCATTGGTGTTTCCATGGCATGATAATACACTGTGTTCAGCATTTAACTCATTCAAAATAAATCAATTAATCGATACATCAAACGAAGAGCCAATAATTTATTGGTTAAGTGTCGCCACCGCCATCAATGCAATAAAGTTAAGACCGCAAGACAAGCTTATTTATTATTGTGGTGATGATTTTTCATCCCTTGCAGGCGTTGATCACCAAATGGTTGAAGCGTTTGAAAAAGCATTAATTGAAAAAGCTGATAGGATCTTTGTGATCAGTGATAAGTTGATGCGTAAGATGCCGGCACATAAAACACAGCTACTTGAACATGGTGTCGATTTTAACTTATTTAATCAGCCAAAACCCAAAGCAGATGAGTTATCAGGTAAGAATAATGTCATTGGCTTTTATGGATCTATTTCAAGCTGGTTAGATATAAATTTACTAGAGTACTGTGCGAGACAAAGGCCAGAATACCAATTTGTATTGGTTGGAAAAGCTGAGGTAGATATTTCAGAATTACTTTGCTTGAATAATGTCACACATCATCAAGCAATTGACCACAAAAAATTAGCTGGTTTTTCACAGCACTGGCAAGCTTCAATTTTGCCTTTTAAAGATAATGGTCAAATACAGTCATGCGATCCATTAAAGCTGAAAGAGTATTTAGCTGCAGGAGTGCCGATTGTGGCAACCGATTTTCCTGCAGTAAGACGATTTCAAGAAGCGGTTTTAATTTCTAATTCTGCGGAAGGCTTTTTAAATCGCCTCGATATAGCGGTTGCCATAAATCATTTTCCTCAAATCGCTTGGAAATCTCATTCAAGTGACTTAGTTAAACGCCATAGCTGGGATCATAAAGCCCAATTTGTTTTATCCGAGTGTAAAAATTTTCATACCAACCCACTGAATTAATGAGCATTAATTATTTGTGGGTTGGTATGCAATTCTTAGCATCTTTGAACTCCGAAATTCAATTCTATTTTTAAAGTTGGTTCTATTCTTGCGACTGTTCATAACGAAGATATGAAATCTTTGTTTTTAACTGACATTTTGCAAGCGGGTTTAATTTTGCTTTGCAAAATGCAAAACGGATGAATTGTATGATATTGGCACAAGCTCAAATTAAAAGACTACTGTACTTAGCGTTATACGCCGTATATGAACGCTATCAGTTAGTTTTGCTGCCATTTATCATAGTCCCAATCATTGTCATTGGCTTGAGTGCAACGGCTGAAAAGCAATATACCAATCATGCCAGTATCCTAATTGAAGAATCGGCGTTATTAAATCCTTACCTAGATGAATTGTCTTTTTCATTCGAACTATCAGAACGTATAGATGCACTTCGTACTTTGGTGTTGAGTAGAAACAACTTAGCTGAAATTGTTGAAGAAATGCAATTAGTCCCTGAGGGCGCGCCGATAAGAAAAGTTGAGCAAATGCGTCAGAAGTTAGGCCAGGCAATTTCTATCTCAGTCGTTGGTGATGAACTTGTAAAAATAAGCTTTAAATGGAACAACCAAGCCCAAATGAAACCAATTCTCGAGCTTGTGGTTGAAAAGTTTATCGAGCGACTACTAGCACCAACTAAATCGTCTTTAGATACCTCAGAGCAATTCTTTTTAGATCAACTTGAGCTAATGAGAACAGAGCTTGAAAAGTCGGAAGATCAATTAGCACAATTTAAAGCAGATAACCGAGATGCTTTACCAGAGCTGATGAGCGTGAACCAGGAAACCATGTCACGCCTTGAACAGCAAAAGCAAATGAAAACCGTGGTACTCAGTGGGGCGCAGGCCAAGTTTAATACGCTTGCAAAGAAAATGAGTAAAGCAAACCCAATTCTAGGTCATATTGAAGATAAGATTCTTCGTACTGAGGCTGAAATTGCACTTTTAAGAACACGTTATACCGATAAGCACAGCAAATTACAGGCTAAATTAAAAGAGCTTGAAAACTTAAAAGCGCATAAGCAAACCATAAGCGAAAAACATCAATCAATTGATTCAACGGACCTAGATTCGCTTTGGCAAATCGCCAATACCTTGCCGCAAGATGGAGAAAAACAAAATAACGCCTTGTTGGTCTCCCAATTATTAACGCTCGAAGAAGCTAAAAATAGCTTGGCTCAACACCAACAAGAACTAGATATGTTAGACGAGCAAATTCGACTTATCGCAGCCCGTTTAAGTAGTACTACTGACATAGATAAAAAGCTTCGCAAATTGCAACGTGATTTAGAAGTAAAACAAAATCTCTACAAAGATATGTTAGAGCGTTATGAAATGTCTAAGGTCACGGGTCAGCTTGTTCGCTACGAAGGCCCAGATAAAGTTAAGACAATTGAACGTGCCTACAGCCCTAGCGTGCCAATTAATAACCCATTATGGATCAGTGTCGTCCTTGGTATTGTCCTTGGTCTATTTTGTGGCATAGCACTTGTATTTGTCTATGCACTACTTGATACACGCATTAAAGACATGAAGACAGTGGCCCATCTTACTGAGCAACCAGTACTGACCGTCATGCCGATAGTTCATCAAGAGTTTGAACGAGAGATCATTATTGAAGCATCGAGGAGTTCTTATGAATAACGTACTACAGCTAATTCAGCATCCACTGGTGGGTGGTTTAGAGAAGATGGTTCTTACCCTGTGTCAGCAAAGTAAGTTCTCAAATTATATGGCTTTAGTTGCCCTTGAAGGCTCGACTAATCGAGCTTTATCAGCATGGCCTGCATTAAAAGAGCTTTCTCATTTTGAATGTTTAGGTAAACAACCTGGTATTTCTTACCAAACAGTTAAAAAGCTAATCAAACTCATTGACGAGTGGGGCATTGATACCATTCATAGTCATCATGTTGGTCCTCTATTTTACGGTGCCATGGTCAAAATGAACAGACCACATGTTAAACACATTCACACAATGCATGATGCTTGGTATCTAAATAACTTTAAACAACGTTTGTTGACTAAATTAGTGCATAGTCTGACTAAAGTCACCATAGTGACAGACGCGAATGCAGTGGCATCTGAACTGACACATCAAACCTCTATTAAAGCGGATTATGTGGTGCACAACGGCATAGACACTCAGCTTTTCAGACCTTTTTCAAAGTACCTTGCACGTTGTCGCTTAGGTTTACCAAGCGGTATTAAACTGGTTGGCTGTGCTGCAAGAGTCGAAAAAGGTAAAGGTCATATAGCCTTAATTGATAGCCTTAAGTCCTTACCAGAACATGTTCACCTCGTTTTTGCTGGAGATGGCAGTCAACTTGAGTTCTACACCAAATATGGTATGGAAAAGTCACTTCAAGACCGTATTCATTGGCTCGGTAAAGTCGATGCTATGCCGCTGTTTTATTCTGCCATTGATGTTTTTTGTTTATTTTCAGAGCGTGAAGGGTTACCGCTTACCTTACTTGAAGCCATGGCCTGTAACATTCCTGTCATAGCTTCTGATGTCGGTGGCGTTAAAGAAATTGTAAGCAAACAAAGCGGTATTTTATTAAACGTAAATATGGCCCATTGCTTGCCAGATGCTATACAGAGAGGTTTGTCATTACAAAACGGCACTAAGGTCAGAGCACATGCTTTAGAGCTTGGTTGCTCAAAAAAAATGACAAAACGTTATGACTACTTATATGAAAGCATAAAAAGCTAGGAGTAAGTTATGAATACTATGGATATCATTCTCATCATCTGTATCGGCTTAGTGATCTATCACCATGGAGTGTACCCTTTGGCACTCAGTATTGTTGCAAAATACAAACAGCGTCGCAATTTGCAAAGCGATTGTATTAAAGCGTATCAGCCAAAAATTGCGGTGTTCATGGCTGCTCATAATGAGCAAACATATATCTATGACAAGCTCATAAATATTGCCAGCCAAATTTACCCGAATGAAAAAATTGCCATTCACCTTGTGCTAGATGGCTGTACAGATGACACATTGGCGTGTGCAACCCCAGCACTCGATAGACTGGCTGAACAAAACATATTTTGTCACATTGATGTCTTTGATGAGAATAAAGGTAAGTTAAACGCAATCAATCATCTCATTAATCTATACAGCAGTGATTATGATGTGGTGCTATTTTCAGATGTGAGTGCAATGCTAAGTATAAATGCTTTTCAAGAAGTTGCGTGCAAGATGGCTGATAAAAAAGTTGCCGTTGTATCGGGCTTATATCAAGTGTATGACCAAGCTAACAATGAACAGAGCGGCTACTGGGCTCTGCAAAATAAAACGCGCTTAGATGAAAGTATTTTCGGTGCGGTCAATGGTGTTTCGGGCTCTTTACTTGCCATCAAAAGTCATTTAGTCAAACCTCTTGATGAAGGCACTATAAATGACGACTTCATTCAAGCAGTTCAAGCAGTTGATAAAGAACATGTGATTGCAATATCAGAAGACATCAACATGGTTGAGATGGAAGAAGATGCGTTAGACAAAGACTATACACGCCGTGTTCGCATTTGTGCAGGAAACTGGCAACAACTTGGCTTGCTAGTTAAGAAGTTTGGGTCTTTTAACCTGTGGCAAAAACTTATTTTTATTTCTAGCAAAGGGCTAAGAGGCGTTATGCCGATTTGTATCGCTGTGTTTTATGTTTCTTTATTCATTCAGGCTGTATTAGTCGGTGGTTTATATACAGTTACAGCAATGGGATTGCTAGTAACGAACTTAATTGGTTTAGCTAAAATCCGTGGACTGTTCAGCTTTAAGCTGCCTGTAATCGACTCTGTAAATTATATGTTGTTTAGTTATCTCGTCGGTTTATACGGAATCGTACAATTACACAAAGGTGCCTATAAACAAAGTTGGTCTCGTGTGCCTAAAAAAATTAACTCAGAGAAAAAGCGCATCTTAATTACCAAGCGTATTATCGATATCATTGGCGCTTCATTTGGTCTGGTATTGACTGCACCTATTTTATTGCTTGTAGCCATTGCTATTAAGCTAGATTCAAAAGGGGGCATCATCTACAAACAACTAAGAGTTGGCGAGTCTACAGACAACTTTGTAAGCTTAATTTACGTTTATAAGTTGAGAAGTATGTATATTGATGCAGAATCGCGCAGTGGCGCTGTATGGGCTTCTGATAACGATCCTAGGATCACACGAGTGGGGCGCTTTTTAAGAAAAACACGCTTAGATGAATTACCTCAATTGTGGAATGTATTAAAAGGTGAAATGTCTTTAATCGGTCCGCGCCCTGAACGCCCAGTATTTTATAAAAATTTAGAAGAAAACGTACCTTACTTCACACACCGTACTTATCAACTAAAACCAGGTATTTCTGGTTTAGCGCAAGTAATGAACGGCTACGATGAAAATATTGAAGGTGTAAGAAGAAAGATTGCATGGGATTATGCTTATGCACTTTCGCTTTCTAATTTTTCATCTTGGTACAGAACAGAGATGAGTATTTTAGTTAAAACTATTCAAGTCGTGCTTATGGGAAAAGGAAAGTAATCGATATCAATTTTCACTTTGATATAAATCCAAGCCAAGTTTTTACTTGGCTTTTTTCCTTTCAATTGAAACTTTCGCGTATATCCAATTCTTAATTCACAAGTGACTCGCATTTTGCAATTGTTTACTGTTTCGCCAATTGCAATATGCGAAAACTAAAATTCACCACCTTACAAAGTCATTTATTTCAATGCTTTAAAGTCTGGCATTCAACTTGATAGTTAAAGTTAAACCTAACGAGAGGATATCTATCATGTATCAGCAACTACCAACAGAAGTGATCGACGACAAAATCATTGTAGAACTACCAAGTGACTTTTCGGGTATGTCTGTAGACAGATATAGAGAACAATTTGATTCACTTGCGAATACACATCAGGACAACATTGTACTAAATTTTAATAAGACAGAGTTTATTGATTCATCAGGTATAGGTGCAATGGTGTTCTTATTCAAGCGGATTGAGCAACGTGGCGTGAATATGCAATTACTGAAAGTAAACGGTCAACCAAGAAAATTAATGACATTGCTAAGAGTAAACTTAACCATTGATTTTATTGATGAGTAGATAAAATTAAAACCAGGAGAGTTGCTATGAGATGGATGTATATTTTACTAATGCTGATATTGATTTCGGGCTGTAGTACTTGGCCCGAACAAGGCAAAGGTGGTTGGGCTGAAGAGTATCACCCTGACAATGAGACAAATAGCGAAACCTGGTATGCATCAGCACCGATGCACATTGCAAACGAGTATGAACATATTCAAATGAAATTAGATTGGTTGAAAGTGCGTGGAATTAACAAATGTATGCCCGCACAAGTATATCAAGCTGAAATGTTATCTAATCGAATTAAGCGAATGCTTGCAGCTGAAATGTATTCAGATGCACAGGCTGATTTAAGAATTTTTTACCATCAACTGAATTTATTACAAAACCACTTTGAACGTGTTCTGAAGCTCACGGGGTGTGCTATGGCAAATAACGACACGAGCAAAGACGATTCACTCAAAATAATTAAACAGATCAAATCACTACTCAACAGTGATAATCAGTTTGCATTTGATAGTTTCGAAGTGACACCTAAATATATGAAAAGGCTAACCCAAGCCGCTGACCTATTAAAACTAGTTCCTGAAATTGAGTTACTTTTAGTTGGCCATACAGATAAAAAGGGCATTGACTCTGATAATTATGAGCTCGCCTTTAAGCGGGCGGAAAAGGTAAAGCATTGGTTAAGTGTTTATGGTGTTAACCCAACTACTATTACCACTGTAACGCAAGGGAGTCTTTCCCCTTACAGCGAAAGTAATAACAACGCGGTAAGCCGCCATTCAGACAGACGTGTAAATGCTTATATTCTCAATGCTGAATCACAAATCGATGCAGAAACTCAGCTAAAACCACTTACATCGTGGACGGATGAGCTGACTAAGGAGCGCAGTGATGGTAAGAATTAATCTAAACAGCCTGATCGCTTTTTTGCTTTTAATTATTGCTTCGAGCGTTTCGTTGCCATCTTCTGCAGAAGAAGCATCCACAACACAAGGTAATACTACGATTATAGAAGTCGGCAATAAACTATTTTTGAATATGCCCAATGAAGCAGATTTTACTGATGTATTTGAGGTAGATAAAAAAGGCCAAATCAATGTACCTGAAATTGGCAAGGTAACAGTGGCAGGTAAAACCATTCAACGTGTCGAAAATGAAATTAAATTGCAGTTGAGTGGAGTATACAAAGGTCTTGAGCAGTTTTATGTCGAAATCAGAGCAAGAGACTTACTGGTTACTGTTCTAGGTTATGTCAATGAGCCATCACAAGTGAGTATTCCTGAAGATGGCAACATACAGATGGTTATCTCGCAAGCAGGGGGGCTAAAACCTGGTGCGCAGCTAAATAAACTTCAGATACGACGCGGTGATGAGAGCATTAGTTTTGATTATAAGGCTTATTTAGACAGTGGCGACCCAAATAAGCTACCAGCACTTAAATCGGGGGATATTGTATTTGTACCAGTTTCGCCGCTGCTTGGTAATGTACAAATTGAATTCGACGCCCAGACACTATCTGCATCAGGTGATGCTGAAGGCAATGAAAAAGCGGTGACTCTATTTGGCGAGTTACACAGTCCTGGCAGTTTTTCTTACAAAGAAGATATGAATATTATTGATGCATTAATGCGTGCAGAAGGAGTAACACGCTATGCAGATGTAACAAAGATCCGTGTTATACGAAACGGTGAGCCTGAAATATTCGACTTAAAACAGTATTTAGACTCGGGTGAAGAATCTTTACTACCAAGAATTGAAGGTGGGACCACTATCTATGTGCCGATTATGGTTGAAGATGTTAATACTACAGCAAGAACCGTTTATATTATGGGTGAAGTTCAAAAACCAGGCGCCTATGAATCGACAGATAAAATAGGCTTTTTAGATATTCTAGCTAATGCTGGTGGACCGACTCGTTTTGCTGAAACACGGCAAATACGGATTTTGAAGCCATCAGGTGAAAGTATTTACTTTGATTTGCAATCTTACAGTGATGGCGTAGCTACTTCTCCAATCCCACCAATTAATCCAGGTGATGTGGTATTTGTACCAGAAAAAACAGATATCAATGAAAAAAGCTGGCTGAAAGTGCCGCCTCAACGCGCGGTTAAAGTGATGGGCGCTGTGAATAGTCCAGGGCGTTATGAATGGAGTGATGAAATGGATTTTACTGATTTATTCGCACACGCTGGAGGTCCTACTAAGGGAGCAAATGTAAATGATATTAAGATTTTTAGAGCTGGCGAAGTTTTACAGCGTTTTAGTATGGACGATTATGTAAATAGTCTAGATGGAAGTTACCCGTTACCTAGCATTCAAGCTGGAGATACAATTATCGTTGAAGAATTACCGCACGACCCTAAAGACAATAAATCACAATGGGTAAGACAAGATCCAGATACTTCAATTTATGTTATGGGACAAGTTGGTGCACCTGGCCGATATGCATTTGATGAGTCACTGCATTTCATTGATATTTTATCTGCAGCTGATGGGCCTAACAGTAATGCTGATATTAGAAATATTCGAATCACTCACCGTAATGGCTATGAAGCCAGAGTGAGCAAACTTGATCTAGCCCTTTATTTTGAGACCGGTGACGAAACGCTATTTCCGAAAGTTCTGCCAGGAGACACAATATACGTTCCTGAAAAGTCCAGAGATTGGTTAAGTCGAAAAAAAGAAAATGTCGTTCGCGTAATGGGGGCAATAAAAACACCCGGACGTTACTCTTTTGATGATTCAATGACTCTACTTGATTTACTAGCAGAAGCTGGTGGACCAACAGGAAGTGCTTTAATCGAAAACATTGTTGTGATAAATCACTCTTGCTGTAAAGAGCAAGCAAGACGTTTCGACCTTGAAGAGTTTATTCGTGAACCTAACTCAATGCGCATTCCTGTTTTACGTGCAGGAGATACCGTATATATACCTGATCAAGGTCAAGACTTTGGCCAAAGGGCGAAAAGTTCAGTTGTAGATTTCTTAACAATACTTGCATTGGCGGTGGGTCTATGAAGTTAATTCCTACAGAATATCAAGAAGTTGAAGCTGTCTATAGAAGTATTGTAGACAAAAAAGCTAAGTGCTTATGTGTTTTTTCTCCAGTGGGAGAAGAGGGCACAAGTTCAATTTCTGTCTGTCTAGCTAGAAGACTGCAAACCATCGATAAGAAAGTGTTATTAGTTGATTTAAATTCCTATAACCCTATGTCATTTGATTGGTTAGAAGGTCAGATGGAGGACCAAGGCTGGAGTTTTGATGATATAAGTTGCCAACTTTATACTAAGCCGTTAAAACAATTTGATTTTCTAACTGTGAAAGAATTAAAAGAGGACGCGCAAGTAAGGGAGTTTGGTATTTTACAGCAAGCTATTTTAATGCTTGAGCAAGAATTTACCTATATCATTTTTGATATGCCACCTTTGATGCAAAATAATCGTCAAAATATTCCTATTCATGTTATTTCAAGTGCAACAGATATGGCGATTTTGAATGTGGCACTTGGCATTAACAATGAAGAACAAGTTCAAGTTAGTGTAGATAAAGTTAAAAAAGCCAATTTCAAACATATTGAAGTCGTCGTGAGCCAGTTTGCACTACCTCCGTTAGGTCCGCGTTTAATTGAAAGTGTTGAACATAGATTCAATCGTTTTCCATGGCTTAAAGTAAAATTAATCACTGCGATTAAGAAACAAAAGTGGTTATTTGAAGCGGTATGAGGTGACCATGTCGACACTGTTTTATAGAAGGTTTAATTTAGTCTGGCCCGCAATTCAGTCAGTAAGAGAAATATTGCACCATTATCTTAAGCAGATGAAGGTATCAAATGAAGACATTGATAATACAGGTCTTGTATTAACAGAGTATCTATCGAATTTAATACGTCATTCAGAAGGGGAAGATGACGTAATGACCCTAGTAATAGATAATATTAAAGGGGGCGTTGCATTAACCATCATTGATAATAGCGCATTTTTTGCTGAGTTTGCTAAAGACGAACAAAACGACCGAAGTGCTGTGATAAACGATGGGCAGTTAAGAGAAGGTGGTATGGGTTTGGCACTTATCAATCACTACTTTCCGCAATATCAATATTATGAAGAGTCTGAGCAAAACCATTTCAGAATCACTCTCACCAGCTCATCAGATAAAACCAAGGTCGTTATAATTGAGGACGAACTATCAACCCTAAAATTAATCGAGTGCTATCTAAAAGATGATTATGACGTGTATGCATTCGACTGTGAATATAAAGCATATTCTTTTATCTCAAAGCATGACGTTGACTTACTTCTGATAGACTTGAATTTAAATCAGATGTTGGCAACTAAATTCATTGAACAGATAAATCGTTATCAGCATTTAGCCAACCTAGGGATCATAGTTATGTCTGTTGATGATGCGATTGATACGATCAAGCAAACAGTATCAGTGGGTATAGATGACTATGTAATTAAGCCACTAAAGAAAGAAGACATTCAACTTATTTGTGAACGTGTTTTAAGACGAAAAAAAGACTCGCTTAGAGCAAAAGTTAAAAACGCATTCAGTAATAACTTAATAGAGCTAGATTCGCATAAATCATTGTCTGTGTTTGGTAGTGCAACACACGATAGAAGTGGCGATTTTGTGCTTAATTACAGCAACAAAGAAACAGGTGCGCACTTTGTATATTTGGTCGATGTCATGGGGCATGGTGAAGTTGCTGCAAACACTGCAAGTGAATTAAAAGGCTTTATTTATGGGCTAGTAAAGAACTCAAATGATTTATCGAGCATGGTGAACGATTTGAACGACGCAGTAGTTAATGGAATTTGCATTAATAAAGACAAAATATTCACTTTGCTGGGGTTTAAATTTGTCGACGACACGCTTGAATACATCAATATCGGTCAACCTAGTTTCTTACTCATTGATAAACAAAACGACACTATAATTTCATTAGAATCGAGCGAGCCTATCATAGGGTTAAACTCTTCCTATCAATACACCTCAAAATCTATGATTTTACCCAAATCAGCATACATTATCGCATTTACTGATGGCCTTCACGAGAATAGTGACAAGTTTAGCGCATCTGATGAGTTTATTAAAAATAAGCTAAGTGAAATGAGTTTTCATAGTACTGAATTTCAAACACAACTTTGGCAAAAATGCCTACCTGATTTAACAAAAGAGATTGACGATTCAACATTACTGGTTCTTAATAAAGTATAGGAAATGATTTTGCAATCAGGAGGTTGCTATGCCAGCGAGTATTTTAATTGTAGAAGATACAGAGTCCCTTGCATTACTGTATCAGTCTTATCTTATTCCTACAGGATTAAAAAGCTTTGTAGCGGGCACAGGGCAAGCTGCATTAGATTATTTAGATGCTAATCAACCGGATTTAATCATTTTGGATATCATGCTCCCAGATATGAGCGGCATGGACATCTTAGCGCAATTACCAGAACAAAACCGCCCTGATGTTATCGTACTCACAGCCCATGCTAGTAAAGAACTTGCTGTAGAAGCAATTCGTCATGGTGCCATCGATTTTCTTGAAAAGCCGATTGACGCTGAGCGTTTTAGGATCACGGTAAACAATGGCTTAAAATTAAAAACACTCAGCAAAAAAGTCGAAGAGTATCAATCAACGTTTGAAAACGGGCGTTTTTGCCAATTGATAGGCAAATCTTCTGTAATGCAAAGTGTTTATCAAATCATTTCTAATGCTGCGAACTCTAAAGCAACTGTTTTTATCACAGGTGAAAGTGGCACGGGTAAAGAGTTATGTGCTAAAGCGGTGCATGAATGTAGTGATCGAAAACAAGCCCCTTTTGTTGCATTAAATTGTGCTGCGATCCCTAAAGATTTAATAGAAAGTGAAATTTTTGGTCACGTCAAAGGTGCTTTTACGGGCGCGACATCAAACCGAGAAGGTGCAGCTGGACAAGCGGACGGCGGTACATTATTTCTAGATGAATTATGCGAAATGGACCTTGGACTGCAAAGTAAGTTACTCCGTTTTATACAAACCGGTACTTTCCAAAAAGTAGGGAGTGAAACCTTACAGTCAGTAAATGTTAGATTTGTATGTGCAACAAACCGAGACCCTTGGTTAGAAGTACAAGAAGGACGTTTTAGAGAAGATTTATATTATCGTCTTTATGTTATTCCAATTCAGCTACCACCTCTCAGAGAGCGTGGAGAAGATGTTGTGCAAATAGCACAAGCCATGTTTGAACGTATTGCAAAAGAAGAAGGCAAATTCTTTGAAAAATTAACTGAAAATGCGAAACAAAAACTGCTTAACTATGATTGGCCAGGTAACGTGCGTCAGCTCGAAAACATGATCCGCAATACCTTAGTCATGAATCATAGTGAAGTCATTGACGCGCATATGTTTCCTGCTTTCCCAGTTACTAATAGCAACGTCCAACAAATTAGCCCTACCACTCAAAACAATACACAATCAACGCCTAACCAATCATTTGATGCAATACAAACAGAGTCACACTTTACAGCACCGAATGAACCTGTTGTTGCAATGCAAAGCCATCTTGATATCAGACCGATGTGGATTGTTGAAAAAGAGTATATTGAACAAGCAATTGAAATTTGTGGAAATAATATCCCCAAAGCAGCTGCCATGTTAGAGCTTAGCCCTTCAACAATTTATCGAAAAATGAAAACTTGGGAGCAGTAGTGCCTTAACTTTTACCTTTCGAGTTTAAGCTGAATTCTGCATTAAACTTGATTTAAATTAACAGTACTTTTTTTACCCAGCCTAAAATCTCATCATAATAATGTTCATTACATAATGAGGTGAGTTTTAGGCATGGTAAATTCAACAGATTTGATAAACTTTAACAATGGAAATAAAAGGAAGTGGCAGTTAAATACGGTTTTGAAACTACTAGGGCTTGAACAGACCACATTATTAGACTTATTGAGTTCAAATAATCATTCGAACGACTTTACACAAAAACGCTCCATTTATATTAGAAAACGACTCTGGGTAATGTGTATTTTCTTTGTCATTTCGGTGCCTTTTTTCTCTATTTATGACTTTAATGCCTTCGAATATGAGCAAGCGACTACAATTTTAATGAGTGGATTTGTATTGTAAGTCAGTCTGTTCGCAATGGCTTATTTTATTAAAAAATGTTGTTCTGCTTTACTTATTAAAAAAGTAGTCGCACTGTCTTTTTTCTTACTTTCATTCTTTTATTTAGCTTCAATGATGACCTTTGATAGTCTCAATGACGTGCCATCTATTTTCTCAATGACGTGCCATCTTTTCTCAATGTTACCTTATTTAATTTTAGCTATTGTCGGATTATTTCCTCTAACGATTAGAGGGAGCCTTATTCTAATGACTTTTATCTTTTGTCCGTTTACAATTGTACAAAGCCTTTTCTATCAAGCTAATGTTTGGTCACTGTTTAATAATACTTGGCTATTTGTACTATTCGCTGGGATAAGCTTATGGTTGAAAGTAGCACAACTTTCAATGTTGATTCACCTATATAGAGAATCCACAGTTGATCCTTTAACTAAACTGATAAACAGACGTGTTTTATTACGTTCGATCGAACACTTAAAATCTGGAGCAATCAAGTTCTCAGATATTATGTTTGACCTATATAGATTTAAACGTATAAATGATACATTTGGCCATATTGCTGGTGATAAGGTACTGAAAGAAGCAGCATGTGTATTATCAAATTCGGTAAGAAGTACTGATATAGTTTCACGTTATGGCAGAGAAGAATTTGCAATAGTATAGCCACATAATTCAAATGCTCAGGCTTTAAAACTAGCACATGAAATTGCCACAAGGTTAAGAGAAACACCTATTGCAGTGAGTGAAGCACAATCATTGTGTGTAACCTCAAGTATCGGTGTAACTGAATATCGATCTGGTGAAACAACAGAGGAGAGATCGGGTTTTATCTGATGCTGCTTAACCATTTGATTTTTATAAATACTGAGCGGAAATAAAAAATCCCCACATTTGTGGGGATTTTCGGATGAACTGGTAAGGTGTTTACGTTATTTTAAGCCTTTGCTCGAGAATAAGGTAACTTTATCTGATACAAGTGTGATAGTGATGTTTTTCTCTTCACCGCCCCAAACGCAATTTGTGTGTAATGTTTTTTCTTCACAAGAATCTGCTGAGCCTATAATTGCTTCAACTTCAGCTTTGTCCATACCGACTTTGATTTTGTCGTAGTTTTCTTTATTTACTTTCGAACAGCCAGCTAAAGTAAGTAGTGCTGCAACTAGAAGTAGCTTTTTCATATTAACCCCACATGCTTAATGTTTATATTTTCTTATTTGAAATATTATCCCGAGTCTAGGGTGATCTAAGTAATGTATGTCACCGCTATAAACGCGAGTATATTGAGACATTCTTGCTTGTTGTAATTCACCTTCGTTATCAATGAAATTGATATCTAAGTCTGTAGTAACAAACAAATAATGTCTGACATGGATTTTCATTAACCCTTCGACTTGCCACTTAAACTCATCATTAATAGCTTGATGTTGTACAGGCTTATCCAATAGGCTAATGTAACCATCGTTACTGATTTCATTAATTGCTTTATAGCTTGTCGGCTTAGCAATTTTTTGGCCGGCTATGATTTCAATACTTGGCGCTCGTCGGCTACTCATTTCAGGAAAGCGCCAGCCAGTATGTAATATTGGATCCAAACCTTTACGCTTTAATTTATTTAAAACAGATTCAAATTGAAACTGTTCTTCAGCGAGCAAATACATTGAATCCATATGCTCTTGCGGCTCTGCAAAGGGGGCTAATGGCAACGACTCCATTTTTTCAAGATAATTTCTATCATCATCACATTGCCAAGAGCTGGATGTCGAGACAATTTGCTGACTCAATTCTCTAGGATCAAATTGTTGTTCACCTGCCAAACATTGGATCTGACCTTGATTGTTTAGCCCTGTTTCTATCATATCCAATGTTTTTCGAGCCTGAATCGGTTTACGCTCAAGTTTAAAATCTTCTCGTAACTCAGGCGTTGGTTTTTGCTCAAAAGCAATGAGTTCAATTTCAAACCAACGGGTTGCGTTTGCATTGGCTGCAAACACAGTTAAAAACGTCAATGTTGTGAGGTTTAAAAGCTTATGCTTCATGCAGATGCCTTTTTATCAAAATCATTTATCATGGCGCTGATTAATTTTAGTCTTTCTTGGCCATTTTTTTCTTCTATATTGAAGCGTAACTTATTTGCACCTTCCATTCTATAGACTGACGGATTACTTTGTATCAAAGCAATGATGAACGTTGGGTTAACTTTTGTATCAGAACTGAACTCGAAGTAGCCACCTTTGATGTTGGCTTCAATTTTACTCACGCCAATTTTGTTCGCTTGAAGTTTAATTTGCTGTATAGCAAACAAATTTTTAGTTGCATCTGGTAGCAGTCCAAAACGGTCAATGAGCTCAACTTTCATTTCGTCGATTTCATCGCCATTTGCAATAGTGGCGATACGCTTATACATGCTAAGTCGAATATTAACATCTGGAATATAATCATCTGGCAGTAGCGCAGGAATTTTAAGATCTACTTCAGTTTGCTGTTGTAACAAGTTTTCAAGTGTAGGCTCTTTACCATCACGTAGAGCTTGAACAGCATGTTCAAGCATCTCCATATATAGAGTGAAGCCAACAGACTGGATTTGACCACTTTGATCATCACCTAACAGCTCACCGGCACCTCGAATTTCTAAATCGTGTGTTGCCAACGCAAAACCAGCGCCTAAGTCTTCAAGTGATTCTATGGCTTGTAAACGTTTGACAGCATCTTTACTTAGAGATTGGCTATTTCTTGTTAACAGATAAGCATAAGCTTGGTGGTGACTTCGACCAACACGACCTCTTAACTGATGAAGTTGTGCAAGACCAAGTTTGTCAGCTCTATCCATGATAATGGTATTTGCAGACGGAATATCAATACCCGTTTCGATGATTGTTGTACACACCAGTACATTATGTTTTTGGTGATAAAAATCACTCATCAGATTTTCTAGTTCACGCTCACGCATTTGACCATGGGCAATGGCGACACTGGCTTCAGGCACAAGCTCTGAAATGTCAAATGCCGTTTTTTCAATGGTTTCAACATTATTGTGTAAGAAATACACTTGGCCACCACGTTTGATTTCACGTAAAATGGCTTCTCTTATTAGTTCATCATTGCGTTCTTGAACAAATGTTTTCACAGCTAGGCGTTTTGCAGGAGGTGTGGCGATAATAGATAGATCGCGCATACCACTCATGGCCATATTAAGCGTTCTTGGAATTGGTGTAGCTGTCAGCGTTAAAATATCAACATCAGCACGAAGTTGTTTAATTTTCTCTTTTTGACGCACACCAAAGCGGTGCTCTTCGTCGACAATGAGTAAGCCTAAATCACTGAACTTAATATTGTCTTGGATAAGTTTATGTGTGCCGATGACGATATCTATGGTGCCATTTTCTAACTTAGCTAATGTTTCTTTTTGCTCTTTTGTGCTGTTAAATCGCGATAATACACCGACTTCAACGGGTAAATCTGCAAAACGGTCTTTGAAGTTTTCAAAGTGTTGCTGAGCAAGTAGCGTGGTTGGCACAAGCACTGCAACTTGTTTGCCATCGTTAACAGCGGCAAATGCCCCTCGCATCGCCACTTCAGTTTTACCAAAACCTACGTCACCACATATTAATCTATCCATCGCTTGATTAGATTGCATATCAGCAAGTACAGCTTCAATGGCGTTACGCTGATCGTCGGTTTCTTCAAATGGAAAGCTATCTGCAAAATCACGATAGCCTTGACCATCAAGTTTAAACTTGTATCCTGGTTTACTCTGGCGTTTAGCATAGATATCGAGTAATTCAGCTGCAACGTCTCTGACTTTTTCAGCAGCGCGCCTTTTCGCTTTTTCCCACACATCTGAGCCCAACTTATGTAGTGGCGCAGAAGCTTCTTCACCACCAGAATAACGACTCAACATGTGTAAGGCTGATACGGGTACATATAGTTTTGCTTCGTTCGCATAGGTGATGGTGACAAACTCGGTTTCGACACCAGCAGCATCAATAGTTTGCAAACCTAGGTACCTACCCACGCCGTGATCTAAATGAACAATTGGTTGACCTTCTTTGAGCTCGGCTAAGTTACGAATTAAAGCATCTTGTCCTTGCTCATATTTATGTTTTCTACGGCGTCGTTGTGAAACCTTAATACCGAGTAATTCTTGCTCAGTAATAATATTAAGTTTCGGCTTACCGGAAAGTGAAATAGTTTGCTCGAGTGGACTGACAATAATACCTACATCATTAGAGGCAGCGATAAAATCGTTGAGATGCTCGAATTGCTTAAGTTTTAAATTTGTTGTTTTTAATAATGTAAGTAATGATTCTCGACGACCGTCAGATTCAACACTAAATAAAATGCGTGCTTTTTGCTTCTTTTGATCAGAAACAAACTTTAAAATTGTATCGTAAGGGTCGGCTTTTTTATGGTCTATTCTAATCCCATCGATAAAGGCAGCATCTAAATTTGTGTTACCTGCTTTAGTAGGCAGGTTGGCTTGACTTAAATTGACTCGAGCGAATTGTTTAAACTGCTGATAAAGCGACTCTACGGGTAAGTAAAGTTTTTCTGGTGACAATAGTGGTCTTAAGGGATCTACTCGTCGGTTTTCGTAACGCTTTTCAACATCTTCCCAAAAACTCTTTGCAGCATGCTCTATGTCTGCAAGATGCATAACTACGGCATCTTCCGGGAGATAATCAAAAATGGTTGAAAGTGACTCAAAGAATAGGGGTAAATAATACTCTATACCAGCAGGCCAATTTGCCTTGCTAACCTGCATATAGATAGAGTCTTGTTCTGAGCTTGCGCCAAACTCTGCCCGATAAGCCGTTCTGAACCTTTCAATATCTTCTGGATTAGTTGGAAATTCATGGGCTGGTAATAGGTCTATTTCTTCGACTGTATCACTAGAGCGCTGTGTTTCAATATCGAATAAACGGATTGAATCTATTTCGTCGTCAAAAAAATCGATACGGAATGGTGTTTTACTGCCCATTGGGAATAAATCTACAATAGAGCCCCTAACTGCAAATTCACCATGTTCCATGACCTGTTGAACATGTCGGTACCCCGATTCTGTTAATGAGTCTTTTAACTGCTGCGCATCAACAGTATCACCACATTTAAATTTAAGTGCTTGACCATAAATAAAACTCGGTGGTGCTGTTCTAAGCATGAGTGTTGAAACAGGAATGATTAAAACAGTTTTACTTTGTTGCTTTAAAGCATTAAGCGTTTCAAGGCGCTGTGAAATAATATCTTGGTGTGGCGAGAAGTGGTCATAAGGAAGTGTTTCCCAGTCAGGGAAAGTCATCACCTTATGTTCTTGTAATAAATAGTCTAACTCTGTTTCAAGGCGTAAAGCAGAAGGGGTGTCAGGGGTGACAATTACAGTCATTGTTTTCTTATCAGCTATGTTTGCACTGATTGTGAGTGCTAAGCCGCTGCCAGTTAACTGTCCCCAACTAATTTTGTCTTTGTTATTTTTTACCCAAGGCATAGATTGCCAATGCGCAGACGCCATGAAAGCTCCTATTTATTATAATAATGCTGAGAATTAGTACTAACCCTAAATAATACTCAATTAATTTGAGGGACTAAAACTGACGCTAACTTCGTTGAAAATTTCTTATTTAGAACAACTAAAAAGCAAAATTTCCGCCTCGTTATCAATAAGTTTACCTTGCCTCAAGATAGATCACTTAATTATGAGGATTGCATTGAGGTGGTTAACAACCACCCCTGTTTAGTCTCTATAAATTTTTTGTAAATCACCGTAATGGTCGATACGGCGGTCACGTAGATACGGCCAAATACGGCGAACAGATTCACTACGGGCCTGATCAATTTCGACCGTTAAGGTTTGTTCTTCTTGCTCATCAGCATGAAGTAAGATTTCACCTTGAGGACCTGCTACAAAAGAGTTACCCCAAAATTGAATACCTTCACTTCGACTTGATGGATCTGCTTCATGACCGACACGGTTTACTGAAATAACTGGCACTCCATTTGCAACGGCATGTGCACGTTGTGAGATGATCCATGCGTCGCGTTGACGGATTTGCTCATCTTTATCATCGCGAGGATCCCAACCAATCGCTGTTGGGTAAATTAATAACTCAGCACCAGCCATTGCCATTAAACGTGCAGCTTCAGGGAACCATTGATCCCAACATACTAATACACCTAATTTACCAAACGACGTTTGAATCGGTTCAAAGCCTAAATCACCAGGCGTAAAGTAGAACTTTTCGTAGAAACCAGGATCATCAGGAATGTGCATTTTTCTGTATTTTCCAGCGATGCTGCCATCAGTGTCTAATACAACTGCAGTATTGTGATATAAACCCGTAGCACGCTTTTCAAATAATGAAGTTACAATAACAACACTCAGTTCTTCCGCGAGCTCACCGTAAAGTTCAGTCGAAGGACCTGGGATCGTTTCTGCTAAATCGAACAGTTCTGTATTTTCTGTTTGGCAAAAATAGAGACTTCTGTGAAGCTCTTGAAGCACAATAATCTTTGCACCTTGCGCTGCGGCATTTCTAATTTCAGCGACTGTTTTATTAGTGTTTTCTGTAACATCACTTGAGTTACTGTGTTGAACAATGCCCACTTTTAATTTGTTAGACATGTTAAATCCTCTTTAAAAAGCCCTTCGGCAATTGCATGGTAATACAGTGTAAGCTGCCAAATTGTTGAATGATTGGAACACAATCAACACCAATCACAGTGTGTTCAGGGTAAGCTAGCTGAATTTGTTTAATAGCAAGCGCATCTTTTTCATCATTATAAACAGGCACAAGTACAGTTTTGTTCATGATTAAATAGTTCGCGTAAGTTGCTGGTAGGCGGCAGCCTTCATCATCAAAAATGGCTTTTGGCCAAGGCAGCTCAATTAATTTATATGCCTCACCTGAAGGAGTTCGAAATGAACGCAACTGCTCAGCCATTTTAGTTAAAGCAGGGTAATGTTCATCAATTTCATCATCGCAGCCAACATAGACTAAGGTATTTCCTGTTGCAAATCTGACTAGGGTATCTATGTGACTGTCGGTATCGTCACCTGCTAAATAACCATGATCGACCCATAAGAAATCTTTAGCGCCTAGCTTGTCTTTTAAGATTCGCTCAACGTCTTCTTTTGACAATTCTGGGTTACGGTTATCATTTAACAAGCACTCGGTGGTTGTTAATAATGTACCGGATTCATTAATTTCAATTCCACCACCTTCAAGCACCATGTCGACGACATCATAATCATTCTCTGAACTGGCAAGTTCATAGACCAGCACACTATTGATTTTATTATCTAGTTCAGCGGCAAATTTATTGCCCCAACCTGTAAATGTGAAGTCTTTAATGGATAACTTACCCTCAGCATTTTGGGTTGTGATAGGGCCGTGATCTCGTGCCCAGGTATCATTGCACGGGGTAACTACAAAATGAACTTTTTTAAGATCAACGTCATGGCTATTTAGTAAGCTTGAAATGTGCGCTTTAAGTGATTCATTGTGGGCAACAATCACAACGTCTTCTACTTGTGATATTTGCTGGCATAGAGCGACGTAAACAGGCTCAACTTTGTCTAAGATATCAGACCAATCAGTGTCTAAATGAGGCCAAGTTAGCATAACAGCATCTTGCTCGGTCCATTCTGGTAAAAGTGTAAATTGCATTAGCGATTGACATAAAAGAAATATAATTCTCTATTTTATCATTTACACTCGAGCTGTCAGTATTTTTGTCTGTTCGTTACTTATTTTGCTTCTTTTTTAGTTGTCTTGTTTGTGCATGAAGACTTGCTCTGACCATTAACTCTTGATCATCGTCTCTTATTTGTACAAATGCCAAAGTATGCTTGTATTGATTTTCACCTAAATATTCAATGTCAATGACTTGTGTATAACAATATATCGCACTGGCTTCATGATTTAAAAATATTTTGGTTCTTAAGTTTTGACCTTCAGGAAAGGGGGCTGCACACGTTATTTTAAGACCACCACCACCATAACTATCGCAATATTGATTGCTATCATCAGGTTGTTCTGTTGCGAGAATATGACTCATTATTAGGTCTATTTTTCTAGACTGTGCTTTTAAATATTCAGCAAGCTCAGAGGCAACATCTCCTAAATTTCTCAGTGGCCTTAATGCATTGACGTCTAATTCATTGACTTCATTTGCTAATCTAAAAAGTGGAGGGATGGAAAGTTCTAGCGCTTGTTTAGTTTGTGGTACTTCATTTTCTTCTACAGCAAACAGATTGACTTGATTTGCTTCTTCTACTTGAAAATAGGCACTAAATTCTTCTTTTAAGTTGCTGCTCATTGGGTTACGGCTTTATCAAATTTTAAGTATCTTAACCTTGTTTATTATTAATCTCTAGTTTTGTTGTAATCGGTTATGTCTATATGATATGAAATAGAACACATCATACTAATTGTGTATTAAATATAACAGTGTTATAAATGCTTTTAATTAAACAAGGAAAACAATGAAGATCCCAACAAAATTAAAAGCAGGGTGTAATGTAGCAGTTTGCACCTTTTCATCACCTGTACCTCTGAGCTTCGAAAAGCGTTTCAATGAATGCATTAAGATTTTAACGTCAAAAGGACTTAACGTGGATGTAGATGAAAATGTCTTATCTGATGTAGCCATTTCAAAACAGTGCATTGCAAATTCATTAAATAAATATTTATGTGACGATAAGTATGATGCAGTTATTCCGCCGTGGGGCGGAGATTTTGCTTTAGAAGTTTTGCCTTTGCTCGACTGGGATATGATTTCAAAATCAAATCCGAAATGGGTTTTTGGTTTTTCTGACATTAGTACTTTGACAACGGCGATCACAAGTAGATTAGGTTGGTATACCATTCATAGTGCTAACTTGATGCAAATTGCAGGTAATGAAGATTGTAATTATGTTAAATCAATGTTTGATTTACTTTTCAATGCAGCAGAGGGTTATTCGTTTGAGCAGAAGTCATCTTCTTATCATGAGTTTGATTATCCTGATTATAAAATCAAGCCCTTGTCATCTTATTCTTTAGATACATTGAGTGAATTAATCATCATTAATAATCATGAAGAAGCTTCTATAAAAGGTTCATTAATTGGTGGATGTATTGACACACTCCAGCTAACGATGGGCTCAGAGTTTTTGTCTCTTGAAAATAAGGACGATTCAAAAGACATCATAGTTTATTTAGAAAATGCAGAGTTAAGTCCAACACAATATAAACGTGCACTTTTGAGTCTTAAAATTAAAGGGTTCTTTTCGAAGTGTTGTTGTATTTTAGTAGGAAGAAATAAATTTGAGTATTCGAATAACTCACTTGGAAGTGAAGAAGTTATTTTGAATGAGGTGTTTGCTGATCTAAGCATCCCTGTTTTCGGAAATCTTGATATTGGCCACGTTTCTCCTAATTTCACACTCGTGAATGGTGCGACAGCGCAGGTGAATTTTGTTAAAAATAAAATAATCTTGAACCAAGAGTTGGTGTAAAATTGTTGTTATTCAACAGGTTGAGTTTTACCTTTTATAGGGATTTATAATTAAATTCCTTTTAACTAGTTAAAAGTATTAGTTTTTTATTCATCCCCTAATATCTTTATCCCTTTCTCTTATAATCCCTTAAATTTAAATTGATATCATTTTGGATTTCTATTAATTTAGCACTTAAGGGTTAGTTTTTTCTTCCTATTGTATAAAAATAAAGCGTATCACTGATTGTGAATGCCAATATGAGTTATCTCAACTATGGATTTTAATACCTCGTTATCTCATTCTGCCCAGTGTCTTAAGCAAGCAATACCGCTCCTGGTCAAATATAAAATACCCGTAACACCCATTAATTATGCTATTTGGTATTGTTATGTTCTAGGTAGCAATTTAGCTTTAAATATTGAGCTTGATAATATTCTCGCAGAACACGGCACTTGTCCGGCTTCATCAGCCAGATATTTATTTGATAAATATCTGTCTGACAAAGACTTAGCGCTTTTCCATCAGATCTCCGATAATTTTCAAGGTACACTTGATTCTGTTCAAACAGATATAGACTCAACACTTGCGAGTTCCCAAAGCTTTAATTCTGTTTTATTGCAGTGCAAATCATACCTAAGTGCACTTGATAAGAATGATATATCTAGTTTTGATAATGTATTGAGCTATGTCGATAAACTGACTGAAGAGTCTGTTGTTATGCAGCAAACTGCTTTTTCTTTTCAAAAAAAATTGCAAGCCGCATACAGCGAAATTACAGAGTTAAAACAAGCCCTTGTAACTACACAGGAAGCAGCAGTAACAGATCAGCTTACTGGTTTACTTAACCGAGGTAAGTTCGACGAAGATATTGTTGTACATATCAATCAGTTTATTATCAGCAACACGATTTCTAAAACACTTATCTTTTTAGATATTGACCACTTTAAACAATTCAATGACGATTTTGGTCATCAGAAAGGTGATGATGTACTCAAAGTTGTTGCCAATAAGCTTTCGAGACATTGTTTAAATAAAGCTAATGCTTACAGATATGGTGGTGAAGAGTTTTGTATTTTGGCCGATTTCAAGAGTGTTAGCGAGGCACTAAATTTTTGTCAGGCTATTCGTCAAGATATTGAAAAGCTCTCAGTTAAAGGAAAGAAAACCGGTAAAGCAATACGCAATATAACAGCGAGTTTTGGTATTGCCTTTTATAAGCAAAAACAAAGTTTAGAAGACTTTATTGCTTCTGCGGACAAGGCTTTATATCTAGCAAAAGCCCATGGTCGTAATAGAGTAGAAATAGCGCCAGCAATTTAATCAGGTTTTAACGAATCTATTAGACGCTATAATGTGGTTTTATTTTACATAGGGATGATTACAATATTCTTGTTTTCACACTTATCCCTCATGTTTACCCATGATGTGTTTTAGGCCGCGTTTAGCGGCCTTTTTTTATCCTTCTTGAATATATTACTTATAAAGCAGTAATCGTTTTATTTTAATCTTCCCTTGCTTAATCTAGCCGATTTAATTCATATCATGTAAAAAAAAGTTGCATCAGAAGCAAGTGCGGCTTATTACGTTTTTTCATTACAATGCTTTGCTTTATAGCACCATGGCTGCAATCCAACCAAAGATGAGCAATGGAATATTAAAGTGGATAAATGTTGGGATTACTGAGTCTTTAATATGGTCATGTTGACCGTCAGTATTGAGCCCTGATGTAGGGCCTAAAGTTGAATCTGAAGCAGGGGAACCCGCGTCGCCTAGAGCTCCGGCGGTGCCAACCAATGCTGCAGTTGCCATTGGAGAAAAACCAATAGTGAGGCAAAGTGGTACAAATAAAGTGGCGATAATTGGCACTGTAGAAAATGAACTACCTATTCCCATTGTGATTAATAAGCCCACTAGTAAAATCATTGCAGCTGCCAAAGGCTTATTACCTGCGACTATATCTGCTGTAGTGTTAACCAAACTAGCTACATCACCTGTTGCTTTCATCACTGACGCGAAGCCTTGAGCTGAGATCATGATAAATCCAATCATGGCCATCATAGCAACACCTTGGCTAAAGACATCAGAGCTTTGCTCCCATTTTACAATGCCGAATATGCTGAAAATCATCACACCAACAAGGCCACCTAAAATCATTGAGCCACTGACATTTTGTGCCAGTAATGAGCAAACAACGGCAATACAGCCAATGATCATTACCTTTCTAGGGTTCTCGACGTTTATCTTAGTCGATGATTTTTCTGATTCTTTGTCTGCGTAGTGTCTGTCCTTTCTATAACTAAAAAACACAGCGATAATCAGGCCAACAAGCATACCTAGCGCAGGAATAATCATTGCCTCAGGTACATCGGTATTTACTATTTCTAAGCCATTCTCAGCTAAGTTTTTATGCAAAATAGAATAAAGGTAAATACCACCAAACCCAAAAGGGAGAACCATATAAGAAGTCGCAAGTCCAAATGTTAGAATACAAGCAATAGCACGTCTATCAAGCTGTAGCTTATTAAAGACTACCAACAATGGTGGGATCAAAATAGGTATAAATGCTATATGTACAGGGACCAAATTTTGTGACGCAATCGCGCATGCCAAAATAATGGTCATGATCAGCAAACTTAACGTTTGCATATGTTTAGAGTGTGCTTTGTCGACTTTCGACAGTAATTTATCTGCAAGAATGAGCGTTAAGCCAGATTTTGATATGGCTACTGCAAATGCACCGAGCATGGCGTAACTTAAAGCGATTTCTGCGCCACCAGATAAACCACTGTTAAATGCTTGTAATGTATCACCTAAGCCAAGACCTGCAATTAAACCTGCAGAAAGAGCACTGATTGTCATTGCAACAATCACGTTCACTCTGGCCAAAGACAGGCCTAACATGAGTAAAACCCCAATTAATACTGAATTCATACTAATCTCTTTTATTGTTTTTAAATTGTTTTATTAATGCGAAATAATGTTTATTTAATTCTTCTAATTCATTTTTATTTCCGTATCGGACTTTTTCGAACTCACTTAAGAAATTATTAAGTTCTGCTTCTAACTTTGGATATTTTGATTGAATCGACAAAATGATTTGCCTAGGCGTTTTAGTATTATTAAATTCACCATAAGCGCTAACTTGTAATTTGCGTAACAGTTTAACAGGTAAGGGGATTGGTTGACGCGAACTGCGTTGTAATACCCAATAAACAAATGCGAATATCAGACTAAGACCTATTATCACGGCGATAGCTGAGAGCATTTTAGCTTTTTCCCCAAATATGCTTTTTAGAAAACTACTTTGCTTTTGGTCATCAAAATTTAAAACCCAACGTGTCCATTGATAATCAAATGCTTCTAGTTGCAAGCGTAGCCAGTTAACCAGTGCGACATCAGAAAACCCCATTAGTGTCATACCGATATTACTTTTTAATTCTTCAGACAATTGACTATGCTGTGACAAAGAACCGTTTAAACGTTCAGGCGATACCCATGCCGTTGGGTCTAATTCAAGCCAACCTTGGTTAGGCACGTAGTATTCAAGCCAAGCATGCGCATCGTATTGATAAATGCTGAAATAGTTATTTTCAGGATTCAGTTCACCACCTAAATAGCCCGACACTAACCTTGCTGGGATCCCAACACTTCGCATCATCATGGCTACTGTAGAAGCGAAATGCCCACAAAAACCCGCTTTGTTATTAAATAAAAACTCATCAATTTTGTTATTAGACTGGCTGATAGGTGGGTTTAGCGTATAAGTAAAACCTTGTTCTATTATGTAGTTTCTTAATAAATCAATAAATTGTGCAGTATCAGTACTTTGCTTATCAAACTGCTCAGCCAGCGCTCTTGCTTGTGGGTTTAAATCACCTGGTAATTGAATATTTTGTCTGTATTGCCAACGGGAAATACTGTTGTCTTGAGTATCTAAGACATTATAAACTTTGTATTCGAATGCTGAACTGACAGGACGCTTTCTATAAGGCAGACCAAATACATTTATAGCGACTAAATCTTGCTTTGTTGTCATTTTGTCTAGCGCATATAACCACTTTAAATGACTCGGCTCAGCTATAATAGTGTAGCTATACATATTATCACTGGCTTGATAATTGGCCGAAACACTTTGCAATGACGACATATTCCAACGCGTACCTTCAAATTCATCATGCACAAGTGCACGCCAATAAAGGGGACCTTCTACATTTCTCTCTTTTTGAAAAATTGCTCGGAAGACTAACTCATTTGACTCGGACAATTTTGAAATTTCAAACGGATCAACGTTCTCCGATAAACCTGTTTTAGCAGAATTAGGAGCAGGAAGTTGCCAAAATGCCGTTAGTTTTGGAATAAATAGAACCAACAACACACTGATTGGAATTGTTAAAGCTAGTTTACTGAATGCGTTTTTAATGGCTTCTTTTGGTGAAAACTCATAATGATGGATCAGCATTAAGGCTAAATTAAACCCAATTAATATAAATACTAGCAATGCTGAAAAGAAGTTTTGTGAAAAAATAAATAAGCATGGGATTGTGAAAAAGTTAAGTACAAAAACCTGCATGGTCTGTCTTTCACTTTGCGCTTGATAGATTTTGAGTAACGATGCAAGTAGCATCATAGAAACAAAAAATGCGACTGAGTTTTCAACTCCAACAAACCCCATTAACAGTGCAATACCTGCTAATGCGCTGCCATTGACAATACTGCCCGATATTGTCTTTTTGTAGATTACTCTGTTCAATTCATAAGCTATGAACAAACCCGTAATATAAGACACAATAACGAAACTAAGATCATCGACCATTATCCAAGCAAGTAATAGGTACATTAGAGAGCAAGATATTTGATTAAGCTTCACTTAGCGCCTCCAAACATTGCTTTTTATGACTGTTTCCTTGGCTTAAAGTAATAAGTCTATTTGGTAATTTAAGGGCGTAACTTTGTTGCTCTATTTCGGCCTGCACGATTAAAAAACTTAGCTGTGACAATTTGTCTTCTTTAGTGCCTGAAACTTTATCAAAATCAAAGCCGTAGCTAGCTGACTTATTTGGGGATTGATAGTCTTTGACTAAGAGCTCTTTATTCTTAGCAAAATGCCGCCAAGATATTCTATGAATACTCATACCTTCGCGATAACTTTTTAATTCATTAAAGTCTTCAGCTAAAGCCTGATCGTCGACTGCTTTTTCGCCTTTTTCGGAAATAACGAAGCTATTCTTTGGAAGCTCTGTTTCAATTTGTGCTGGGTAGGCATAGATGTGTTTTTCACTTATCAAATAACTCCAAATAGTGACTAAACCAAAAGGATAGTGAGTCAGAATCTTAAAACGCCCGAGTGTATGTTTGCCACGCTTTATAGGCAAGAATACGTCTAAAAACTCGTTATTTTTTATTCTTTTTAAAATGTTTTTTTCTTTTGTTTCAACATGTTCAATCTGGATGTCGTAACGTTGTTTTTGATTTTCTATTTTGAAGGTCACCGATGGTCGCTTATCTGCAAAATCATCTTTAATTGCTGTAACTTCAATTATCAAACCATTGAAATTGCTAAAAGCATATATCAAGCACATGAGCAGAAGAACAAACATTAAATAAGAGGCAGCTAAGATCAAATTATTTTGATAATTAATCCCTAATATAAAGTTTAAGACTGCGATCCCTAAAAATCCCAGCCCTGATTTAGATGGTGAAACATAAATGGTGTCATGCTTGAGTTTTACACTGTCTCCTTGATGCTTTTTTAGTAACAAAGCATCAAACCAAGCAGGTTGGGGCAGTTTTATCATTACATCTGAACCGGCACTTGTGTGTAAATATCGTCGATGATTCTAAATTGCTCATTGGCATCTAAGTTGAGTCTATGGCCAGCAACTGCTGGAAAAACATCTTGCACATCATCATGCGTCACATAGTCTCTGCCGTGGATCATAGCCCATGCTTTACTGGCTGTTCCTAATGCAATACTCGCACGTGGTGATAGGGGATCTTTAAATAAACCAGACTCTCGAGTGAAACTTACTAAATCTAGTATGTATTGAACAACTTGCTCTTTTATGTCCATTTCTTCAACAGCTGATTGCAATTCTGATAGGGTGCTTAATTCCATCAATTGTGTGAGCGTTGTTTTTCTACCATGATCACCAAGTATGAGTTTTTTCTCAGCATCTTTAGACGGGTAACCTAAACTTACACGCATAAAAAATCGGTCCAATTGAGATTCTGGCAGGGGGTGTGTACCTGATTGATGAAGTGGGTTTTGTGTCGCAATCACAAAGAAAGGTTCAGGTAGACGGTGAGTGTGAGCATCCATTGTTACTTGTCTTTCTTCCATTGCTTCAAGTAATGCACTTTGCGTTTTTGGGCTCGCTCGGTTTATTTCATCAGCCAGTAAAACCTGTGTAAAAACAGGGCCTTCATGAAATACAAAGCTTTGTTTATCGGTATTAAATATGGTTGAGCCAGTTATATCCGCCGGCAGTAAATCACTGGTAAATTGAACTCTTTGATAGGTTAAACCTAACACTTCAGCTAAACCATGAGATAAAGTGGTTTTACCCATACCAGGTAAATCTTCAATCAGTAGGTGGCCTTTACAAAGTAAACTACAAATGGCCAATTTTACTTGTGGTTGTTTGTCATAGATAACGGTTGAAAGCGCTTTTAAGAGCGTATTTATTTTTGTATTCATGTAACCAGTTCTAATCTTTTTAATACGGTACCAACTTTCTTGGCATTAAATGGTTTTTCTATAAAATCTTTAGCACCACATTCCCAAGTATTTTGCACACACTCCAGACTGTTATGACCAGAACACATAATGACATGTGATTTAGGATAGTGTTCATTCAAATAGTCTAAAATCCCTGACCCATCTGTATTAGGAAGTTCAATATCGAGGAAAATTAAGTTAGGGGGATTTTTTTCAAGGAGATGTTTTGCAGACTCGAAGTCTTCAGAACCAGAGACTTCTTCAAATCCGAGGTTCTCTAGTATATTGCTTAAATATTCACGGGCTTCAACTGAGTCGTCGATAATTAAAATAGGTTCTACTGGTCTAACAAATTCCATATGTTTTTACTTCTTAAAAAATTTTTCTTCATACTAAGATAACAGCCGAGATTAAACAATACATTACTCTGCTTTAAAATGTCCGATACCGTCTAGTATTGGACATTAATGTGTATTTGTTAATGTTCAAAGTGCTGAAGCCGGTATTTGTTAGAAATACAATTAATTGCACATAATTTATATTATGTTAAATTAAATGAATGTTTGGGTTAAACAACTACCTTTGATTTATTTAAGCTTTTTTGGATCGCCCTTGGTGTTAACGCCATAACATGACAAATATTCTTTTCTGCAGATATGTTCATAAATTTTATTACTCATGTTACAGCCAACCGGAATTTTTCCTTGTAATGCCATTTCACAATCTTTCGGGCTTTTACAATACAAATTTATAGATGCATAAATTAATGGCGCATTTATCTTTATTAGATTTTCATATCCATCAGCGACTGAATTAACTCTCAAAAACTCCGCATCTAGCTTACCTTTATTCGTTAACTTGAGCGTAAGGTTTTCCAAAAAACGGTTTTATCTAATTCGTTGTAAGCTTGTGTTACGTTCTCTTTTATATCTGCAATGTATTTGTTTTCTTTGACTGCAATACCAATAGAAATTTCATTGCTTGTACTGTTTGCTACATTTGAATTTAATAACATCACCATTGCAAATATCAATTTGTTAAACATATTTCTTCACCACAGCACTCTGCGTTAGCTTTACTTCTTTGAGTATAGATTGTTTTTCCTACCGAGATTCTCTACCATTTTTTATTGGCATTTTATTAGCGGGATCTCAGGCCATCGCGTTGTATACCTTCTCGATAACCAATCTCTTTTCATTTGCCATTGATTGCTTTGTAATTCTGTCGCAATACGTAAGCTACTGCTGCCGTAACGTTTATTGATTGTATCTAAGCATTGCATAAGCTCAGGCTTATCATCAGAGACATTAAACATATCAATTTGTTGATGCATATCGTCTTCTAGCTCAATAGCACCAACACCCGCTTTGTAATATCTTACACCAGGCTGGAATAACTGGCTGAATATCAATTCGACTTGCTTGGCAAACACCGTACTATCATTCGACGGCACAGCAAGTTTCTGAATGAACGACCTTTTATAATAGTTATCTTCATGTGGTGAGCTGTGAGCGAAAATAATTAAACGTTTCGTTAAAGAGCCTTGTTTTCGTAGTTTTTTGGCTACTATTGAGCAATGCGTTACCAATGATGATTTGAGTGCGAATGGGTTTTCGACACGCTCACCAAAACTGCGCGTGCTAAACACTTCTTTTTTGCGTTGTTTTACATCATCCCATGATAGACATGATACTCCGTTAAGCTCTGATATGGTTCGCTCAAGCACAACACTAAATTGTTTTCTCATCATTTTGGGGTTTTGTTTGGCCAAATCTAACGCACTTTCGATGCCGAATAACTTAAACTGTTTGGTTAATCGTCGCCCTACACCCCAAATGTCCGATACTGCCATATTGGCTAAAATTTGCTTTCGAGATTTTTCACTGTCAATGACAGCAACGCCTGTTGCGCCCACAAATTTTTTAGCTGCATGATTGGCAGCTTTTGCAAGTGTCGGTGTTGGCCCAAAGCCTACCCCTACTGGCAACTTAGTTTTGCGCCAAACCGTGCGGCGAATTAGGTGCCCGTATTCATACCAAGAATTTACCACATCACTGTAGCCATCAAACTTTAGAAATGACTCATCGATAGAATACACATAATGTTGATCGCTAAATTGGTTGATAACAGCCATCATCTTGTCGCTTAAATCAGCATATAACTCATAATTTGAAGAACGAACAACCACATTATGCTTATCTAAAATAGGCTTTAATTTGAAGTAAGGCTCAAACTTTGGGACTCCCAGCTTTTTAACCTCAGGAGATGCCGCAACAATGCAGCCATCGTTATTCGAAAGCACAACTACGGGTCGCTTGCGTATTGATAAGTCGAATACTTTTTCGGCTGAAGCATAAAATGAGGTGGCATCAATTAACGCATACATTGTTTTAATCTCATGTTTTGCCGATGCATTCTTAATGAACCAGTCACAATACCTTCGAGCTGAAAAACATCACAATCACTGATAAATACTGGTTTAAACAAAGGTGATGCAGACAATAACCTTCGATTATGGATATCAAGGATTTTACATACAAACTCATTGTTAAAGTTAGCAACAATAACATCTTGGTGTTTTGGCTCGGCCGCCCTATCTACAATTAATAAATCACCATCAAAAATACCAACGCCCTGCATCGAGTCACCAGATGCGAGGCCCAAAAAAGTGGCATTAGGGTCACCAACTATAAGTTGGTCAAGGGATAAACCGAGCTCTTTATATTCGGCTGCGGGAGACTCAAAACCGGTGATCCCCGCTGCTGCTTTAACAGGTATTACTTTCATACTGCACCAAAATACATATACTGTATATAAATACAGTATATGTATAATTAGCCATATCGGCAAGCTTAACAACGCCAGCAAAAGCGCTATCAAGTGAAACTATGAAGGGCATTGATGCCATTCCTCTTAATAAAGCGAGCAATTTTAGGCAAGGAAAACGTGTCGATAACGGGGCAGAAATTTTGCTATTTAGTTGCTCTAAATGAGAAATTTGCAACGAGGTTGGCGTCAGTTTTAGTCCCTCAAAGTGATTGAGTATCATTACTGTAGGTAAAAAAAAGCAGCTTAGTGTTTACCAAGCCGCTGAGTTTTTATACCAACTCTCAATATAAGGAGCTCTATTTTGAGAGGTTTGATTTATTACGTACTACTTCAAGCTAAACGCCCTACTTTGCTGATTGCTCTCTAAACGCACTTTATTACCAGTGAAAGTCTCAAATAGTTTTGTATGGGCTGCTTTTGAAAATACATCATCTCTATTGTCATAGTCTTCAATCCAAGCCAATAACATGGCTAGATTTTCATCTTGTGCTTCTTTTGATGGGTATTTGTGCGGCTCCCAAGGGCGCGCTTTAGCGTTGGCTTGACAGGTCTCAGCATCTAAATCGATAAACACCAAATACTGACATTGCCCTGCGATCGGTTTAATGAGATCACTATAGCAACCCTCAATCACCCAATCTGAATGGGACTGAATAAACTCGTTGATTTTATCGAGAGAAGACTCAAGTGGTGCTCGCGTTGGTGGTGACGTTGGTAACCAAGCAAGTGTATCTAAATCTAAATGTGCGGCTGAATGTTCTTGTGCTAAACGCTTTGAAAGCGTTGATTTTCCTGAGCCCGAGTTTCCAAAAATAATCGTTTTCATTCGATAGTCCTTACCTATTCAGCCGTCATAAATTGATTAATGAAGCGCCGCTGTAAATGGGATCTTTTTACATATCTCGGCTTCAGCCTCAAGTATTTCTACTAAGCGTGCATCAATAATGTCTTTATCAAAGTATTCGTAGCCCAATTCTACAAACAGGTTTTTATGTTTTTCTTCTGATTTAGCAATGGATACATAAAAGTCTTTCTCTTTGCCTTCAGGTAAGGCTTCAGCAACCAAAGAAAAACGTTCGTGGCCTCGCGCTTCAATCACCGCAGCCACTAACAGACGGTCGATTAAGAATTCATCGGTGCCCTGTCTGAATAATGCGCGCATACCTTTAATATAAGGGTCTTTTTGGTCGTTACCTAAGGTAACCCCACGCTCTGTTAATAATTTCAATACCTGCTTAAAGTGGATCATCTCTTCAATGGCTAAATCTGTCATCGCTTTCACAAGCTTAATTCTGTCAGGGTAATGACCCAACATAGACATAGCCATGCCTGACGCTTTTTTCTCTGCGGCAGCGTGATCTTGTAAGAAAGTATCAAAATCAGCGAGCACTTTTTCAGTCCAATTAAACGGGGTATGGTACTTCAGTTCAAACATAAACATTCTTAATCAATATAAACTGCGGGTATTCTAGCGTAGGATATACACGAATTAAACAGATTGCATAAATGTGAGTAAATCGGCGTCTTTATCTACTTTTCCCATACGTGTAGAGCTAACTTTAAGTGGGTGCTTTAAGTCATTCCAAGCCGTAACTTTACCGTTCACGTTGAGCTTAGGCATGTCTGCCATTTCTGTGCAAGCAGCATCAACTTCTAGAAAATCACACAGTTTATTAAGACTGTTTGGCTGGCTAACATTCAAAAACAAATGCTGAGCTTGAGTGTCCTCGAAAAACGCAATGGCTTTGGCTTTATGTGTTTCGTAACACATAGTCAGAAATTCGAAGTTATCAAGGTGCTTGGCATCTAATCCCGAAAAGGAGTTTAAGAAACAGCGCTTGATGGTGTCGTTAAAGCCCCCTTTATCAGAAAAAAGGTTACCTGACATGCGTGTTAATAATTTAGAGATAGACGGTAGCCAAACTTCTAAGTCTCTTTCTAAATAAATAAATTTAGCATCAGGATATTTTTGAAACAGCAGCGCATAATCATTAAATACAGGTGTGTCGGCAATGACTTGTGCGTTATTGAATGACTCTATTGTATACGCTGTATGTGCCGTCGTTAAACCAAGTTCAATGCATGCGGCACAAAGACTTGTCGTGCCTGTTCTCGGTAAACCAATAATTAAGATTTTACTCATAATGCGCCCTACAATAGTAAAGGCGCATTATATCGAAAAATTTATACCAATCCTCTTAATTAATCGATCTATTTTGAGTCGAGAAAAACTTGTCGATAGCACCGCGAAATTTTACTATTTAATTGTTCTAAATAAGAAATTTTCAACGACGCTAGCGTCAGTTTTAGTCCCTCAAAAAGATTGAGTATTATTGAGGACTGGTATTATTATTTAATTAAATAAGTGACGAAAACTTCTGAAGAAATAACAATATCAGAGACATTATAAGCCTGCTTATGTGTTCGGCCTGATTCAATCATTGATTGTTTTGCATACGGTGTAGGCATAGATGGCGCATTTGCAAAATTTACAGAGTAAACACTGTCTAAACTAGCATCGAACGCTTTAGCAAGCTCTCTTGCCTCAGACTTTGCGTCTTTGATAGCAAGCTTTTTAAGCTTATCTTGCACTTCATCTGCCTTTGAATAAGAAAACTGCGTAAAACCAATTTCATTGACGCCGGCTTCAACAAGCTGTTGTAAAAATTGCGCATATTTATCGACGTCTGTCAGCTTTATCTCAACATTACGTGTTACCTGAAAAGTCGTAAACTCTTGCTGTTGCGTGCCTCGATTGTATTCATGTTGGCGATAAATATTAAGTTGCGATGCATCAATGTTGTTTTTACTGACATTAAAAATATTGGCGACTTTAATAACTCGCGCGATTACATTATCAACTTCATTTTTTGCTTTGTTGATATTTTTATCGGAGTTAGAAATCGCAACACTTAAAACAACTTGATCTGGCTGAACAAGCTGCTCTGCGTACCCTGTCACACTTAGATGAGGACTGGTTGGCTCTGCATAAGCGTAATTAAAACTTGAAGATAAAAGTAAAGACGTAACGGCTAGTAATTTCTTAAACATACCTACTCCATTTATGGATATTGAGCCAAAATCAGAGTTAAATCTCTAATGTGGCCAAAGATGCGCTATTAAACTAAAAACTTGATTAATTAAGGCTGAATAGAGAAAACAACTTTAAGGAGTCGCTAATAAAGTCGAGTTAATAAGGTAAAATAAGTATCAATACACTTCAACTATTAATTCTTAAATCTCAGATTCTGCCATTTTTGATTAAATAAATTAATCGCTTATTTTACTAACGGTGTTTTTAAACAAACAACATTGCCAAATACACTCGGCACTTGATCAATTATGCGATGAAAACTAATTTTATTTTCGCCCAGCACCTCTGCATACTCACTTATTATGACTGACGTATATTCAATCATGCCATCAAAGCGACCTTGCATGAGTATTTTGCATAGACGCTTAGCGCTCTCTTAACCTTCGCTCACAGCAAATAGCTGTGGATGGGACTTAATAAAATCATCAATGCATTTCTCGTAACTTTGGCCTTTCGTTATGGCTATTTTAAAATCTGTTTTGACTAGATCATTTAAAGCAACATCAGCGGAGAACCCTTTTTTATCTCTTAAAACTAATCTATTCGCAGGAAATGCCGTAAGTGGTCTGGCTGAGAAATAAGCTAAGGCTTCACGTTTAGGGTTTTTAACTTTGTTATACAAACACGTATTTGGATACATACTCAAGGTTCGCCATTCGCGAATGCGACTTGCGGGCATAAAGTCTATTTCTAACTGCGGATATAGTCTTTTTGAAATATCAATTAATAACGTGTAACCATATCGGCGCTGCTGTTAGGACTCGGTAAATAATCCGAAGCGATATTCACTTTTAAAGGCGCGCTATAAAGTCCGATACTAAATAATCCCAATAAGAAAACTAGCGCATACTTCATCAACTTGCCTCACCACATAATTAAATTAAGTATAGAAGCTTGGTGAAATTAGACATAAAAAAAGCCAGCAAGATTGCTGGCTCAATTTAAATTACAAGCAAAGTATTAAATGCTACAACGCTTGTAATTGCGGTACTCAGGGTACCAGTAGTTTTTATCGATTGCTTTAAGGATAGCTTCATCAGACATTTCTAATGCGACACCTTCTTCCATCGCTTTCTTCGCAACAGCAAACGCAATCTTCTTACTTAACGGCTCAATCTCCACCAGCGCAGGTAATAAACTACCTTTACCTGTGTTTGCACGAGGTGAAGCTTCAGCAAGCATTTCACTTGATACCATCAGCATAGCATCGGTGATGCGCTTGGCTTTAGCTGCAATAACACCTAAACCGATACCTGGGAAAATATAACTATTGTTACACTGAGGAATAATGAACTTTTCACCGTTATATTCCACTTCATCGAATGGGCTACCAGTTGCAACAATTGCTTGGCCACTCGTCCACTCAATCACATCTTTTGGATGCGCTTCGACTTGGCGTGATGGATTGCTTAATGGGAAGATAATTGGCTGTTCACAACCTGCATGCATCGCTTTAATCACTTGCTCAGTGAACAGGCCTGGCTGACCAGAAACACCAATTAAAATGTCTGGTTTCGCACAGTGCATTACATCTAATAAAGACGCAAAATCACCGCTATACTGCCAATCAGTTAAAGCATCTTTTTGTTGCACAAGCGCAGCTTGGAAATCACGTAACCCTTCCATACCTTCAGTAAGTAGACCGAATCTGTCAACCATGTACACTTGGCTACGCGCTTGCTCATCTGAAATGCCTTCAGATACCATTTGACTGATTATCTGCTCAGCAATACCACAACCCGCAGAGCCAGCACCTACAAACACAACCTTTTGATCGCTCAGTTTTACATCTTTAACACGACAAGCAGCAAGTAAGGAGCCTACAGTAACAGCCGCAGTACCTTGAATATCATCATTAAAGCTACAAATCGTATCTTTATAACGCTTAAGTAAAGGCATGGCATTTGGTTGTGCAAAATCTTCGAATTGAAGAAGTACGTTTGGCCAACGACGTTTAACCGCTTTGATGAATAAGTCTAAGAACTCGTCATATTGCTCTTGGTTGATACGCTTATGACGTGCGCCCATATACATAGGATCAGCAAGTAACTTCTCGTTATTAGTACCCACATCAAGCATAACAGGTAACGTGTATGCAGGGCTAATACCGCCACATACGGTATAAAGAGATAGTTTACCGATTGGAATACCCATACCACCGATACCTTGGTCACCCAAACCAAGAATACGTTCACCGTCTGTAACAACAATAACTTTTACCTTGCCCTTTGTCGCATTACGTAAAATATCATCGATGTTGTGACGCTCTTCATATGAAATGAATAGACCGCGAGAGCTACGATAAATATCAGAGAATTTTTCACATGCATCACCTACCGTAGGCGTGTAAATAATCGGCATCATTTCTTCTAAATGATCACGGACTAAACGGTAGTAAAGGGTTTCATTGTTATCTTGAATTGCGCGCAGATAAATGTGTTTATTTAAGTTGTCTCTGAATGAAGAGTACTGCTGATAACAACGCTCTACTTGCTCTTCAATGGTTTCGAAACGCGGTGGCAATAAACCATTTAAGTTAAAGTTCTCACGCTCTGATTGACTAAATGCACTGCCTTTGTTTAATAAAGGCGTTTCTAACAGGTTAGGACCTGAGTATGGAATGTATAGATAATTTGGATCGGTTTGTTTAGTCATATTTACTTGTAATGATACGTCTGGCTGATTTTATTATTAATTAGCTGTGAATAGGCAAGAAAGCAAAAAATTGCTTATAAATAAAAAAGGCGCTTTAACACAACTAAATAATTAAAGAGCCTTGCAGTATATCTTAAAAATATCACTAAACCTATGGGTTTAGCCGTCATTCACCGAGCACAATGCCCTCTCGTCGAGGATCCGCGCCACCTACGAGCTGACCTCCGACCAGTTCAATGCCATGTAAACCCGAGTTCAAATCTCGAATAAAAACTTTATGCCCTAAACTTTCAAAATAGGCTTGGTGCTTTTCAAGCTCAGTGCCTTTTTCTAAAGTCGTTACTTTGTTGCGGTTGGTTATCTTTGGAAGATTGATAGCAGACTGAATATCTAACTGCCAATCAAGTACACCAATAACTGTTTGTGCAACATAATTTATAATACGACTTCCCCCCGGAGAGCCGACGACTAAACGTAGACTGCCATCTTTGTTGAACACCATAACAGGCGACATAGAGCTACGTGGACGTTTATTGGCTTCAACGCGATTAGCACGTAATTGACCATGCTTCTTCGGAGAAAGCGCAAAGTCGGTTAACTGGTTATTTAATAAATAGCCGTCAACCATTACCGTCGAGCCAAAGGCCATTTCGATAGAGCTGGTCATAGAGACTGCATTGCCCGCTTGGTCCACAATTGAAACATGGGTAGTTGAAGGCAGTTCATAGCTGTTATCAGCGGCATAACTTAACGTGCCGTTTAGCGGTTTACCAACAGGTACTTTATGGTTATCTGTGTCTGAAATCAGCTTTGCACGTTCAGCTAAGTATGCGTCATCAAGTAAGGCATCGGTTGGTACAGTGACAAAATCAGGATCAGCCACATAATGGTTTCTGTCAGCAAATGCCAAGCGTGAAGCTTGGGTGAATAAGTGCAGCGCTTTGGGGTCATTAGGCTGATATTGGCTTAACTTTTTACCTTCAAGTAATTTCAAAATTTGAAGTACAGCAATGCCACCACTACTCGGTGGTGCCATAGAGCACACTTTATAAGCATGATAAGACGTACAGATAGCGTCTCGATGTTTACTTTGGTAGTTTTCTAGGTCTGATAAAGACAATAACCCAGGTGCAATTTCAGCGTTTTGCACTGCATCAACCATATTTTCTGCATGTTGACCTGTGTAAAAAGCAGAAATACCCTGCTCAGATATATTCTTATATAGTGTAGCCAATTTAGGGTTTTTACGAATACTGCCCACAGCTAAAGGTTGATCATCTGGGTAAAAGTACGCTTTTGCTTCAGGCAAACGGGTAAGGCCTGGATTAAACTTTTTAGACAACAACATATTTAAACGTGGCGAAACCACAAACCCTTGCTCAGCTAATTCAATTGCTGGTTCAAATAAATCGGCCCAAGCCAATTTACCATGTTCTTTATGTGCTTTATCAAAGGCGTGAAGAATACCGGGCACACCCACCGAACGACCACCTACAACGGCCTTAATCCAAGGCACAGCTTTACCATTGTCATCTAAGAATAAACTAGAGGTTGCTTTAGTGGGGGCTGTTTCTCGGCCGTCTAAAGTTATTAGTGTGTTTTCACTTTGATCGTAATGCAAAATAAAAGCACCGCCACCAATACCTGAAGATTGCGGTTCAACCAAGGTTAAAACCAATTGCGTGGCAATTGCCGCATCAATTGCACTGCCGCCTTTGTCGAGCATTAATTTCCCCGCTTTAACAGCGTAAGGGTTTGCAGCCGCAATCATATAATTATCGGAAATTTGCTTTTGCTTTTTTGTAAAACCAGTGGCTGCTTCTGGCTCTCTTACTTCTTGTTTTGGTGAGATTTGGCTAGAGCAGGCACTTAATAGAGCCAATGAACAAAGCGATAACGCAAAAGGCAGAGATTTGAATGTCATAGTTGTTGTCATTAATTTTCAAGTTCTGGTTTGCATGATAAGAGTAAACGGGCAAAATATGCAAAAAATAAAAAAGAATTTTAATTGATGATCCAATTGCCACTAGAAAAAAAATACATACTGCCTCCCATCCTGCTTTCGTTATTAAGCTTTACCTTAATGGTCCTTAATACCAATGACTTACTAGAGTTTCATCGAGATAAAATCGCAGCAGGTGAAATCTGGCGCATCTTTACAGGCCAATTTGTACACGCGAACCCAACACACTTACTACTTAACATTGTTGGTATTGGTTTTATATGGCTGTTACACGCAGAACATAGAACACAAAGCCAATACTACCTTCATACCGCTTTCTTAGCTTTATGGACAGGACTTGGTATTTGGCTATTTGTACCTGATATAAAAGTCTATACCGGCCTAAGTGGCCTGTTACATGGCGTTATTGTTTGGGGCGCACTTAAAGACATTCAAGTTGGTATGCGTTCAGGCATTCTTTTGTTCGTTGGTATTTGGGCAAAACTCGCTTGGGAACAATGGGCTGGACCAAGCGCTGAAGTAGGCGCACTGATCCAATCGCGTGTCGCCATTGAAGCACATTTGATTGGTGCCATTGGTGGCCTGGTGATGGGATTAGGGTTAATTACAAACAAATTAAAAGACAAGTCAGAAACAAAGGCTAAATAATTAAATTTTAAAAAGGCCATAGTGTGATATGGCCTTTTTAAATTAATCGACTCACTAGTCGATGAGTAAAGCTTTTATCGCGTCATCTATTGCATGCTCAACAACTGGGATATGATCTACATCGTATTCCAGCTTTATCATTTCAAGCCCTTTAAGTTGCTCATATTCCAGCATCCCTTCAAACCAATCAACATATCTGCCATTACTTATTTTACCTCTTGCTGCAATTAAGATGGCTTTGCTTTTTAAACGACTATCAAGCACGCCTTTATCAGAAACAAGTAAAGGAGTTATTTCTGTATGCGCCCAGAAACTAGCATCGAACGAAACATGCGCGCTAAAAACGGATCTTGCGGATCATCCATTAACATGGCTAAACCTACAAACAAACCGGTATAAGAGTGTCCAACTATACTGCGTTTAGATTGATTTATTGGATAATTCGACTCTAATTTTGGCGCTAACTCATTAACAATGAAATTAAAGTAATCTTGCCCTAACGGCCATTGAGATTAATCCTCACGGTGCTTGTAGCTAGCATCGACAAAGTTTTCAATGCCAACAATAATGGCTTCAATTTCTAGTTCATCCAAACTATCAGCCACTTTACTAAAATGCCACTCTGCGTCTAAAACATATAAAACAGGGTAAGTTTTATTGGCACTTATGTTTTTTGGCAAATATATCTGAATTGGATAAGTAACACCTGTAAATGAAGAAAATAGATTAATATTAAATAAAGGCTTGTACAAATAACCTTGTTTTAAGAACAAATTTGGTATTGGAAGCGACACACATTAACTGTGCTTGGCTCTTTATTCAATGCTCTGTCAAGCACAAATAAAAAAGATAAGATTATTATCTATTCGCAATAATTTTCGATTACTTTATAGTTGCTCATTTCAACTTTTTTGTATGTATTTATTATTTTCTGTTTCAATAATCTCGAATAGCTTTACACCACACGTTTCTTTTCCATTAGGTAATTCCACATAATCGTATAAAGCTTCATAATTTCAGTTTTCTTGTGCTTCAAATGTAAGGACCATCAACCATAGGCTGAAGATAAATATTTTGAGCGCACCCAGATAACATGACCACAGCCGCAGATAACAGAACCTTTTTCACAAGTTCTCCTTTTTATTTATATAAAAAAGCCAGAATACATAAATATCCTGGCTATAAAATTCCTGTGAAAGGTACTATGAAGTTGTGTTTTTTACAACGTTTCTTCTAACCACTTGAAGAACTCACGCTGCCACACAATGCCGTTTTGCGGTGTCAGTACCCAATGGTTTTCTTCTGGGAATAATAAGAAGCGACTTTTTAAGCCACGTAACTTAGCAGCTTGGAAAGCCGCAATGCCTTGCTCAAGTGGTACACGGTAATCTTTTGCTCCGTGGATAACAAACATAGGCGCATCCCACTTATCAATGTGATTGATTGGATTAAATTGACCGTACGCTTTGTTTGTAGATGCGTTATTTTCCCAATAAGCACCACCAAGTTCGTTATTAACGAAGAACAGTTCTTCAGTTGTACCGTACATGCTGCGTAAGTCGAAAATACCACAATGTGCAATAAAGGTTTTGAATCGGCCTTCATGGTTGCCTGCTAAATAAAACGCAGAGTAACCACCGTAACTCGCACCTACAGCACCAATTCGAGACTTATCAACGTAAGACTCTTTCGCAACATCATCAATCGCAGCAAGGTAATCTTCCATGACCTGACCACCCCAATCGTTACTGATGTCTCTATTCCATTGCTCACCGTGACCAGGCATACCACGACGGTTAGGTGCAACAACAATATATCCCTGAGAAGCCATTACTTGGAAGTTCCAACGGAAAGAATAGAACTGTGAAAGTGCAGACTGTGGACCACCTTGTAAATAAAGAAGTGTTGGATACTTTTTCTTCTTATCAAAGTTCGGCGGGTAAATCACCCAAGTCAGCATGTCTTGGCCATCTGTTGTTTTAACCATACGCTTTTCAACGTTTGGTAAATCAAGACTCGCATAGAAAGCGTCATTCTCTTTGGTGAGAGCTGTCAACTTTTTGCTGCGAAGATCAAAGCGATAAATCTCACGCGCCGCATTCATGCTATTGCGGGTAACGATGAGTTTGTCTTTTAGTACTGCAACAATACCATTTACGTCAAACTGACCTTTAGTAAGTTGTTTAATTTTTGGCATTGACCTGCCTTTTGAGCTAACACCAACTTGAAAAAGTTGTATAGTGCCGTCAATTGGTGCAATGAAATAAATGCTCTTACCATCGTGACTCCACTTAAAGCTATTTACCGTACCGTCCCAGTGTTCGGTTAAGTTATGGTCACGATTTTTAATTCTAACAATAATGTCGTTTTTATCAGCTTCGTTACCAGCTTCATCCATTTGTAGCCAAGCTAAGTGGCCATTAGGAGAGAATGCAGGGTATTTATCGTAACCTAAGTTACTTTCAGTGATATTGGTCGTCTTTTTGCTTTTCAAGTTATAACGATAGATATCAGTATTTGTACTTTTTACATACTCTGTGCCAGTAAGTTTTTTACTAACATAGTAAATGTTTTCACCTTTTGGGCCCCATGTATAATCAGCTACACCACCAAACGGCGATGTTGGGCTATCAAACGGCATGCCCTTCATGATATCTACCTTTTCTTCTGTCTTAAGATCTTGGTAGAAAACATGCTTATATTTACCGTCTTTCCATGTATCCCAATGACGGTAATTTAAATCGTCAAACACATACGCATTGGCCTTACCCAGCTCTTTATAACGATCTGTCGCAAGTACATCTTCTAGCTGTACTTTTTTATGGAAAAGTTTTTTAGTGCCATCAGGTGACAGGCTTTTGTCAATCACAACACCTTGGTAGTTTTCTAAAAGTTGTGCATCGCCACCTTTCAAAGAAACCTGATAAACTTTGCTATCAAAACTATTGTTTTCAATGCTTGGTGTCGTAACTTTATAAATGACGTGGGTTTTGTCTTTATTAAGGCCTAAAGCGCTTACTCTTTTTAGTTCCCATAACTTTTCGGGTGTCATCACCTCATTGGCAAAAGCACCAACACTAAAAGCCAGTCCTAAGCTGACAGATACAATCGTTCGCATCATCGCGAATGTCCTCCAAAAATAAATCGATGTAAGAGTACATAATTAGAGGACGCGTGAATAGTAGATGAGATAATATAATGATTTATATTATTGAAGCTTGTTTGTTTTAGAAGCTGAGTTTAAAAAGTCCAGCCTAACACTAAAGATAAGTCGTTTATTTTATGGGAATAACTGACATCAGCAGTATATACTCCTTGTTCGGTTTCTTTAATACTGAATTGAGAGTACTCAAAACCTATATAAATACTATCTGAAACTTCATATTCAGAGCCAACTGAAAAATATACGTCTCTTCCACTGTGGCTTTGTTCTTGGATATCATTTATGACTAACATAGCTGGCGAATACTGTTTATAACGCCAATTCGCTAAACCAACTCGCAAATTTACATTCAATTTTGCATTAATATTTACATGACCCTTAATACCAAATTTAAGCGCGTTTGTTTCGATTGGTAAGCTAACAGGGATAGATTTGAATACGTAATCATGTATAAAACCTGAAGGTATTTTTAGTATGTACGAATGATCTGCCTCACCATAAAAATGCTTAGATAACTCAACCGAAAAATATTCCGAAATAGGTAGACCAAATCTAATACCATGAGAAGTTGAGTTATTACTAGAAGAGCGTTTGTCTCCTATATCAAAGTCTTGAGATGCGTGGAGCTTATGAGAAGAAGACCCGATTAAAAACTCAGTCGTAAAAGAAGGAGTAGAAGACGCGAATGAATTTGATGCTAAGAAAACGAGTCCAAAAAGATATTTGTTCATTACAGCCTTAAAGATATAAATTGGCCGATAATGATAACACTTATCATGCAAATAATTGAAAGACTACATAAAAATATTCAACTTTATGTAGCCTTATAAAACTTTATAAAAATGCAGGTAAAACCGTGTTTAAAGCGGCATCGAGTATTCTATCTTCTCTGTCGTGGCCCTTTATCACAACAACCAAATCAAGATCTTTGACTGAAATAACATATTGGCCACCACCGCCCCATGCAAAGTTAGCTTTAAACTGTTTATCATCTATCGAAATATCCGTCTGATAAATAAAGTAGCCATACATAAAGGTTTCGGGGATCCAAGTATCAAGCGGGTCAACAATGGCTGAAGTGGCTTTATCTAAATACGCTTTAGAAACAAGTTGCTTACCTTGCCACTGACCATCATTGAGTAATAGGCTTCCCCATTTTAGCATGTCTCTTGATGTGAATTTGGCACCATATCCGCCAGTGGGTAACCCACTGATAGACTCTCTCCATTGATAATTTTTAATGCCTAACTTATCAAGCAATTCGGTTTTAATAAATTGCTCTGCACCACCAGGCACAACAGCATCAATGACTTGCATTACCAGCACATCATTTAAATTACCATATGCATAGGCTTGTGACGTTTCAGTAATCGCTTTAGAGTTTTCAAAAATGGCTTGTATATGTTTTTTGCCTTTCAGATTATCAGGCTGTTTTTCAATCTCTTTAATCGTTTCTTGATCAATTTTAATTCCTCCACGCATTGTAAGCGCTTTATGAAGCGTTATTTTTTCAACACCAGACACAAATTTACTCGAATCTAAGTCAGAGAAAAAACTCATTAATGGTTTATGTAAATCGTCTAGTGTTAAATGTCCCTTTTGAATTGCGATACCAACTATAAGACTCGTAAGGGCTTTTGTCGCAGAGGCTTGCCCAGTCGGTAAATCTACTCTTGAACGACGGTAATAAGATTCATAAATCAATCTACCTTTGTGACTGATAAGTAAACTGTCATACAAGCCATACTTTCCTGACTGAATGTCTTTTGATAATTGAATAATTTGACTTTTATTTTTGGTAATTTTAGAAAGGTCACCTACTGCTAACCCATCCGATCTTTCTTCGGGACGAGTACTAATATAAGCACTTTCTAAGTATGGTAAATCCCAAAATGACATGGTTTGCTCAGCTTTACTTGCGAGTGGAATGTTCTTATTAAGTTCATCTGAAAGTGCATCACTAGATAAAATGCTCATAGAAACAATTAGAGTAATGCTTAATTTTGTTTTAAGACTCATACAGCCTCCTTTTAGTCAGTCGTACAACAAAGCTACTAAAAACATTTAAAAACACATGAACTGACAATGATTTTCTACTGATGTTTACCTGATAATTTTTAAAAGCATATATATCAGTCGGTTAGCGAATTGCGTTTTGAAAGGCCCAAAGGTACTCTATTCATAAATAACTTAATTCTAATTGGCACTTCGAGCTGGCATGGCAGAGCAATATAAAATTGGCGAGTTTCTTATAGACCTTTCGCGCAATCAAATTACACAAGACACTAAACCACAAATCATTCCGCCAAAAGCCCTCGCCGTACTCACTTACTTAGCCAAACATCAAGGCAAAGTGATTAGTCAAGATGAATTATTAGATAACGTTTGGAAAGGCACTGTTGTCTCACCTAACACATTACAACGCAGTATCGCGCAGCTCAGAAAAGCATTAGGTGATGATGGTAAAGAGCAAACCTATATTAAAACCCATGCAAAACAGGGTTACAGCCTTGAGCAAAACGTACATTGGCTCACCAAAGAAGAAACAATACTCTTCCAAAAGCAAGATCCTGAAGATGTCCCTTTAGGCAGAGATAACAAAGTAAGTCAAAGCGATAGCTCTTCAAAAAGTTATAAAAAGCAGATGTTAAACAAACCATCTTTCTTGTTTACATTCATATTATTAAGCCTTGTACTGATAAGTAGTTATTACTTCGCAGCACAACCATCAAAACCCTTTTCCATAGGAAAAATACGCGCCCTCACCGCAACAGACGGCAAAGAATTAGCCAGTATTTATTCACCAGACGGTAAGTACATTATTTTTCATCGCTACTCAGAAGAAGAATGTATTAACGATATTTGGGCGAAAAACCTAGAAACACAGCAAGAATATAAACTCAGCAAAAATATGGATATCTATGGACAACAACGCTTCTCAAAAGACGGGAAGAAAATTATTGTCATCCGAACCGTTGACTGTGCTGAACCTATTACGCAGAAAAAATGCTATCAGCTTATGAGCCTTGATTTCGAAAAAGCACTAAACGCACCTCAGGAAATGGATTTAATCCTAGAGTGCAAAAACTCCGAGATTAGAAGACCCTATTGGATGAACAATGGTAATATTGCGCTAATGCAAAGACACACTGAGCGTTGGAAACTGGTGAGTTTTACAAGTAATCAGAGTCAAACCAATGTGATCCATGATGGCTTTGTTTATCACTATGACTACTCGCCAAAACAAGATTTACTGGCCGTCACAAGTATTAAAGAAGATAGCCAGTACTATATAGATATCATCAAACCTAACGGCGAGCTGATTTCTAGCCACCCAATTAATTTACCTCCAGAAATTACAGGTTATCGTTTTATTCGCCCTAACTTTTCACCAATTGAAAATACATTAATTTTTAGTACAGGTAGGCAACTTTTTTCAATGACGTTTGATGGCGAAATACAGAATATTAGTATTCCCGTTGACAAGCCTTTCTCAAGTCCAATGTTTCACCCTGATGGTGATAGAGGCCTGGTTATAAAAGGGGTATATGATACTGATATAATTTTAGTCGATATAAACGAAGGTTCATCTAGTGTTATTTCAAGGTCAAATACAGGTGAAAATAGTGCAGTGTATCAACCAAACGGCAATTACATTGCCTTTGAATCAGAACGGTCGGGTGACGAACAAGTTTGGGTAACAAATCAAAGTACCACTACGCAACTGAGTCACTTACCCACTGACAGTTATATCTCTGGTTTGAAATGGTCGAGAGATGGTAAAAATATATTAATGAACGCAAATAGTAGTTTATTTAATATTTCTTTAGATAAAGTACAAAAACAAATCACGACAAGCTTACCCATACTTGCATTATTACACTGGGACGATAATAAAAACTCGGCATTGGTATTTGCACAGTTCAATGGAGTGAAAAAGCTGGCTAAAGTAGACTTAACTTCAGGCACAGTGCAAAAGCTAACAGACAAGCGTGTCAACTGGGCAACAAAAACGGATACCGGTGCAATTGTACTCACCGATCATATGGATAAGTTTTGGATTTCTAGCGCGATAGAGTATCAACCTATCACCGCACTTAATATGCAAGGCGGTGATAACAAACGCTTCTTCACCCGCAATAATAAGATTTACGGCATAAACAACCAAAATCAAGCTTGGCGATATGACATACAAACTAAAGAATTCGATACTATTACGACACTTACAAAGAACACCGAAAATATTACAGATATAAAGAACAACAAACTGTTAGTGACAAAAAGGCAAGTTGCCAACAAAGAAGTAGTAGAGTTACTCCTAGTTAAATAAGTACCTAAAGCTAGAATGCTTAAGATACTTATTTAAAAATCGGATTAATCTTGGAGAAGAAACTTCAATGGCTGCGCAGCCATGGTTGGTAAAATTTCTGTAATTTCATAATGCGCAAGAGCTTCAATAAAGAATGGGTCTTGCGCAATTACCTCATCTAACTGCTTTCTATCTTTAATTGTAGAAATGATTACACCACCCGTTCTTGGGTTCTTACGGCCTGACAAAATAAAGTTACCATTGCCATAATGCTTCTCTAGAAACGTTTTATGCTCTGGAATGTATTTATCAATGACGCTAAGCGGTGCACAGTAACTCAAAGACACAATAAACATAGAAAATCCTTATCTATAGAACAAAAACCTTATCTTAAAGCTTAGGCTGCCTTAAGGTAAGGCTCTCGGCCTTTATGTTTATTGCTACGTTGATAACTGCCCTTACCTTTTTTAGGCTTTTCGACTTTACTCTTAAACAACACGCTTGTGACAAGCGCCTTAATCGCATTATCTTTTATCTCACCACGATGGTGGTCGTGTTGATATTTTTTGTTTTTACTCATCAATTCCTCTTTTAAAAATGAGTTAATCTCGAATTGGCTATCGTATATAAAAAACCTATAAAAACAATCAATATTTAATCAATTTAAAGTTTTTTATTTGGTGCGCCACCATGAAAGTTTATGTACAGCTGCTGTAAATTTTTAGGGACCAATGGCCAGCCAAAATCAATGGCTTCAGCAGTACAAGAAAAGAACAAGTGCTCAACATAATAGACATCAATATATTCAGCTTCGATATTTGAAGCCGACTCAAATTTTTTACTCATGTAATTTAAATAAGATGTAGCTTTATCGATATCGCCCGAATTGAAGGCTTGGTTTGTTAACTCTGCAATAGCTTCGAGCCTAAAAGCATAAGCCCACTTTTCATGCTGCTCCATTAACGTAACAGCTTCAGGAAAATGTTGAGTAATATCTTTTAAAAAGCGTCTAATTACGATTTTTGACATAAGAGTTTTGCGTCATTTAATCTATTGAGACGAATTTCAACATGCGAAAGCAATCTTTCAATTGCGTCTTTGTGGTTGAGCAGTTCACCTGCAGTCGTGCGGATCTTTTTTATTTCGCTAAGTTTAGGGTATTCTGCTTTACCTTTAATCATGCTGAATCGGATAGCTAATGAAAAATATGAGAGGTATAAATTAAACACTTCTAAATCATTCGCTTCAACTTCTTTAAATCCTAATTTCTGGGCTCTTTTAGCGTTAAAAAAATACGACGTTGCAAATATTGCTCTTTCAGGTTCAAGCTCGCCATCCTGAGTGCGTTTACATAACTCGTTTAAGCCATCTAGAATCCCTTTTAAAACTTTAAGTTGCGCTTTATGTCCATATTCATGTCGCTTTATATTGATTAAGTAGTCATAGATAGAACCAACATGTAGATGCAATTCACGATTTGATTCTGTATAAATCAACAATGGTGAAAGGTAAGTGAACCTGCTAATACGACTGTACAAAGGTGTTAGTAGTATTGATTCGAGTACAGGTGACAAGAAAAACAGTACGGCACAATATAAAAATAAATATGGTCCTAAGGGAATTAATAAAAAAGGCAAAATTGGAATAAAATACACAAAAGAAAGCGCACAAGTTTGTACCCTGCTAAATGGCTGTAAAAATGCATTCATAATGATTCTATTTATTTTTGAAATAAAAAATTTTAAATTTTAGATAGGACAATAAAGTATGCTGCGAGTACTAGATTACCCCCAAAAAGCCCATTAGCCCGACTGATAACAAGAGTGACCACTGCGGTAACTTAATGAATGTACGCATCTTAAAAAAATACCACCCAACCACAATAAACACGACAGAAAAAAAGACAAAACTTGCAGAAAGTAAAATCACAAGATTCTGGAATTCAACAAAATTAAACCAACCAATAAAGCAAAATGCAGCAGCAGAAATAAAAAGCATCACAGATACCATATGCCAGCAGCCTAACAAAGTTGCTTTTGGTATATCGGGTAAGTCAGATTTAAGAAAAGGTCTGACCGGATCAATCTGACCTGCAATTATATGAACCAATGCCGTTAGGAGCGCCAAAATACCTGCTGAAAAAATTAATGTATTCATCTTTATTCCTTTAAGAATTAATTACAACTCGACCTAAAGCCAAAATAAAAATGGATTGTATGAGTTAAATCTAATAGTTGTATTACATGCTACCTTTAATCAATGTACCTAATAATGAACATTTAGAAAAGTTTCTTTCCAAAATGCATAAAAACAACAAGCCTCACTTTCTGCTTTTATTAATATTCTTTTAAGTACACTCGAGCGTTAAACACACTCAGAGTGTGTACTCTGTACTAAAGAGTAAAGTCAATAAAACTCATACTTTGCTGAATGGGATTTAGGTGCTACAATCAAATTGTATATTTTATACGATGTTATTTATGATACGTTTTTTATTCTTTAAGGTATTACGATGGAAACAAACAGTACAGATTGGCGTTATACGGTTATGCCAGCCGTTTTTACATGGCTAAAAGAGTCTGAGTCTGGCGCTTTAGAAATTGACCTTGCAGCAACACAAAAGTATGCGGCAGATATTTTAAGAGTTGAAGGTAAAGCAGGAACCAGAATGGGCGGTTTAGTTGGCTCTGGCACACTTGGCGAAAATAGCTATTTAACGAATGAACAACGCTTATCTTTACTTGCTTCTCTTTCAGAAGTAGCCAAAGAATTTAATGTACCTTTAATTAGTGGTGCAGCGGCAGAAACAAAAGAAGAATTAGCCGATATCGTAAAAGAACTCGCAAAAGTGGGCGTTGATACAGTCATGGTTATGCCGCCAAAAACCGAAGCTACACCATCAGATGATGAAATGTATGACTATTACGCGTTATCAGCGTCTGCAGCTAAAGAAGCTGGCGTAACGATCATGCCATATAATAATCCAGATGCCGCAGGCTACCATGCTTTATCAACTTCATTATTAATGAGACTTGCAGCTTTACCTGAGGTAACAGCGCTTAAAATCTCAACTACTGATGTATCTGTCATTGAAACACTAATGCTAGAAAACAAAGAATTAAAAGTACTTGCTGGTGTCGATACTGTTACCGTACACGCAGGTCTTGCTGGTGCGTGCGGTGGTATTACTGGTGTTGGTTGTATCTTCCCTAAAGCAAGCGTTACGATGCAAGAGTATGTAAATAAAGGGCAATGGGCAGAAGCGAACAAAATTTCTCAAGCAATGAACTCTATTTCATACCTAGATGCCCAACCATTACTTCTAGAGTACTTAAAGTTTGCGTTTGGTGTTCACCATAATGACGCTGAAGGCGGCTTACGCACACTTGGAAAGAAACTGACTCAAGAACAAATTGAAGATGTTAGAGCAAGATACTTGCTGGCTAAAGAAAGACTTGAATTGCTAGGTTTAGCTGAGTAAACCTTGTCGAGGTAAATCAATAGCTCCACTTACGGAGCTTTTGATTTACTAAAATGCTACGAAATAAAAGCAAAATGGAAATAACTACTCATGGAGTTTATAAGAATCCTCGCTAAATTTTAGCTTATATATTTCGCTATCAAACCAAAAACGCTCAACGACAGTCCACAAAGAAGTAAATAGTTCAACGTAGTAGATTTTAGTAATATGGGAGAAGGTAATTCTGTAAAAGTATTTTTTAAAGGTAAAGAAAAAATCCTAGGGTTTAGCCCTAAGCAAAATATTGAAATTGTAGCGCCTATTGATATTACTAAATCACTTTCTGAGCTATTTTTTGTAAAAAAACCTACAAAACCAGAAATAAAGAAAGTAAAACTAATACAACAACATATAATTAAAACTAGTTTATCCTTAAATGGTAAGTTTCCCACTCAATCCTCCATAATAAAAAATTTTATAAGTTTGAAATTGGCTTGCGCCAGATAAGTTTCGCTATATTTAACAAATTGATTTCATGAAAATTACGACGATAATAATCATTAAATAGTAATAACAATATCAAACTTTACTATATTAATATACTCATTTTTTGGATTTATCTGTAATTAAAAACCAGTGTCTATCATTAGTCAAAAGCGACTAATATCAAAACAACTTTGATTTTATATCTTCATTTCCTAAGTTAAATATCGAGCCAACTCTGAACTCTATAAATAATTAGATCCTAGGAGCAAATCCAAAATTAGTAGTCAGAACGAGCAAGCTTTGTATTTACATGTTCAGTTAATTGTTGTGTGATTAATTTGCTGAATCGCTATCTCTTACTGTTCTAAATCCAATATGGCTAGTACCTAAACCAATTTCTTGTGGTTGTCTTGCCGATGGTCGATACCTAGCACACGCATTTTTTGCGCATAAATGCGAACCGCCTTTGATTGTATAATGAGCACTACCATCTTTGTTATAAGGATCCGCAGTCCACTCCCAAACATTGCCTATCATATCGTATAAACCTGCCGAACTTGCAGGATAACTCATCACAGGCGCTGTAGCTAAATAACCATCGTCCAACGTGTTATTGTGAGGAAATATTCCTTGCCAAATATTTGCTTTAGGCGTGCCTTCATTGTTGACTGAATCTTGTTGATTAAATTTAGCTGCATACTCCCATTCTTTTTCACTCGGCAGACGTCTGCCAAGCCATTTTGCGTAAGCTTGTGCATCTTTTAACGCGATATGAGTCACAGGATGTTTTAATTGATCAGCCACAGACGAAAAGTCACCTCTTGGATTTTGCCAATTTGCTTGTTGATTAAACGTCCAATACCCGCTTTTAAATGCTGCAGGAAACACATAGATGGCAGAGCCGGGTTGAAAAGATAAATCTGGTGCATTTGGATAATCACTGCGTGATGGACCAGTTTCAGCTAATGTTTGATAGCCTGTCTCTTTTACAAAATCGGCAAATTGCCCAATGGTGACTTCATGGCTGTCTATACAAAACCCCTCTACAAATACCTGTTGTTTAGGCAACTCTTCAATATAGTGTTCATCTGACCCCTGAATAAAATACCCCGACGTTAAACAAACCTCAGAATAGGCATAAGGTTGGTCTACAGGAGGTTCACTGCAACCAACTAAACTAATCAAGGCAGAGATCACAAACGTAGTAAATCTTGAGTTTAAAACCAGATTTTGAATTAATCTCTTTTCCATAGCCATTATTTTTTTGGTTGGTTTTTTAAGCTATTTAAGATGTTTTCAAGTTCAGTTAAGATTGAACTTGCGTCATTACTTCCTAAAATCAAATCTGACGTTTCTGCTGGATCTAGTTGTAAGTCATAAAGTACTTTTGAGCTATCTTTATTTTCTATTAGCTTATAACGGGCATTTCGAATAGTAAATGCATCATCAGTTTGAGAAAAAATATGCGTTCTGCTTTCGCCGCCAGATTGTTTGAGTAACTGCGTAAAAGATTGACTGTTATTTATAGAAGCTACATTTTGCCCAGCAATATCTAAAATAGTACTGTAAAAATCAGTACCATTTATAAGCGCTGTCTCTCTCTTTGCTATACGCTCAACCCCCTTACCCGCGACTATCATTGGTACTCTAATGCCACCTTCGTTTATCGAGCCCTTAGCGCCACTCAAAGGTGCATTTCGGTCTCTTACTGTACCCGGCGTACCATTATCACCAATAAATAAAATAACTGTATTTTCTAAGGTTTCAGTGCCTAAGCTTGAAATCAAGCGGCCAATTTCAGCATCTAGCGCTTCAATAGCAGCCAAGTAGTAAGCTCTCGAATTTGCTTCGATATCTTCTTCGGTGCCTGACAGTTTTCTGTTGTGTAAATCACTAGGCGGTAAATGAAATGGGGTATGCGGCGCGTTATATGCCATCCATAAAAACCACGGGGTTTCATCAGACAGACTATCTAACCAGTTAATTGCCCTATTTGTAAACTCAGTCGTGGTGTAAGTGGTCATATCTATCATTTGGCCATTTTCAATCAAAGGCCAATCATAATAGTCTTGTACGCCACCACTTCTAAGCCCTGCAAAATAATCAATACCTGATTGATTAGGGTCACTAAAAGCATCCCCTAAATGCCACTTGCCTATTAAAGCAGTTGCATACTCTTGCGTTATAGCATCAGCTTTAAGTTGTTCATGTAGCGTTGTTTCGCTCAGATCTAATACGTCACCTGGAGAAAGTACTTGAGTTTGAATACCATATTTACCCGTTAACAGAGTTGCCCGAGTAGGTGAACACACAGGGTTAACCCATAAGTTTTCAAATACTAAACCTCTTTGTGCAAGTGCATTCAAATTTGGCGTATTTGGTACATCAGAAGAAAGTGAATATTGTGCTGAAGCATCTTGCCCCATGTCATCAGCAATGAGCAGTAGAATATTGACAGGCTTAGTCGCAACTGGATCTGTGTCGTTTATTTTTAAATTGAAAGAAGTTGATGTGCTTTCATTATGAATATCAGTGGCAACAATAGTGACAATAACATTCCCCTTCACTATTGGCGTCCCAGAGATGCTGTTATCTGTAACCTCTAAACCAATATCACTATTAGATAAGACTATCTCATATTTAATTTCATCATCATTTACATCAATAAAATGAGTGTCGTTTAGTGGTAGTTGCCACATAAATTGACTACCAACAGTTAAAGATTGATTGTCAAAAGCCTGTTTAAGCTCTGGCGGTGAGTTTACTGTAAGTGTAAAATCATAAGATGTTGACAATTTACTGGGATCTGTCGCAGTTATAACGACCTTATATGTTCCAGACTCTGGAGATTCTGCGCTGATAAACCCATTAATAATCGTTAGCCAAGGTGCATATGGTGTTACCTCAATTTCATAAGATAGTTCATCACCATCAGAGTCAGTAAATAAAGGTGAACTGCCATCAATATTTAGGTTAATAGTATTTGCTTTCAGAGTAAAAACATCACCAATAGGCGAATTTACAACTGGGGCGTGATTAGTATCAACTGCACCGGAGGTATCCCCCGTATTATCACTACCGCCCCCACAACCTAATAATGAAAAACTTAAAGCTATTATACTCAAAGCTTTGTTTTTATTAAGCGCACCGTAAAGCATATCAATTCCAATTATTTCGATTTCTGATACAAAGATACGCAAAAAAATTCAAAACAACCATTGTTTGACAGGTAAAGTTATGTAAAGACTAAGTAGCATGCCCGAGGTCAAAAATAGTGAGGCGCTTTATGAATATGGCTAATACCAATAGTTAAAGACTCTTAATTAAAATACATTTAACGCATATACAATCGAAAGCCACCTCATTAACATGAGCAATTATTATTTGATTATCAAAGTTCGCTCGCTCCGATAATGAGTTATGCGTTACTCGCCAGCCTCTAGAACCATTTGCTTAGCCCATGTGGTCACGTTTATCCACTTTTCATTGCTAATTCCATTATGCGACCAATATACCACCTCACCATTCTCATTGATGCAATAGTAATCAGAGTTGTTTTCACAGATAGGCATAAGTTCGACAGGTAAATCATAAAACTTTCGAGTACTTACCAATGCTTCGTAAATATCAGCATAACTAGGAGGATCTACGATTTCCAACGCTTCAAGTGGAGCATTTCCTAGATCATACCCAGATTTAATGAATGCCACATATTCTGGTGGAAAAATGAAACCTAGCTTTTCTTGAGCTTCTGCAATTTCAATATCGGTAGGTATTTTCACAACATACTCTTTAATTTGCTGAGACTTAAATTAAATACAACTAACGTCGACAACAATTTAGTTATATCTTTTTATTAAAGACTTGCATGGTTAGCTCAGTCCACTGCCCCAGATTATAAGCTTGCAATTTACTCTCAAAGTTACTGGCTTTTATACGTTGAACAAGCTGACTTTTACTCTCATCGTTAAAGTCATCCACTAATTGATATAATAAGCCCGAAAGTTCATGGTTGCCAGAGCCTTTAAGGTTTAATAATTCATATGCTCTTTTAACCGAATCTAAAAGTGAAATTTTATTAGATATAAAATCTTCTGCTATTTTCGATAACCAAAACGCTTCTGGAAACTCGAGAATGTCGTAATTTTCTAGCAACACAGCCACGCCATCTGATACGCAAGTGCTTTCATGCATTATTGTCTGAAATATAGTGGATTCATTATAGTGTTCTCCAACCCAATTAATGAAATCCTTAAAAGGTATTTCTCCTTTCATTGCCAGGTAGGAAACTAATGCAATTTCTTTTTGAATCATGAACTACTCTCAATAAAAACATCGCTTAGCTAACAGACAAAAATTAAATAAGCTAAATTCGCGCGAAATGACAAGCTTATTTAATTTTGTGCTAGTTTAGTGCATTGTCAGTTAAGCTTTATTCATTTTGATTAGGTGATGGGATCTGCTTACAATTACCCTTACTGTCACAGTTAATAATTGTTACTTTTCCAGAGCGAATTTTTACTGAAAACCCAAATCGAGCAAATGCTGCAGTCGCTCCCCTTATATTACTTGGAATATCAAATTGATATGTACCAATATCACTTACATTAAACGGTACGGTATTATTGTCACTATCTCTTGCTTCAATTAAGTCAATGATTACCGCATTTCCATCTATTTTAATAGAAAAAAGAACTTTCCCCCCATTAGCAGTGTTTATCCAATATTTGTTTAACTCTCCAGATAAAAAGCCCAATTTTCTGGCTTTATCTTTTACAGCTTCAATTGTTATTGAACTGACCCAAAGTTGCTCTTTAATGTAGTCTGTTAAATTATTCTGATTTCTAGAGTACTTTGGTAAATCCCAAACATTATCAATCACTGCTGAAGGTACTGTATTAGACACTGTATTGTCTTCAAATTCTTTAAAAGCATTAGAAATATCTTGAAACATACTTTTATCTGCTGACGAAGTACTCACTTTAATAATTTCTCGATGGCTTATTTGGCCATGGTCAGGGTCCCATTCAATATAGTTATGATATGTTTCGATTTTAGACTGAGTAAAATCTAATACATTGATTATATTACCAGGTTCACTTACGATGCCTGCTTTGAGTTTCATATCAGCCGAACTACAGCCATGACAAACCGTTGCGATTTTATTTGCAGCAAAAACTGAATGCATGAAGAAAAATAAAAAAAAACAGTATTACTTTTAACATTTAAATCATCCTTAAAAATTTATTTTCATACTTAAAATAAATGCAAGACCATTTCTCAAGTTTGTCTCACACCATCTAATTGTAACTTAATTTGTGTTTTTTGTAAGTTAATCGTTAAACAACAACCTCACAAATAATATGCCGTTTATAATTATAAATATCTAATTACCAGCCTGTGGTCTCAAGCACTTCTAGAGAAGACACAAACAAAGTTGAATCTAATCATTATCGATTGTAATCATCAAAAACACTAAAGCATTGTAATAACTTAATTCAGCTCTCTTAGAGTACAGAGCACGTAACGGTTATTATGTTTTTAGTGCGTCATAGCGCTTTGTTTAACGTCTAAAATAAGGTCTTGCATGTTTATGCTAGGTATTTAATATTCAGAACTTATTTTTTTATGTGGGTTATACATTAGAAGAGTTCTGTAGTCGAAAAATACGACTTAAAATGTTCGGTGAGTGTCTGATACCGAAAGTTGTAAATGGTTGTATTGCCGAAAAAAGCACCGAACGTTTCCACGTTCAGTGCTATATCTCGTGTCTAACGCAATCCCTGAATTTATAAGGGTTAGCGCTTAAGTGAGCAATTTTAGGCTAAAGCCACTAGTTATTTTGCTTTTCTATAACGTCTTCAATAGATACAGTACAAGTAGGACATTCCTCAAGCTTTTGAATCAACAAGTCGAGCATTTCTAACCTGCCCCCATTTGCATGTTGCTGCATTTTTAGAAAACGTAAGCTGTCTTGATTGAAACGATACGCATGGCTTTCTAAATCTTTTTTAAACTGTTCTTGATCGATAATACCATCTTTATCAACTTTGATTTTATTTCTATGTGGTACAATAAACTTTGAACAATGTGCTGTGCCGTCTTTTTGCGGCACTAAGATAAACTCATAACCATCTGTTGTCCTAAACAAAAATGGACGACCAAACTCTATTTGACGACCAAACTCTATGGTTTTCTTTACCGAGCCATCATAACTAGCTTCAGACCCGGCTTCACCTGCAAACAAAATCGAAAAGCTAGCTGACATTTTTGCCGAAAACGTGGTATTCACTATTTGATGGTGTTCTTTAAGAACTTGATATTCTGTATAAAAGCCGCTATCAAACAATGCAGATTTACAAAGGGTTACCATGCTGTGAGGTGTCCTTTCTATACCCGAACCATTGTCACAAAACTTGTCAAAGTCTAATGCGTAATTGGAATCTTTCATTACTAGTTTGGCTAAATTTCGTGTAGCGACTTCTGAAGAGACTAACTGCTTTACGCTATTTTTTACTTCTCCTCCAATTTCAACACCTTTTTCATAATTAAGCGTCAAGGCCTCATCGCGAAATGCTGTAAATTGGAAATGCATAACGGTATCTAATGCATCAGACTGAATGACAATGTGAATAGGCGCCGAGTAGGTGTTTTGTAACGCTTCTTTTATATTCACTCTTGCAATAAATTCAGCATAATTTCTTTGCTCATCTAAATTGGTACAGATCTTAGTCTCACCAACACATCCAATGACTTCAGCCACACCTTTTGCATACACTGAACTTGAAAACGATGCCAAAGCGATGGCTGCCAAAGATAAATATTGCTTTACCATATTTAATTCCTGTTAAATTTAATTTATTCCGTTTTTACAAAATCAAGCTGATTCGACTTACATGCCGCCTTGATGTATTTTTTGTAACTTAAGAGTATAATTTGCAACCAAAAATAAAACAATAAGTTAAACTATGTGCACGTGAGCATTTGAATGCAAATCTATACCTGAAAATATTGCTAAAACATATTTAGACGTCCCCGTCGCCTCCATTCCCACCACCCGAAGAGCAATTTGTTGTTATGCCATTTTCATTAATTGGTCGGTCAAACCCTGTTTCTATGGCTCATATTCTTTGCCCTGCTGACATTTTTAAAACCTATTTCATGCCCACTAACATATTCGGCAATGTGTTCATAATCTGAAAATGACTAATTTACGAGGACATGTGGTGTTTCCGACTCCACATCTCTTCGATTAGTTAATGTCTGATACCTAAAGTTGTAAATGGCTGAATTGCCGTAAAAAAAAGCACCGAACGTTTCCACGTTCAGTGCTATATCTTGTGTCTAACGCAATCCCTGAATTTATAAGGGTTAGCGCTTAAGTGAGCAATGTTAGGGCTAAAGCCACTAGTCACTTTGCATTTCTACAACGTCTTCAATAGTTACAGTACAAGTAGGACATTCCTCAAGCTTTTGAATCAACAAGTCGAGCATTTCTAACCTGCCCCCATTTGCATGTTGCTGCATTTTTAGAAAACGTAAGCTGTCTTGATTGAAACTATACACATGGCTTTCTAAATCTTTTTTAAACTGTTCTTGATCAACAAGACCATCTTTATCGACTTTGATTTCATTTCCAAGTGGTACAAGAAAGCGTGAACAATGTGCTGTACCGTCTTTTTTCGGAACTAAGACAAACTCATAGCCATCTGTTGTCCTAAACAAAAATGGACGACCAAACTCTATTTGACGACCAAACTCTATGGTTTTCTTTACAGAGCCATCATAACTAGCTTCAGACCCGGCTTCACCTGCAAACAAAATCGAAAAGCTAGCTGACATTTTTGCCGAAAACGTGGTATTCACTATTTGATGGTGTTCTTTAAGAATTTGATATTCTGTATAAAAGCCGCTATCAAACAATGCAGATTTACAAAGGGTTACCATGCTGTGAGGTGTCCTTTCTATACCCGAACCATTGTCACAAAACTTGTCAAAGTCTAATGCGTAATTGGAATCTTTCATTACTAGTTTGGCTAAATTTCGTGTAGCGACTTCTGAAGAGACTAACTGCTTTACGCTATTTTTTACTTCTCCTCCAATTTCAACACCTTTTTCATAATTAAGCGTCAAGGCCTCATCGCGAAATGCTGTAAATTGGAAATGCATAACGGTATCTAATGCATCAGACTGAATGACAATGTGAATAGGCGCCGAGTAGGTGTTTTGTAACGCTTCTTTTATATTCACTCTTGCAATAAATTCAGCATAATTTCTTTGCTCATCTAAATTGGTACAGATCTTAGTCTCACCAACACATCCAATGACTTCAGCCACACCTTTTGCATACACTGAACTTGAAAACGATGCCAAAGCGATGGCTGCCAAAGATAAATATTGCTTTACCATATTTAATTCCTGTTAAATTTAATTTATTCCGTTTTTACAAAATCAAGCTGATTCGACTTACATGCCGCCTTGATGTATTTTTTGTAACTTAAGAGTATAATTTGCAACCAAAAATAAAACAATAAGTTAAACTATGTGCACGTGAGCATTTGAATGCAAATCTATACCTGAAAATATTGCCATAACATATTTAGACGTCCCCGTCGCCTCCATTCCCACCACCCGAACAGCAATTTGTTGTTATGCCATTTTCATTAATTGGTCGGTCAAACCCAGTCTCTATGGCTCATATTCTTTGCCCTGCTGACGTTTTTCTAAACCTATTTCATGCCCGCTAAGATATTCGGCAATGTGTTCATAATCTATAAATGACTAATTTGTGGGGACATGTGGTGCTTCCTACTCCACATCTCTTTAATAGGGTTTAATTCTGGTGATTGGCGTAGCAGTTTAAAATTGACCTATAGACTCAACATGTAAGTTTTAGACTGAGATAATAAGCCGAGCTATTTGATGCAGTATTCCTATCCAACCAATTATAAATGCGGCATCTTCAAGCATACCTACTTTCTTAAATTCTTGAGCTTTATTTAAGAAAACTTCACCAAACGGTTTTGTATAGATAATTAATGACATGCAGATGCCAGGCCAAATAACAGCAGCGAGTAACCTTGATGTGTCACCAACATTAATTGCCAGCTCGACAAAAACGCCAACCGATAAAGAGATACCTATTAATTTAGCTAGTTTCCATCTTTCAAGGTTTTCAGAAAAAGTCATTTCATACTCTTTCGATGAGTAATACTGCCCAATAAAGCTTGGCAGCAGAAATAACATTACTGATAAAATTAACATCCTCTCGGTCCTATAAAACTAACGAAAAATATGGGCTCCCCGACCACTTCGCCACAATGTGCCATAGTGGTATTTGAACAAAAACGAGGTGAGTCCATATGTCTTTAATTAAAGTTGTTGGCATCGATTTAGCCAAATATGTTTTTAGTATCCATGGGGTTGATGAGCATGGCAAGTGCAAATTACTGAGCTGTAGCGTTTACAAAGTTCATCACACAGTGAGTATCATGGCTTCTAAATTTGTAATTCCTTATCGCCAAAGCGAAAAATGACTCCAATCATGTTGAAGCCATTTCCAGTATTTTAGAGGACGTTGAAAATGGTTTTCCCCAGCTTGATCGTGAACTATTAAACGATGTATGGCTCAGCGTACAAGGGCTTAATCCAGAAATATTAAAATACGACCGACAAGTCTATGCTCTTTCTAAACAAATCCCTGCTGTAAAATTACTAATGAGTATTCCAGGTATAGGCGAAGTCACTGTAACCGCTGTTGTTGCTACTGTAAACGATGCAAAGCACTTTAGTTCTAGCCGCCAATTCGCAGCATGGATTGGTTTGGTAACACGACAATACACAACCGGTGGCAAAGTACATTTAGGTCGTATCAGTAAACGCGATGACAAGCACATATGAACGCCACTCATCCATGGTGCTCGTGCTGTGATTGCTAACTGCAAAACGAAAACATACAAAACCAGTGTGTGGTTACAAAGCTTGATTGAATGACGTGGCTTTAAACGCGCTACTGTAGCCCTTGCTGCGAAAAATGCCCGTTTAATCTGGGCACTATTACGATCAGGTAAAGAGTATCAGGTGGATTATGTGTGATTTAATTAGCTAAGCGCGGTTCACCTAAACCGTTAACCCCACCGAGTCCAGCAATAGCAATTAACGATAACACGGTCAGACCGAGAGCAATAAAACCTGTTTAATCAGGAAGTAGAAAATACGGTCTAACGAATGAGGTCATTGCTCAAGCGCAAATCATCAGGGCGATAGTGTAGCAAAGCTAATAAACGCCGAATTTAGAGCTGCTGTCAGATCTTCTTGTTGTCGAAGGCACCCATTGCTTAACAAAGGTGAGTCCATGTAGCTCGGTTATTAATCTCTGTTTAATTGCTTGTTTGGTGTGTAAGAATCCAAGTACTCACCTACCCGACCACCAAATAGCGAAGGTGATGTATAATGTATTTTACGTTTAACATATGAGCAAGACTCTTTAACTCTGTCGCTGCTCTCAGATTGCCATAATGCCTTGTCAGTATTTTTTACTATTTCATTTAATGGTTGCTTGCCGATAATAACTGCTTTATCGATGAGCTGTTTGTTACTTAAGTACCACTCATTTATTTCTTCTTGGATTGCGCTATCACAGTATTCTTTTAAAGATAATATGTAGCTAAAAACCTGACGAGCCCTTAATGCAGCATCTTGATATGAGCAAACACCATCTCGCCTTTGCTTGCCATCAGGGACTGCTGCACAAGGTTCAACAGCAGAAACTTTGAATGAAAATAGCAAAAGCAAAGTTAGTAAGACAATCTTCATTAGCACCTAACGCTTGCCTAACCGGCGTAAAATAGCAGGCTAAAATTAGCGACGAAGGAGCACAAGCCTGCTGTTTTGCGTCCTATAGTTTAGGTACTTGTTATGTACGTGTAACTGATTAACCTATTACTGTTTAATTTCTTTAAGAAAAGAAACCAAAAACCTTTTGGCAAGCATGATTGGAACACCGCCGAATACAAACGCAAAAGATGTCATATCAAGTGCGTGCTTGTATGTTTCGTAACTAAGAATGGCAAATAAGAAGGTAATTACAGCCAAAAAAGATGATGCCTGAAAGAGCTCAATAATAAAAAGTTTGAAATTCATGATATTCCTTATGTTGTTGGTAACTTAATAAATGAGTACAAAACGCTTAAAAATGCTTGGCTATACTTGTGAGCGTAGCGAACCAAGCCAAGCGTTTTTAGTCCGATTTGATTTTCTTGTTAGGCTACACTTTCATCGTGTTTTTTGACTATATCTAAGCAGTAAACAAAGGATAAACCCGTTTTATTTCTGAGTAATTTTGCAGCTTTAGTATGGTCTCCACTTAAAATAGCGGTGTGAATTTCTTCATTGAATTGTTCAGACCAATCGATTTCTTTTTGGGATAAGAGAATTTTTAATTTTGCGTCTATTTCAAACAATTTCACCATTATGAAAAAGAAGCTCAAGCAAATTGCGAAAATGATTAAATAGTTCCAATCCATGAATTCAACCTTGATGTAGCCTAAAAGCTTATTATCTCCCAAACTGCCAGTATAAATACCGACAAAACGGGCTATATTACGTGTCCCAATATTCACACAAGAAAAGTTTTTTGTAAACATGAGTTTATAATGTCCAATTTTGTTAACCTGTGAAAAATGGATAAAACGCGCTGCAATAATGTTATTGGACGAAATCAAATAACTGTACAAATAAACAGTTTTATTTTTAATTCCCATAAAAAAGGGCCGATAAAGGCCCTTACTATTCATTTTATATTTTAAAGATGCTCTTTAAACAACTTATAAATACGACGGTACTCGTCTAACCAACCCGTTGGTTGCCTAAATCCATGTGGCTCAACTGGATAAATCGCTGTTTCGAAGTTTTCTTTCTCAAGCTCGATAAAGCGCTGTACGAGTCGAACTACGTCTTGGAAGAAAACATTATCATCAACCATTGGTGCGTTGATAAGTAATGGCTTTTCTAAGCCTTCAGCAAAGTAGATTGGAGAACTACGACGATACGCAATCGGGTCTACATCTGGATGGTTAAGAATGTTAGACGTGTATGGCGTATTGTAGTATGCCCAATCAGACACTGGTCGTAGTGCTGCGCCCGCTTGGAATAGTTCAGGCTTTGTAAGCAATGCCATAAATGTCATAAAGCCACCGTAAGAACCACCATAGGTACCTACTGCGCCAGTATCAACATTCACATTTTCAGCCATCCATTTAACACCGTCTTCTAAATCTTGAATTTCAGGTGTGCCCATTTGGCGGTAAATAGCTGTACGCCAATCACGGCCGTAACCTTTAGACGCTCTGTAATCCATATCCATTACTACATAGCCTTCGCTTGCTAATAGTGAATGGAACATAAACTCACGGAAGTAACCAGACCAACCCATGTGTGAGTTTTGCAGGTAACCCGCACCATGGTTGAAAATAACGGCTTTACGTGTTTTGCCAGTCTCACCTTCTACGTAGTCAGCTGGGTAATATACTTTTGCATAGATTGGTTGTTCTGTATGACTTGAAGGCACTGCAACGATTTTTGGCGCGATTAGTTTTTTATTTAAGAACTCGTCAGAAACAGTATTTGTTAATCGTGTTACTTGTGCGTTTGGCTTAGCATCTGCAACATATAGTTCATTAGGCATCATGATCTTTGAGTGATTAAGCAATAATTTTTGCTCATCTTGGCTCAATTCATAATCCGTCATACCATCTAAGTCAGTCAGCGCCACTTTTTCAGCAGTTCGTGTGTTCACACGGTAAACTTCGTAAATGCCTGGGTGCTTAACATTCGCCTTAAAGTAAATTTGCGAATCATCTTTGCTCAGCGTTAAGTGTGAAACAACAAATTGACCTTTAGTAAGTTGCTTGGCTTTGCCATTTAAAGGTTTAGCATAAATATGGCTGTAACCTGTTTCTTCAGACAAGTAATACAAGGTATCTGAATTGTTCATCCAGCCAAAGTCATTGTACGTGTAGTTCACCCATGCATCGTCGTGTAAACGATGTTGTGATTTGAACTCGTTATTCTCAAAATCAACGGTTGCGATCCAACGGTCTTTGTTGTCCCATGCTTCAAGCATTACCGCAACTTGAGAGCCCGACGTATTCCACTGAACCGCACTTTGATCCCAACCCCAGTCCATCATCAAGTTAATATGACGAGGCTCACGTTTTGATTCGTAAGTTCTACCTTCAGCTTTTGCATTCTCTGCTTTCTCAGCTGCTAAAACATCTTCATCAAAACCAGGTAGTGTTTCATAACTTAAAGTTGTTTGTGCTTTAGTTGCGATATCAATGAAGATGACATCTGAGCTAGATGGTTTCGAATCAGCTACGCGACGACGAGCAGGCACTGCTTCGATGTCACCGTTTTGTGACACATAGTTAGGCATAATGTCTGTATCAGCGCGCCATGGTGTGCTCTTTGTCACAACAGCGATAAGTTTATCGCCTTCTGGAGAAAGGCTTGCTTCTACAAGGCGGTTACCTTTACCTAGATAAAATTGATTAGATGCAATTGTGTCATTTTCAGTATTTAATTGCGCTTTGCGTTGCTCTTTATCTAGCGCGTTTTTATGCGTTAGCTTTACAAAATCAATCAGCTTGTGTTGCTCTTTAGCGATGTAAGTTGATGGCTCTTGCGTACCTTTAGGTTTGTCAGCTAGATGTAATTTAACAAGCTCTTTAGTAAGACCTGAATTAATATCTACGCTAAAGAAGCTATTACCAGTGCGATAAGCTAATTCACCAGAATTTAAAAACTGTAAAGAGCGCGCTCTATCAGAGCTCTGTGTAAGCTGTTTGATTGCGCCCGTTTTGATGTTCTTAACAAACACATTGCCTTCAAACGTATAGGCTTGCACTGCACCATCTTTTGAATAAACCGCGTTTTTTGCACCAACTGTATGAAGTTGGTTTAATACAACTTGCGTAGGCGCTTTACCAGCTGTAACAGCAAACGTATCGCGTAATTCATTACCCGCTTGCTTGCGGTTGAAAATCACAGTTTGGCTATCTGCAGCCCAAAATGCGCGCTCAGGTTGACGACCCAACCAATCAGGGTGTGCCATTGCTTGCTTTAATGTGATGTTCTCACCACCAAAATCTAATGGCGTTGCTACAACAGGGGCGAAGTTTGAAGCTGGTTCAGCCTTGACCGCGTCTGTAGATGTGGTTGTTTGACAACCTGTTAAGAACAGGCTCGCTGCAACCGCAGCTGAAATTAGAGAGTGTTTGATCATAGTTATTCTTCAACTTGTTAGACTAGGTCAATTTAAGCAAATGCGAAGATAGAATACGAATAATTTTAGATAAAATAACAATAATTAAGGAAGTGCGTAGCGCTTAGACTAAAAACATTGTAATTATGAACATAAAAAAGGCCAGCATAGGATGCTGGCCAAATACTCTCTGCGCTCACATAGTCGTTGATGAACAACGATTATGAAATGAGGCCTATCCGCGCCTCATTACCTAAGACTAGTCCATTTTTGAAAAGTTCCAAGAAAATTGTATTAATTTATCACCCCATCGATTATCAGGAGTAAAATGACTGAACTGACAATGCCCCAAAGTAAGGTTGCCATCGCTAGAGGGCGCCACCCTGTTTGTTTTAACATAGACAGAGACACACTTGATCCGACCAAAAATAAACAGGCATAAAGTACATGTTTTGCTCCTGCATAACCCAACTGCCAAAAAGTCGAATATTCAGGAAAGTAGGTATTAATAAGGGCTGCTAATAAAAAGCCGACAATAAAAAGAGGAATACTTGCCTTTTCTTCACTTTTCCAAAATACACCAGCTAATGCTGTATATGGGATGATCCACATTGCACGTGTGAGCTTAATTGTCGTTGCAATACCAACAGCGATTGGACCGTAAGTCGAGGCTGTTGCAACCACACTGCTCGTATCATGGATCGCAAGCGCAGCCCAAATCGCAAATTGTTCTTGGGTTAACTCAAAGTAATGCCCGATTGCAGGAAAAATCAGCAAAGCTAAGCCATTTAATAGAAATACTATGGCCAATGACACCGCAATCTCGTGCTGTTTAGCTTTTATTACCGGGGCCATTGCTGCAATTGCGCTGCCTCCACAAATAGCAGTACCAAAAGACAATAACACACTGGTATTTTTATTTACTTTAAAGAGCTGCCCTAAAATTTCACCGAGCCCTATTATAGCTGTAATACTCACAATGGTGAGAACAAACGAGCTTCGCCCGACTTCAAGTACATCATTAAAGTCGACATTAAATCCTAGACCTATCACAGCTAATTTTAATAACCATTTACTGGCTTGATTACTTAAAGACAAATATGGGTTAGTAAAAATCAGTGTGAAAGCAAGACCAAGAAGAAGAGAAAATGCAGGACCTATAAACCCTGTTAGACAAAGTACAAAGAATCCAATAAACGAAAACTGTTTAATAGACTGACTAGTCACTTTACAAAAGCCTTATTTAGTTTATTGAATTCAGATAACTTGAGTCAAAAAAGCCGAGTTAAACTCGGCTTTTTTATTATAGTGCTTTTAACTGCTCAGAAGTTGCCTGAACACCCGGGTAATCTTGCTCTGGCAGTAATTGAGCCAGTTCAGAGAGTTTATCACCAAGCTCTGATAAACTATTAGCAGAAACATTAATATGTCCCATCTTACGGCCTGGTTTTGCTGATTTGCCATACCAGTGGCTGGTTGTATCAGCAACAGCCAATACGTCAGTTGGAATATTTGCTTGCCCTAGCACGTTGATCATCGCGGTTGGACGATTCAAAACCGTTGAACCGAGTGGTAGGCCTGTAACGGCGCGCATGTGGTTTTCGAATTGGCTAACATGACATCCCTGCTGAGTCCAATGACCCGAGTTATGTACACGTGGCGCAATTTCATTTACCAACAAAGTGCCATCTACATCGAAAAACTCAATGGCTAATACGCCAACATACTCTAATGCATTGGCGATAGCGTTAAACGCAGACTCTGCTTGCGCTTGAATTGCATTTTTCTCTTTACCCACGATTGAAAGTGTTAATACCCCATTGGTATGTTGGTTTTCAGTCAGAGGGTAGATTGCAGTTTCACCATTTTTTGAACGTACACCTATGATGGAAACTTCACGATCAAATGGGATCATTTTTTCTGCAATAATTTGATGAGATGCATCTTTCGTTAAAAATTCAGACATCTCAGCCCAAATTTGCTCAACGTCATCCAGCGACTTTACACGCCACTGCCCTTTACCGTCGTAACCCGCTTGGCAAGTTTTAACGACTAGCGGCATTTCGAGTTCTTCAATTGAATCTAGCAAGTGCTGTTTTTCAGTGATAATTTTATAAGGCGCGCAGGCAACTTTGGCAGTATCAAGAAGCGCTTTTTCTTTCGCTCTATCACCACCCGTTGCTATGGCTTCAGTGCCTGGGTAAAACTTACCACTTTGATCACATAGCTTTAGAATATCTAAAGGAATATGCTCGAACTCAGCAGTAATTGCATCTGCTGAGTCAATGGCTTGTTGTAATGACTGATCAACTGTTAAAAAAGTAACAGGATCGATAACTTTTTCAGAGCCAACATCGTAAGCTGTAACATGAATGTCTAAATTCTTCGATGACAAGCTCATCATTCGCGCAAGTTGCCCTGCGCCAAGGACTAAAACGTTCATATTACTCAGCAGGATTTGGGTTAGCTAAAATTGTTTCTGTTTGTTCTTTACGAAAAGCTTCAACTTTTGCAAAGATTTCTGGTTGTTGGCAACCTAAAATCTGAGCAGCAAGTAAGCCCGCGTTAGCCGCACCCGCATCACCAATTGCCAACGTACCTACTGCTACACCTTTTGGCATTTGGCAAATTGAAAGTAATGAATCAACACCGTTTAGTGTTTTTGATTTAACTGGTACACCCAGCACTGGTAAGCTTGTGAAAGCTGCAGCCATACCTGGAAGGTGTGCAGCGCCACCAGCACCAGCAATGATAATTTTGATACCACGATCAGCTGCGCTTGACGCGTAATCAGCTAGAAGTTGAGGTGTACGGTGAGCCGAAACTACTTTTGTTTCATAGTCGATGCCAAACTTGTCCAGCATGTCTGCTGCATGTTGCATAGTAGGCCAGTCTGATTTTGAGCCCATGATAATGCCAACCGTCATAATAAATCCTCAGAAGTTTTGAACGATAGAAAAACAAACTGCAGGCTCTTATTGGGGGTAAGCCTGCAGTTTCTATGTGGGTATTATACCTATCTAGTTAGGTAATACCATTGAAAAGTACCATTGTATAAAGCGGTTAGTTAGTCGCCTCTTGTTGTGCAAGGTACTCGTCATATGTCCCTTTAAAGTCTATCACTTTACCGTCTTTAATTTCCCAAATACGAGTTGCAAGTGATGATACAAACTGACGGTCATGTGACACAAACAACAATGTACCTTCGTACTGCTCAAGTGCTAAGTTAAGTGCTTCGATTGATTCCATGTCCATGTGGTTTGTAGGTTCATCCATCAACAAAATATTATGCTTGTGCATCATTAATTTGCCAAACAACATACGACCTTGCTCTCCACCTGATAGAACTTTTACTGACTTTTTGATGTCATTTTGTGAAAACAGCATACGGCCTAAGAAACCACGAACCACTTGCTCGTCGTCACCTTCTTGTTGCCATTGCTCCATCCACTGAAATACAGTTTGGTCTTTTTCAAACTCATCAGCATGGTCTTGTGCATAGTAACCAATGTTCGAATTCTCAGACCATTTAAACTCACCTGTTTTAGGCGCTAAACGACCCGCTAAAGTGTGTAGTAACGTTGATTTACCCACACCATTCTCACCTATGATAGCGATACGCTCACCCACTTCAACTAAGCCTTCTAAGCCTGAGAATAAAGTGCTGTCATAACCCTGTGACACATTGGTAATTTCAAGCGCATTTCTGAAAAGCTGTTTACTTTGTTCAAAACGAATGAAAGGCGATTGACGAGACGATGCTTTAACTTCATCAAGTTGAATTTTATCAATCTGTTTTGCACGAGATGTGGCTTGTTTTGCTTTTGAAGCATTTGCCGAGAAACGAGATACGAATTGTTGAAGTTCTGCAATTTGCGCTTTCTTCTTAGCATTCTCATTTAATAGCTTTTCACGTGCTTGAGTCGCAGCGAACATATACTCGTCATAGTTGCCTGGATAGACACGTAATTCACCGTAGTCGATGTCAGCCATATGCGTACAAACAGAGTTTAAAAAATGACGGTCGTGGGAAATAATTAACATGGTGCAATCACGCTGGTTAAGTACTTCTTCTAACCATTTGATTGTATAAATGTCCAAGTTGTTGGTTGGTTCGTCTAGTAGCATGATATCAGGATCTGCAAATAGCACCTGAGCAAGAAGAACACGTAACTTGAAGCCCGGTGCAACTTCTGACATTAAGCCATAATGTTGCTCAGTACCAATACCAACACCTAAAAGCAACTCACCTGCTTTTGCTTCAGCCGAGTAACCATCCATTTCTGCAAATTGCGTTTCAAGATCGGCCACTTTCATACCATCTTCTTCACTCATTTCTGGTAAAGAATAGATACGGTCACGTTCAGCTTTAATTTCCCACAGCTCTTTATGACCCATAATAACCGTATCAATGACTGTGTATTGCTCGTAAGCAAACTGATCCTGATTAAGCTTCGCTAAACGAATATTTGGAGCTACACTCACGTTACCTGCAGAAGGCTCAAGCTCAGAACCTAATATCTTCATGAATGTCGATTTACCACACCCATTGGCACCGATTAGACCGTAGCGATTTCCATCACCAAATTTAACAGAAATATTTTCAAAAAGTGGTTTTGCACCAAACTGCATGGTGACATTAGATACGTTTAAAATAACGAGCTCCAAATAGCATATAAAATAAAACTAGCGCTATTTTAAACTAAAGGTTTTTTGAGAGCCACCAGAGAGTGGCTAAGAATAGAAACTAATGTACGAACACGTTAAAAATATAATTCCAGTCTTTTTGATACTTTTGTAGCTTTTCAATGATGCTTGGTGTGATTTCGGTACCAGCAGTTAAAATCACCGCACCTTGTTTGTTCAATAAATCCTGTGTTAAGTGCATACCTGTTTCTAAACAACTAACTCCCACACATACGTCAATATCATGATTTTCAAATACTTTGCCGCTAGACAGTAATTCGAAATACACATCTAGGATATGTGGGTCATAAAACTCAGTTTCCAAGGTTTTCATGGTTAGCATAGCTTGATCTTGCTGCATCTTCTCACCAGTAATACGACCGATTAATAACTTGTCGTAATCATTTACTATAGTGAGAATACGACTGATAGTCGGTATGTTGTCTGCGATTAAATGATCCGGTAGCCCGGTGCCATTATAGTGCTCATATTGGTGCAAAATACCTTTGCCTATAATTTGCAAATTAGGCAGCTTTTGAAGGATTTCAGCACCTTTGATGGCATTTTGCTGCTTTGCTATAAGTTGTTCTTTCATCAATTCATTTTCAGTGCACTTAACAAGCTCATCAGGTAAAGACACTTTGCCAATTTCATGCATCAATCCAGCTAAATAGGCTTGAGTAATAAGTGGCTTTTCTAACCCTAGGTGCTTGGCAACTAAACGGCAATGTGATGCTACGCGTTTTATGTGGCCATCATCACTGCCTGTTGTGTCTTCAATGATTAGGTTGATCATCTCGATGACGTCATGGAACAGTTTGCGCTGCTTTTGATTAACGTTTTTTAGTTTGTCAGTAAGTTGAGAGAGTGATGAAGTTCGAGCCTGAACTTTACTTTCTAGTTCATCGTTGTAACTTTGTAATTGTTTATTTTTTTCTTCCAGCTCATTTTGCAAACGAATTACAGACTGCTTCAATTGATACTGTTCGCAAGCCTGCATGACTATTTCTTTTAAATCGTCATTGCGCCAAGGCTTGCTGACATAGTTCGAAATCTTGCCTTCATTTATTGCTAAAGCAGTTGAGTCGATGTCTGAGTAGCCCGTTAAAAGAATACGAGCTGTATTTGGATTAATAATAAAAGCCTGAGCAAGCAGCTCTGCACCACTCATCAATGGCATTTTCATGTCTGAAATGATAACCGCAAACTCTTGCTGTTTTAAAACTTCTACAGCTTCAAGTGGTTTATCACACACAGTCACTTCAAACTCCTTTCTAAACAGGCGTTTTAAAGCGTTAAGTACTTGTGTCTCATCATCCACAATTAAAATTGGCAACTTATCAGACATTCAATAAAACCTTATGTTTCTACAAATGATTTTAAAACATTGCGTTATGTAAAAAGTGACACTATTTTAGAAATATATCAACCTCATAACGCGAAATGTGGAGATTTATATGAAAGGCAGTGTTTTCAACGCGCTACAAGAGTTTGTGGAAAATAATCATGGCTTAGAAGCATGGGACACCATGTTAAATACACTCGACCTTCCCTCTCAAGGGATCTACACATCTTCTATTAAATACGATGACAGCGAATTGTTCAGCATCGTAACCTATTATTGTGAAGCATTAAACGTACCAGCCCCAGATTTACTTAGGACGTTTGGTGAGTTTTTATTTAAGAAACTCATGCCTATGGCACCCAGTGAGGCAAAACGAGCGCCATCACTTCATGCGTTTTTATACATGGTTGATAATTTAATTCACATCGAGGTAAAAAAATTCTACGCAGATTCAAATTTACCGGAGATTGATTACAAAGACCAAAACGACCAGCACCTCACTATGATTTATCGCTCAGAGCGAAAACTATGTCATTTGTCAGAAGGCCTTATTTTAGGGGCTGCAAAACATTTCGGTGAAGAAGTATCGATTTCTCAATCTCAATGTTTACACGACGGTGATGAAGCCTGCCATATAGAAGTAAGGTTTCTATGAGTGAAGAAGCACAAAACAAAATAGACGTACTTGAACGCGCATTAAGAAGAGAGCGAGCAGCTAGAAAGCTCGCCGAAATGCAGCTCGAAAACTATACTCGGGAGCTTTTAGAACAAGAAGTTTTAAATGATGAAACGCGTATGGAAGTCGAAAATCAACAAACTCAACTGTCTTTTTTAACTGGCCTATTAGCTGAAACCTGGAGCAAACCAACGCTTAATAAGATTGTTGAAAACTACTTAGAAAGAACCTGTGCGTTTTTATCAAAACCAGATAATTTATTTATTGAACTCGATAATCTATGTAATTACGGTCAATTTCAATACTATACTCAATCTAGTACCGAATCTGAAATTAATGAGCACTTGCAACTGTTAAAGTCCTTTCTTGCTCAACTTGATAGAGAAAAGGTATTCGATTTGTTACTGCAAGAACAAGAAACACAACTCATAGATACCAGTGACATAAGTAACGAAGCGGTAGGCTTTTATCAATTTTGTGTGATGGTGCCGTTATATACACTCACGCTCGAAGATAAAAAAACGGTTGGTGTTGCAGTTTTACTCTACGAAGACCAACAAGATATCAATATCACCAAGCTGCAAACCCTTGAATCTTCAAGAAGTATGCTTTCTATCGCCATAGAAAGAAAGAGAGCTGAAGAGGAACTTCAACAGCAACTTATGAACCTTGAAGAAACAAATAAAGTTTTAGAACAAACACAATTGCAATTGGTTGGGCAAGAAAAGCTCGCATCATTAGGTTACTTAGCCGCAGGTGTTGCCCATGAAATTAACAATCCGGTAGGCTTTGTAATAAGTAACCTCGATACCATGGCTGACTATATCAAAGATATTAAATCTGCTTTGCAGCCGCTTACTGATGAGCGTTCGAATACCTCGCTGTCAACTTTAAATAAAAATTACGAAGAATTTGAGTTGCCATTTTTGTTTGAGGACAGTGATGAAATTTTAAAATCTTCAGTCGAAGGCTTAGAGCGAGTCAAAGCCATTGTGGCTGATTTGAGTACTTTCTCCCGGATGGACAACGATGAATTAGAGCCTATTGATGTAACTAAAGTCATCAATAAATCTCTTAATATGGTAAGCAATGAATTCAAATATAAACACCATATCGAAACGGACCTGTTAGAAAGCGCCACGATTTTAGGAATAGAAAGTAAATTACAACAAGTCTTTGTTAATCTGTTCGTAAACGCAAAACAAGCTATGGCTGAGGGTGGTACCTTGTTCGTACGATGTTATAGAGAGCGTACAAAAATCATTGTTCGAGTAAAAGATGAAGGTAAAGGCATATCTCGTGAAAACCTAAAAGAGATTTTTACTCCTTTTTTCACTACTAAAGCGCCCGGTGAAGGGACTGGTTTAGGTTTGTCTATTTCATACAGTATTTTGCAGCAACATAATGCAAAAGTTGAAGTATTGAGTGAGCCAGATAAGGGCACCGAATTTGTGATCTCATTCTTCGAATTTTTCTAATTAAAATTCAGATTATTCGTAATTAAATTAAAACCAAAAATAAAAAGTGATATCTATTGAGATATCACTTTTTACATTAAAATTAAACTTGCCTTAAACCACGCGCTTACAAGTTAATTGCAAAAAGATCGGTTAGTGCCTTATAAATTTTCAATTTTGCTTTGCTTTTTGCAAATGGTGCAACAGCCAATAAAGGCGCGTCAATACGTGATTTTAAGCTTTCAAGGTTGGCATCAAACTCTGACATATCTGGGTCAATTTCATTTGCAATCCAGCCCACACATTTTACCCCTTGGGCTTTTAGCGCTTCAATTGTAAGCAGCGTGTGATTCAAACAGCCTAACTTCATACCGACAACCAAAATAACGGGGAGTTCTCGCGCTTTTACCCAATCAGACAAATATTCCATGTCATTAATTGGCAAAGACCAGCCTCCAGCACCTTCTACAAGAGTGAACTCGGCACCGACGGATAGAATCTCTTTATAATGATGATTAAGTTCTATTTGTGTAATTACTTTGTTTGCACGTTGCGCTGCAATATGGGGCGCGATTGGCGGCTCGAAACAAATTGGATTTATTTGCTCATATTTAGCATGGACATTCGAAGACTCCATTATGTTTAAAGCGTCTTCATTGACCAGTTGACCAAATGCTTCTTCTGCTCCCGCAGCAATAGGCTTAAAACCAATTGCTGAGCGCTTATGTTGGGTCAAAAACTTGAGTAATAAACAAGTAACATGAGTTTTACCGACTTCAGTATCGGTACCTGTGATAAAAAAAGAATTCATTATTTTGTTAACTCCAAAATACCGACTTGGTAGCTAATAACGGCTTTACCTCCTTGTAGTGGAAAAGCTGACAATAGATTTTTATAAGCCGCTTTCCCCAGTAAGCCCTGCTCTTTTTGACAGTCAGTTAAATGATTTGCGCCAATATTTTTCACCGACTTGATGGCATTAATTGGTTTATCGTAATGATCTTGAAGACAGTGCTGATTTGAGTACACCACTTTGAATCCAACGCTTTGTGCAATTTTAATCAACTGAGTTAAATTCAAAAAGTCATTAATGTGTTGTTTATCATCCACTGCTTTCCATGCTTGAGCTATTTCAGACAAAGAGCCATCTAAAACTGTCGATAATAGAACTTGAGACTCTGGCTTACACACTGAATAAAGTGATTTAAATAAAGCTTCAGGTTCTGCGCTCCATTGAATTGCAAAATTTGAAAATACTGCATCGAATACGTTTTCTGTAAAAGGCAGTTTATCCATATCTGCACAAACACGATTCACATTATTCTCAGGATGTGTCTCAGACAACATGCCTAAACTCAGATCCATCGCAACCAGACAGTCACTGTGATGTTTTAGTTTATGCTGATGCAGCATAGGGCCTGCACCAAGGTCAAGCATGACTTGACTGTGCTTATTTAATCTTGAGAATAACAACTCAGCAGCCAACTTTTGAACATGCGCGTGTTGCTTGTACTGCCCTGCGGCTTTTGAAAACTGCTTCGCCGTTGAAAGTTTATCGAGTGTTGCAATCATATTGACACCTTTAAGGCTTTTACAAGCTTTTCAATATCATCATGAGTATGTGCTGCGGTAATTGTGATCCTGAGTCGGGCAGTATTATGTGGCACTGTTGGTGGACGAATAGCTGTTAGCCAAATCCCCTGCTCTTTAAGCTTAGCTTGCGCATTTAATGCATTTTCAGCGCTGCCTAACACAACCGGCTGTATCGCAGTGTCTGACGACATTACGGGAATGTTTGCATCGGCACAAAGCTGCTTGAATAACGCAATATTATTAAACAAGTGCTGTCTCTGTTCTCTCGCGTCAATTACACGTAAAAACTGCTGCTCTGCAGCTTGAACCATGAGCGGAGACATAGACGTCGAGTAAATATAATCACGATTAAACTGAAGTAAAAAGTCGATGACTGATTTACTTGCTAAAACAGCTGCGCCTTGACACGCCATTGCCTTACCAAATGTGATCACCAGAATTTCAGGCTTGCAACCTTGACCAACACTTCCCAGGCCATGTTCGCCCAATACACCAAAACTGTGTGCATCATCTAACATCAGCCAAGCATTATGTTGTTGCTTTAGTTTTTCAAGTTGCTGCAGTGGCGCACAATCTCCATCCATTGAAAACACGCCTTCGCTAATAATTAACTTATTAGCAGCTTTACTTTTTTCTAAACGCTGTCGTAAATGCCCCATGTCATTATGGTTGAAACGGATATGCTTGGCTTCAGATTGCAAAGCCCCATCAATTAAGCTGGCATGGTTAAGTTTGTCTTGGAAAATGGCAGAATCAAGCGCGGCTTTTGAGCCTAAGCTTTGTGAAAAAAGAGACTTGATTACACTGCTATTTGCACTAAAGCCTGTACTAAACAGTAAAGCGGACTCGTAGCCAAAATGTTTGCACAGCAAAGCTTCAAAATCTTTATGGCACTGCTGGTATCCTGTAACAAGTGCCGAGGAACGACTACCTGTTAGTCCACCTTGTAACTCTAAATTAGACCCTAAACCAAGATAATCATTACTGGCAAAGTTTAAATATTGCTTACCCTCTTTGCTCGTTAAAAAGCGTGCGTCACTTGAATCAGCAATCACATGTCGAGCACGCAACAAAGACTCTACTCGTCTTTGTTGCAACGCTACTTGTATAAATTCAAACGCCATTCACTATGCTTCGTAAAATAGCTCTGACGTTGCTTTATCAGCAATTTTTGAACTTAAAGACGCTTCGTATGCTTCATCTGAGTAGTCTTGACGCTTCTCTGGATTCATACCCAGTTTCTTAAGTAAGTTCATATCTGCATCGGCTTCTGGGTTTTCAGTAGTCAATAACTTATCACCGTAGAAAATTGAGTTTGCGCCTGCGAAGAAACACATTGATTGCATTTGCTCATTCATTGCAGTTCGACCCGCTGATAAACGCACATAACTGTGTGGCATCATAATTCGCGCAGTGGCAATCGTACGAATAAATTCAAAATGGTCTAGATCTTCAACGTCTTCAAGTGGTGTACCTTTCACTTTTACAAGCATGTTAATTGGTACACTTTCAGGTTGTTTTGGTAAGTTTGCAAGTTGCATTAATAAACCATAACGATCACCCGCTTGCTCACCCATGCCAACAATACCACCAGAGCATACTTTCATGCCTGCATCACGTACATTTTCTAAGGTATCAAGTCTGTCTTGATAAGTACGTGTTGTGATAATTTGCTGATAATATTCAGGCGAGGTATCTAGGTTATGATTGTAATAATCAAGGCCAGCCTCTCTAAGTGCATGTGCTTTTTCGTTATCAAGCATGCCGAGTGTCATACAGGTTTCTAAACCAAGCTCTTTTACTTCACGCACCATTTTTGAAATGTAAGGCATGTCTCTGTCTTTAGGATCAGACCATGCTGCGCCCATACAGAAGCGTGTTGCGCCTTTTTCACGTGCTAATCTCGCTTGTTCAACAACCTTTTCTACTTCCATTAAGCGTTCACGGTCTAAGTCTGTTTTATAATGCGCTGACTGTGGGCAATATTTACAGTCTTCAGGGCAAGCACCCGTTTTAATTGATAGTAAAGTCGAGATCTGTACTTCGTTTGGATTAAAGTTCTCACGGTGAATACTTGCCGCTTGAAATAGCAAGTCGTTAAACGGCATGTTAAATAGTGCTTTTACTTCTTCGTAAGTCCAATCGTGACGAACTGTAGCCATAATCTGATACTCTTTTTTATTCTTAGCCTGTCTATTAATTAGGCGTTTGATTTGACGGTGATTGGCTTAGTCTACTGAGTGTCGTAGTATTGTCAACGTCACAGCAAAGCTAAAGGTTTACAAGTGAGTAATTTTCAACCTATAGATATCAAATTCGATAAACAGCATATTTGGCACCCATATACGTCTATAGGTGATCCATTACCTGTTTACGGTGTAACACATACAGATAGGAACAAACTTTATCTTGATGATGGCACTGAACTCATCGATGGTATGGCTTCTTGGTGGAGTGCCATTCATGGCTATAATCACCCCAAAATAGTCTCAGCAATACAAAATCAAGCACAAACAATGTGCCACGTTATGTTCGGTGGTATCACACATGCCCCAGCGGTTGAACTATGTAAAAAGCTGGTTGCAATAAGTCCTGAGCCTTTACAAAAAGTGTTTTTAGCCGACAGCGGCTCTGTAAGCGTTGAAGTTGCAATCAAAATGGCATTGCAATATTGGATAAGCAAAGGTGAAACCACTAAAACAAAGCTCATGACCGCCAAAAAAGGCTATCACGGTGATACCTTTGCTGCGATGAGTGTTTGCGACCCAGTAAATTCAATGCACAGTATGTATCAGGGTTTCTTACCTGAACATATCTTTGTCGAAGCACCAAAAGCTGGTTTTTACGATAACGAAAATAAAGCCGAACTTGCAGCGTTAGAACATGCGTTTGAACAATATAGCAATGAAGTCGCCGCTTTTATTATCGAACCCATTGTACAAAACGCTGGTGGTATGAACTTTTATCATCCGTCTTATCTCAAAAAACTCAGAGCACTGTGTGATAAATATCGTGTACTCCTCATTTTAGATGAAATTGCTACCGGCTTTGGTAGAACAGGAAAAATGTTTGCTTGTGAACACGCAAACATCAGTCCAGATATTATGTGTATTGGTAAAGCATTGACTGGTGGTGCGATGACGCTTTCTGCGACATTGGCAACAGAAGACGTCGCTGTCGGGATCAGTCAAGGTGAAGCTGGCGTATTAATGCACGGACCAACGTTTATGGGGAATCCCCTTGCCTGCTCTGCGGCTAATGCAAGTTTAGAGCTGTTACATGAAAACGATTGGCTTTCACAGATTAAAAATATCGAACAGACAATGAATACTTACCTATCTCAATGTTCGCAATTAGAAGCTGTAGAAGATGTCAGAGTGCTCGGTGGGATTGGTGTAGTGCAAGTAAATCGTGCCGTAGATGTTGCTAAGATTCAAAAGTATTTTATTAGAGAACATAAGGTTTGGATCAGACCGTTTGGCAACCTCATATATATAATGCCACCTTATATTAGCTCAGATAACGACATTATGGCTTTATGCTCTGCAATTTACCAAGCTATCAGCACAGAAAAATACTAAAGCTAATAATCAAAAACTTAGCGTTATTTGTTCGAACTGATACAAATAACGCTGAAACATAGCTATTAATTTGTTAAACTACTACGCTTTATGTAATTAGAAGTAGAGTAAACTAACATATGCAGCAAACCGTCCAATTGCAGCCAGCAGAAGCTTATGTACCACCTAAATTCAATGTTTATCAACACCGTCAGATAGATAAGATTGAACAACTGCATCAACTTCCTGAGCATTTACGCTTTGAGATGCGCGTTGTCGCCAATGTTTTTCCTTTCCGTGTTAATAATTACGTGATTGAAGAGCTAATTGATTGGGATAAAGTTCCGAATGATCCGGTATTCCAATTAACTTTCCCACAGCGTGGCATGCTTGATGATGAGTCATATGAGCAGATGGCTGCGCTATTAAAACGAAAACATACCCCGGAAGAAGTTTTTGAATTAGCAACACAACTTCGTCAAAAGTTAAACCCGCACCCTGCTGGTCAAATGGATAAAAATGTGCCGTCTTTTGAAGGTGAGCAAGTTGAAGGTATCCAACATAAATACAAAGAAACCGTGTTGTTCTTCCCTGCTCAAGGTCAATATTGCCACTCTTACTGTACTTTCTGTTTCCGTTGGGCGCAGTTCGTAGGTAAAGCAACGCGTTTTAACAATAACGATGAAGAATTACTGCACAATTACCTTGCATCACACACTGAAGTAACCGATCTACTAATGACAGGCGGCGACCCTATGGTTATGCGTACTGTAAAGTTACGTAAGTACCTAGAGGCACTTAAAGAGCCGCGCTTTGATCACATCAAGACTATTCGTATTGGTACTAAGTCTTTAACATTCTGGCCATTCCGTTACGTTACAGATCCAGATGCGCAAGACCTATTAGCTTTATTAAAGGAGCTTGTAGATGCAGGCAAACATGTTTCAATTATGGCGCACGTTAACCATAAGCAAGAATTACGTACAGATATTAGCCGTGAAGCTATAAAGCTTATTCGTAAAACAGGCGCACAGATCCGTACACAAGCTCCACTATTAAACAACTTAAACGTTGATTCAGATATGTGGGCTGAGATGTGGAAAGAACAAACTCAAATGGGCATGATCCCTTACTATATGTTCATTGAGCGTGATACTGGTGCTAAGCGCTACTTCGAATTACCATTGTATAAAACTTGGGAAATTTTCCGTGATGCTTACAAACAAGTTTCAGGTGTAAGTAGAACAGTACGCGGTCCTTCGATGAGTGCGGGTCCTGGTAAAGTTGAAGTGTCAGGTGTGACTGAAATTGCAGGTGAAAAAGTATTTGTACTTCGCTTTATCCAAGCGCGTAATCCTGAGTGGGTTCAGCGTCCTTTCTTTGCAAAATACGACGAAGAAGCTACTTGGCTTGATGGACTTGTTCCTGCTTTTGGTGAAGAAAAGTTCTTCTGGCAAGAAGAATACGAAGCAATGTAAATAAATTTAAAATGAATTGCGTAGTTAACTACGCAATTCTTTTTCCACTCCTAACTGTAAATTCAATACCACTTTTCTGAACCATAAACTATGATTTAAATAGTTAATTAGATTGGAGTTATGGTATGCCAATATCATTAACCAATGAAGAAAAGGTAATTCTTAGAAGTGTTTCAATCCCACCAAGGCCTGAGGCACTGATAAAGTTTTCAGAAGAAACTAAAAAGCCAGAGCCAAACATTTCTCATGTATCTGAAATTCTACAGGAAGATGTTGGGATCTGTGCAGCAATACTTCAAGTCGTCAATTCAAGCGCTTTTCGACGCGCAAAAGAAATAGAATCTATTGATCAAGCCATCATGATCTTAGGCTTAAAGAGGTTAATCCCCTTAGTTAAAGCTGTTGCAGTTAAAGCCGCCGTTGGCACAGATCCAACTATGGCCAAATTTTGGGATGTTCAAACCGTTATTGCGCATATTGCCAGTATAGTTGCAATGAAGCTCGATAAACCAGCGTTGTCTAATCACGCTTATATGCTAGCGCTTTTTCACGGTGTAGGTGTGGCAATTCTGAATCAGCATTTTGACGATTTTGAAGAAGTTATGTCTTATGCTGTCCAAAACAATTGGGATGACGCAGCTAAATTGCAGTTTGAAAAATACCAAACAAATCACGCTACCATAGGTGCTTTACTAGCACAACAATGGCGCCTACCAAAAGTCATGATTAACATTATTTACTACCAACATGACATCGATGGCTTATTTCAATCAGAAGAGTTAGACAAAATTGGGTTAGATTTACTGTGTATTCTCAAACTCTCAAGACATTGCGCTTTTTTAAAAGACAAACCAAGCGAAATAAATGATGAATGGCGGAACATCATGGATGATGTTTTAGATCACCTAGATATGGAAGAAGAACATTTATTTAGAATTATTGAAGAAATTACAGATGAGATATGAGGGCTTAATAGCCCTCAGTACATAAACACTATTTAAAGCCTTTGAGTATATTATCACACACAACTGGCGTTGGTCTGTGATTATCATCAACAGCAACAAAGGTGAAACTACCCGAAATTGCTAAGTGTTTGTCATCTTTGTGCATACGTTCTAGGAAGATATTAACATCCACTTTTAAACTAGTATTACCAACATGAGATACAGTCGCTACTAATTCAGCAAAAGTTCCCGCTGGGATAGCTTCTTTAAAATCTACTCTATCAGACGAAATAGTAACCAAAGGCTTGCGGCAAAAACGTGTTGCTGCAATAAAAGCGACTTCATCCATCCATGCAAGTGCATCACCACCAAATAAAGTATTATGGTGATTCGTGCGTCCTGGAAAAACAGTCTTAGTTACAGACGTAACAGACTCTTTAATACGTTGCTCAATCAAGGCTTGTTTTTCGATATCATTCATTTAAGTTACTACTTAGTATTTGCAAGTTTATCTTTCATTAATAAAGCGGGATCTAAACGTTCATTGAACCAATTAAAACGCCAGTCTAAATGCGGGCCAGTTACACGACCTGTGGCACCTATATCAGCAAAATGGTCACCGACTTTTACCTTATCGCCAACATTTACGTGTATTTTATTAAGGTGGATATAGGTTGAAGTAATGCCATGACCATGGTCGATGATCACCGTACCGCCGCTATAATATAGATCAGGATCCGCCATCACGACTTTACCCGCAAGTGGTGCCCAAACTGGCGTGCCCGTTTTATTTGCAATGTCTAAGCCAAAATGTGGATTTCTAGGTTTGCCATTAAAGAAGCGCTGACTGCCATACACACCCGAAATACGGCCTTTTGCAGGTCGTAAAACGGTGTCTTTAAAAAATGTAAAATCAGATTCTCCTGCTCGAGCAGCTCGCACACGTTTTGCGTCATCTTTGATACGAGCAAGCACTGAGTCAGGTGGCGAAACGTACTTCTTCTCAACACCCGTGATACGATCGATTTTATATTCACGCTTTGTGATCACAATGTCTTGTGTATGTTGCTTTCCTGTATGGTCAACCCAAGTTAGGGTATGTTTTGTATCTGCATCTCGACCGAAGCCAAACACAAACTCTCCCTCTTTGGTTATTTTTAATGCTTTGCCATTAAAATATACCGAGTTAGGCTTGTCTAGCTTACCAATGATCATACCGCCTTGCGTTAGACTTCCTTTAAGTTCCAGTGCCATTGAACTAACACTGGCAGTCAAACCAACTAAAGCGAACAATGCGGCTTTAAGCATATGCAATGGCTCCTTTGCCTACGCCCTCAAATGCTTTTACTTTTACGGCATTGTCAGGGTGCGTTTTTTTAATTTCTGTTGCTAAGTAATCAGCAATGCACTCTACTGTTGTATCACAAGGTAAAAGATCACAACGCGCTTTACTGATTGCTAATTCGAAATAGCCCTGTGTAGACGTGTATGCAAAGGCATAATCATTGTCATAGGCTTTAATATGTTTAAGTTCTGAGTTGGCGATTAAGTCTTCTTCAGATCCAAGGTAAATATCTTCCCATTTACGTGACCATTCTTTTTGCAAACGAGGCATAGGAATGTTATCAAGGCTAATACCAATCAACGAACGGTGGCCGTGAACAATACGCTGGCAGTTACCATCATGCTTTTTCAAGCCATGGCTATAGTGGTAATAAAAACTAGACGTCTGCTCTGTGCGAAGTTCAATATCGATGTCTTTAACGTTTTCAGGCATTTTAGGCATGATTTGCTGCTTCAAGAACTCAATCACTGATTGTTCATTGACTGCTTCAGCGTCAATCAAGCAAACAGCTTGTTCGGGTGCATACATTGCAATGTGATGCTCTTCACCGAATTGTGCATCAAGCTTCACTTGTTCGCTTTCAATACTACATGTGCCATTTAAACGCTTTGGTATTGCAAGCTTATGATCGATTGTGTCATCGATAATGCGTTTAATCTGCTTTTTTACTAGTGCAAAATCTAAAACCATAGACTCATCATTCAAGTCTCCATGAAGTGTTAAGTCAGCAATCCAACTTTCACCTACCGGCCCTCTTTTATTACAAAAGTAAGAAAAATCAATAACAGTTAAAGCGTCTACGAATAAAATCATGTCGATCCAAAATGAACTAAGTTAACAAGAATCATTATAAAGAAATGTATTCTAAAAATCGCCCAAGTTGATGCAAGTTGTCATATAAAAATGCTTAAATGTTTAAAATATTGTCAATAATCAACTGTTCAGAGTTGTTTGGCGTACATCTGTAAGCTAAAGTAGCCTGAATTTTTATTTTGAAGAAAAAGTATTAATACTATGGAACCAAAGAACAGCTACACAAAAGAAGAATTGATCCTATGTGGTCGTGGTGAAATGTTTGGTGAAGGCAACTGCCGTTTACCAAGTGACAACATGCTAATGATGGATCGTATTATTGAGATCAACGATAACGGTGGTAAATTTGGCAAAGGTCAAATTATTGCAGAGTTAGACATTGACCCTAGCCTTTGGTTCTTCGATTGTCATTTTAAAGGCGACCCTGTAATGCCTGGTTGTCTTGGTCTAGACGCAATGTGGCAGATCGTTGGCTTTTTCTTAGGTTGGTCTGGTGGCCCTGGTCTTGGTCGTGCACTAGGTGTTGGCGAAGTTAAATTCACAGGTCAAATCTTACCAACCGCTAAAAAAGTGACTTACCGTGTAGATATGAAGCGTGTAATTAAGCGTAAATTATTCATGGGTATGGCTGACGGTACAGTTGAAGTAGATGGTCGCGTTATCTATGAAGCAAAAGATTTAAAAGTAGGTCTTTTCCAAGATACGAGCGCATTCTAATTAAAGTTATAAATACTTTGCTCTAACAACAAAGCCCTCATAATTGAGGGCTTTGTTGTAATAAATTCTCTAAATTAAGTTTTAAACATATTGCGGTCATCTACGGCTTCTCGCCACCCGCCTAACCATTCTGATCTAGATTCTAGTTGTTGATATGGACAAAGTTCTTTTGAGCGTCCTGCTAAACCTGCTTTATATCCTTGGGAATGTGCTCTTTCTAATCGATCACGCTTTTGTCTCTTCATAGGTAAATCCTCACCTTTTGTTTATTAACACTGCAAAACATTGCAACATTTAATGAATAGTTAATAAAAACGCAAAATTCAAATGTTATTAGCCTTTACGTTCAAATTAAAATGATGCATGTTTTATAAAGTCTAATTTTGTAAATACGAGAACACGAAGCCGCTTAAAGAAATGACTTTAACGCTTCATAAAAGCAGGATTGGCCAACCCTTGGAATCTAATAAAACATATTCTTCATATAGCTGCAATATAATTTACATAATTAAAATTAACCCAAGAAAAAAAAGAATAATTTAAATAAATAACAAATTATTTTTAAAACTTAAATTTGATAAATCGAAATATATGGATTAAGAATCTAAAATAAGTGAAAATTTGCATTGTCAGTTCACTGTAATTTTTTGACTAAATAAAGTGCATATTTATTAGGATCTTACAGACACAAAAAAGGCCGCTAGAAAGCGACCTTAATCATATTGACAGTTGTTGAAAGAAGTCTTAGCTGATAACTTCTAAACCGCCCATGTATTGACGTAATACTTCTGGTACCACGATTGAACCATCTGCTTGTTGATAGTTTTCTAAAATTGCTACTAAAGTACGACCAACAGCTAAACCAGAACCATTTAATGTATGAAGTAGTTCTGGCTTCTTCTCACCTTGACGACGGAAACGTGCTTGCATACGACGTGCTTGGAAATCCCACATGTTTGAGCAAGATGAAATTTCACGATACGTGTCTTGCGCTGGTAACCATACTTCTAGATCGTATGTTTTTGTTGCACCAAAGCCCATATCACCAGTACATAAGACGACTTTTCTGTACGGAAGCTCTAATGCTTGTAAAATATATTCAGCGTGACCTGTTAGCTCTTCAAGTGCTGCCATTGAGTCTTCTGGTTTTACAAGTTGAACAAGTTCTACTTTATCAAACTGGTGTTGACGGATTAAGCCACGTGTATCACGACCGTAGCTACCCGCTTCACTTCTGAAACAAGGCGTGTGCGCTGTCATTTTGATTGGTAGTTCTTTTTCATCAAAGATTTCATCACGTGCGCAGTTTGTGAGCGGTACTTCAGCTGTTGGAATTAAGCTGAAACCTTCTTGTTCTTCACCATCGTCGTTGATTAAACCTTTAGTGTGGAATAAATCACCTGCGAACTTAGGTAACTGGCCCGTACCTAGTAAGCTGTCTTTGTTTACAAGGTAAGGCACGTACATTTCTGTGTAGCCATGCTTATCAGCATGTGTATCAAGCATGAATTGAACTAGTGCACGGTGCATTCGCGCAACACCACCTCGCATTACAGTGAAGCGAGAACCAGTTAGTTTAACACCGGTTTCAAAGTCTAAGCCTTTGTCAAGCGCTTCACCTAAATCTACGTGATCTTTAACTTCAAAATCGTACTGCTTAGGTTCGCCCCATTTGATGATTTCAACATTTTCACTTTCATCACTTCCAGCAGGCACATCTTCTGCCGGTAAGTTAGGTAAAGTTAAAGCGATATTATTTAGCTTAGCTAAAATTTCATCTTGTTCGTTCTTAGCTGCTGTAAGTTGGTCGCCTAAGTTAGCAACAGCATCTAGTAGTGGCTGAATATCTTCGCCTTTTGCTTTAGCTTGACCAATTGCTTTGGAGCGGCTGTTTCTTTCGCTTTGTAATTCTTGTGTTTTTGTTTGAAGCGCTTTGCGTTGCTCTTCTAAAGCATTAATCGCATCAACATCAAGCTCAAAGCCACGTTTAGCTAATCGAGCTGCTGCTTCAGCAATATCCTGACGTAAATATTTTGAATCTAACATTTTGCTTTTAACCTTTTTGCATGACTAAGTTAAGGCCTAACCAAGCCATAAAAATACATAACACCACATTTAAGGTGATATTGAGAATCATCTTCACAATTTGCCCTTGTTGAAGTAGCAACAAAGAGTCCATTGAGAATGTAGAGAAAGTTGTTAATGCACCTAAGAAACCAATCACAATAAGTGACTTATAAGGGCTTACCGCGAGTACTTGTTTTTCAAGTAAGCCAAATACAACTCCCAATAATAATGAGCCGATTATATTAACGGTCAAAGTGCCAAATGGGAATCCCCTACCCAGCAGTTTAAGCATTGTATCACTAATAAAAAACCTTAAACACGCACCAAGTGCGCCGCCAAGTGCAATTGAGAGGTACATTTTAATCATTTGAATATCTTTTGTTCACACTCATTTGATTTAATGACTTTAAATATTCAAGCTTATCTTTGATCTGCTTCTCTAAGCCGCGTTCAGAGGGCACATAATAATGCCTGTCTTTGATTTCTTCGGGAAAGTAATTTTCACCTGCGGCAAATGCCCCTCCTTCATTATGGGCATAACGATATTCATCACCATAACCTAGCTCTTTCATGAGCTTTGTCGGTGCATTGCGTAAATGAACAGGCACTTGGTAGTCAGGGTCAGTCGCAGCATCTTGCTTTGCTTGGTTAAACGCCATGTAAACTGCATTGCTTTTTGCTGCACTGGCTAAATAGATAGTTGCCTGTGCAATGGCTCTCTCGCCTTCACTGGGCCCAACGCGTTGAAAAATATCCCACGCATTTAATGCTACTTGCATCGCTCTTGGATCTGCATTACCAATATCTTCGGTGGCAATGGCTAAAAGGCGCCTTGCAACATAAAGTGGGTCACCACCACCTGCTAGAATTCTGCAATACCAATAAAGTGCGGCGTCTGGATCGCTACCCCTAACTGATTTATGAAACGCTGAGATCAGGTCGTAGAATAAATCGCCCCCTTTATCATATTTTGCAAAATGAGAAGGTAATAGCTGACTAAGTACATCAGATGTAATAACCACTTGCCCATGTTGTTCAGATAGCTCAATAGCTTGCTCAAGTAAATTCAAGGCTTTTCTAGCATCACCACTACTGACCAGCGAGATTTGCATAAGTTGCGCATCGGATATCGTGATTTGCAGCTTTGAAAGTGTCTCATCTTTGGTAATAGCGCGTTTTAATACCTGAACAAGTTCTTCATCGGTTAAAGCCTTTAAGGTGTATACACGTGCCCGCGATAGAATCGCGTTATTTAAGGCGAAACTAGGGTTTTCAGTAGTGGCACCAATGAAAATAAAAGTACCATCTTCAATGTGAGGTAAAAAAGCATCTTGTTGAGACTTATTAAATCTATGAACTTCGTCAACAAATAATAAAGTTCTTTGTCCCATACTGAGGTTTTGTTTTGCTTCTAACACGGCTTCACGGATTTCTTTTACACCTGAAGTCACTGCGGATAAGTGCTGAATGCGCGCATTAGCGTGGTTAGCAATTATTTCAGCAATGGTGGTTTTGCCGACGCCAGGCGGCCCCCAAACGATTAGACTATGTGCTCTGCCGGAAAGTATGGCTTTATATAAGGGTTTATCAGCGGCTAATATATGTGATTGGCCTATGTAGTCTTCTAACCGTGTTGGCCGCATTCTTGCGGCCAATGGCTTTACATCGTTGCCAAAATCAAATCCTAAATTACTCACAAAAACTATTCACTTTGTGTTTGGTCGTCAATTACAACATGTTCAGGAATGGTAAAATTAAACAGGTCACTATTTAAAGAACCGTTTAATTTGATGTCTGAAAATTTAAACTCAGTTGATTGACCTGATAAATCCACCACCAATATTTTTGAAAGTTGTTTGTCAGTATTAAACTGTAATTCTAACGACTCCACTTGAGAGTCGGTTGTCGATTTAGGGATAATTTTGTAATTATCTTTAGTCTTAGAAACCTGATACTTTTCCCATTGTGTTTTAGCATTTGTAGTTAATAAAACAAAAGGCGTTGTTTCGATCAGATTAAGACTGGCCATAATGGTCACTTGCTCTGCAAATTCATCGTAATAATAAGCACGATGTCCATCAGAAACCAACATAGTTGAGTCAGGCTCTTGTTGTTGCCAATGAATTTTTAAAGGCTGTGCTAGCGCTAAGTTACCCGAGCCAGTTTGTAATACTTCACCTTGCTCATCCGTTACTTTTTGATTAAAACTCGCTTTAAACGTCGTCATTTCAGAGAGCTTAGCTTTAAGTTCAATTGCAGCATCTGCAAATGCGGCTTGTGACAAAAACAGTGGAGACAAACCGATTAAACTTGATAATAGTGTTTTTTTCATCATTTAATTTACTCCCCCTTTAGGGACTAATACTTCTCGAGCACCATTGTGTCCTGGTGAACTTACGACACCTGACGCTTCCATTTGTTCAACTAAACGAGCAGCTCGGTTATAACCGACACGAAGCTTACGCTGCACACTCGAAACAGACACCTTGCCAGATTCAATGACAAAGTTAACGGCTTCGTCATAAAGTGGATCAGATTCGTCGTCGCCACCTTCAGGTGTTTCACCCGGTAATAAAATATCTTCAGTGGCATCACCACATAAGATTTCTTCGATATAATTTGGCTTACCACGAGCTTTCCAGTCATTTACAACAGCATGTACTTCGTGATCATCAACAAACGCGCCGTGAACACGAATTGGTACGCTGGTGCCCGGCGGTAAATACAGCATGTCACCCATGCCAAGTAAGTTTTCTGCACCTTGCTGATCTAAAATGGTACGAGAGTCGATTTTACTTGATACTTGGAAAGCCATACGAGTTGGAATATTCGCTTTGATAAGACCTGTAATAACATCAACAGACGGTCTTTGTGTTGCAAGCACCAAGTGAATACCTGCAGCACGTGCTTTTTGTGCTATACGCGCAATCAACTCTTCGACTTTCTTACCGACAATCATCATCATGTCGGCAAACTCGTCAATCACAACAACGATACTAGGCAGTTTATCAAGCTCTTCGGGCTCATTCGCCATGCCATCTGTGTCTTTGAAAAGCGGGTCTAATAATGGTTGACCCGCTTCTTTGGCCGCAAGCACTTTTTGGTTATAGCCTTTTAAGTTACGGACACCAAGTGCTGACATGAGTTTGTAACGTCGTTCCATTTCGCCGACACACCATCGCAGTGCATTTGACGCTTCTTTCATGTCTGTGACAACTTCGCATAGTAAGTGTGGAATACCTTCATAAACAGAAAGCTCTAGCATTTTCGGGTCTATCATGATCATACGCACATCTTCTGGCGGAGACTTGTAGAGCAAGCTCAAAATCATGACATTTACGCCAACAGATTTACCTGAACCCGTTGTACCCGCAACTAATAGGTGTGGCATTTTGCCCAAATCTGCCACTACAGGCTGACCGGCAATGTCTTTACCTAAAACCATGGTTAATGGTGATGGGTTTTGTTCAAATTTAGGGGCGTTAATTACTTCTGAAAGGCGTACAATTTCTCTGTGTTTGTTTGGTAGTTCAAGGCCAACATAGGTTTTACCAGGGATCACTTCTACAACACGAACACTGACAGCTGATAATGAACGCGCTAAATCTTTTGCTAGACCGGTGATTTTCGCAACTTTAATACCCGGTGCTAAATCGAGCTCAAATCGCGTGACAACGGGACCTGGGTACACCCCTACTACACTCGCTTGAATATTAAAATCCAGTAGCTTCACTTCTACAAGACGAGAAACGGCATCCAATTCTTCTTTTGATATAGGGTTTTTCTGTTTATCAGGCCTATCTAATAAATCGAGTGATGGAAGAGGATCCTTTGGCGGCTCAGCATTCAGCAATTCTTCAAACTTTTCTTTCGCTGTTGGCTCTGGCACAAAAACTGGTTTTTCAGGTTTTGGTTTTAGTGGTCTTGCTGGAGACTGAACTCGGGTTTCTGGCTCTTGAGCTAGAACAGGTGCATCGTCTAAGCCTTGTAACGCGCTAGAGGCATCAAAGTCGTCATCATCAATCGCTGAAAAGTTGATTTCTTGCTCTAGAATATCATCTAATTCATCAAATACATCAGCTCGAGAGTTATCCAAACTTGAACTCTCAACAATAGGTTCACTTTTTATTACTTTGCTTTCAGTCTCTTGAATTGTTTCTGAATCAGTTTGCTTAGCAAATAGTCTATCTTTTAATTTCGCAATTGGTTTTTGTTCTAGCGATTGTTGAGAAGTAATTTCAGATTCAGCATGAGTGATTTCGGTTTTATCTGATATATCTTCAAGAGTTGTCATTTCATCTAACTGAACTTCAGTTTCTTGTCTAACGACAGGCTGTGCTCGCTTGTTTGATTGGAAGTCTTGGAACTTTTTGAATAATACACGACAAGCTTGAATAACCTTTTCACCGATGTAGTCAACAAACTCAACCCATGACACCCCTGTCATTAAGGTTAAACCAGCAAAGAAAAAGCATAATAAAATAATTGAAGTGCCCGTGAATTTAAATGCTGGGATCATCGCATCACGAACGACGTCACCAATAAATCCGCCTGAAGACACATGATAGATATCATCAAAGTTGATGCTGCTTATGGCACTTGCTGAAGATACAAACAAAACTAACCCAATCAGCCTTAACGCTAAAGTGACATAATCAAGGTGAAATAACTTGTGTGGTTTCTTAAACAACAAATAGCCAGCTAGTTGAATGGCTGCAGGCACTAAAAACGCCATCCAACCAAAACTGACTAATAAAATATCAGCAACCCACGCACCAGCTGTACCTGTAATATTTTTTACTTCAAGATATTCACCTGTTTGAGACCAAGCAGGATCAGATGGGTCAAAGCTTATCAAGGCACATAACGTAAATATTGCCGTGAAAGTGCTGACGATCAGACCAGTTTCAAGTAGCCTTTGAATTCCATTAAGACGCATAAAGTGCGTTTACCCCTAATTTGCCTTGGTTTAGATTTTTTTTGAGTGCAGTTGTTGATGCTTTTTTGGTAAATCTAAACTTTTGGATATTAAAATCTTTTTTATCTGAATAAGCGCTTAAGCACGCTTTTGTAATAACTGTAACAATACCAAGAAATAACTAAGCTTCACAGGGTTTTATTACTTCTCCGAGCTCCCCTTTTACCTCTTCCATAACAACATAAGTGCGACTTTCACTTATATTTGGTAATTGCAGCAGTATGTCTCCCAAAACCCCCCGATACTCAGACATATCTGTTACTCGTGTTTTTAGTAAAAAGTCAAAATTACCTGACACTAAGTGACATTCGATTATTTCATCATGCTGCCTCACTGCCTGATTGAACTTATCGAATACATCAGGGCTATTCTTATTTACTGTTACTTCTACATAAACTAAAAGCCCTTGCCCTAACTTAGCCGGGTCAACAACAGCTTTATACCCCTTTATATAGCCTTCTCGCTCTAGCTTTTTTACTCGCTCTAAACAAGGCGTTGCACTAAGTCCAATTCTCCTTGCTAACTCTACATTTGAAAGTCTGCCATCTTTCTGAAGTTCTACTAAAATGTTTCTGTCTATTCGATCTAACTGTTGGTACATATGCTTTTCAGAGTTTTAATCTGCCATTCGATACTTTTCAGAATTTATATCTAGAAGATACACCAAAAAAGGTAGGACATGCTAGCTAATGACCAATATAATAGTCGAAAATTTTATCCCGTTCTTATATATGAGGCGATTATTATGCTTATCGGTGTACCTAAAGAAATAAAAAACCATGAATACCGTGTTGGTATGGTTCCAGCAAGTGTTCGTGAATTAATTAACCACGGCCACCAAGTTGTTGTTGAAACAAATGCTGGTATTGGCATTGGTTTTACTGACGAAGATTACATTGCAGTTGGTGCAGAAATCTTACCAACAGCTGCTGATGTTTTTGCAAAAGCAGACATGATTGTTAAAGTAAAAGAGCCTCAAGCAGTTGAGCGCGCTATGTTACGTGAAGGTCAAATCCTATTCACTTACCTTCACCTTGCACCAGATCTTCCACAAACTGAAGACCTTGTTAAGAGCAAGTCTATCTGTATCGCATACGAAACTGTTACTGACGCTCGTGGTGGCTTACCACTTCTAGCGCCTATGTCAGAAGTTGCTGGCCGTATGTCAATTCAAGCTGGCGCTCAGGCACTTGAAAAATCAAATGCAGGTCGTGGTATGCTTTTAGGTGGTGTACCTGGTGTTGAGCCAGCTAAAGTAGTTGTTATTGGTGCTGGTATGGTTGGCAACAATGCAGCGCAAATGGCTGTTGGCATGGGTGCTGATGTTGTTGTTCTTGACCGTAATGTTGACGTTCTTCGTCGTGTAGACGCACAATTCGGCAACCGTGTTAAAGCTGTATACTCTACTGCTGACGCACTTGAAAAGCACGTACTTGAAGCTGATCTTGTAATCGGTGGTGTACTTATCCCAGGCGCTGCAGCGCCAAAACTAGTAACTGCTGAACACATCAAGAACATGAAACCTGGTTCTGCAATTGTTGACGTTGCAATCGACCAAGGTGGTTGTATTGAAACTTCTAAAGCAACTACACACGCTGAACCAACATACATCGTTGATGACGTTGTTCACTATTGTGTTGCTAACATGCCTGGTGCTGTTCCACGTACTTCAACGTTCGCACTAAACAATGCAACGTTACCGTATATCATCAAGCTTGCAAACAAAGGCTATAAAGCTGCACTTCTTGAAGACGAACACTTCATGAATGGCTTAAACGTGATCAACGGTCAAATTACATGTAAAGAAGTTGCTGAAGGCTTCAACATGGAATTCGTAGATGCTCGTACTGCACTAGAAAATGCTTAATCTATAAGTAGAATAAAAAAACCCGCTTAAAGCGGGTTTTTTTATTTTATTTAATTACAGAAGTTAAATCTAAATATTTAACAAAGTATTACCACTCAAACATATAGGCCATTTTACTGATGGTTCTTAATGCTACACCATGGGTATTTCGTTTAGCATACAAATGTTGCAAAGATTTATCTTTGATCTCACCCACTACCACTTCTTTAACTTGATAACCTAAGGCATGGGCTGCTTGTGCATAGGCGACAAACTCCCATTTCTTAATATTAGTGTTATCAACGATAACAAGTGGAATCCCCTCAGCCAGCGCATTGATATAACGAGCAAGATTCAAATTATGAAATTCTGATAGCTTGAATTTATCGAAATGATACTCACCTTGTTCATTGTAAAAATAGTCGTCTGTCGCACAAATCGCGTATTGTGTCTCGTCACCTGCGACGAGTTCGTCGACTAAGTTTTGTGCATAATGGCTTTTGCCTGAACCTGGAAGCCCTCTTAGAATAAAAACTTGCTTCATTGCCTTCAACTAATTACTTATTTTTATCACTGAATTTAAGCCAATGATGCCATATTTATGCAAATTAGTCATGATACTTATATTTAGAGTGTTATTTAGTGCAATTGACCTGAAAAGAGTTGTCATAAATGGTTTTTTTATTTGCTCATCACAGGTAAGATAATGCCCTCGTACCAAAGGGTATGACAGTTTAAATAATTATTAGAGTAACTAAATCATTGGAGTGAAGATGAGCCACATAGCGATAACGGAGCTACTTAAAGGCACCGTTGCGGTAGACAGCCAAGTAACAGTAAAAGGTTGGATCCGTACACGCCGCGATTCTAAAGCAGGTATTTCTTTCTTAGCCGTACACGACGGTTCTTGTTTTAACCCTATTCAAGCAGTTGTTCCGAATTCGCTCAATAATTATGATGAAGTTACCAATTTAACTGCTGGTTGTTCAGTTAGCGTAACGGGTAAACTGGTTGAGTCTCAGGGCCAAGGCCAAGCTTTCGAAATCCAAGCTGATACAGTTGAAGTTATCGGTTTAGTTGAAAACCCAGATACTTACCCTATGGCTGCAAAGCGCCATAGTATCGAATTCTTACGTGAACATGCGCACTTACGTCCTCGTACAAACGTAATTGGTGCTGTGACACGTGTTCGCAACTGTTTATCACAAGCCATTCACCGTTTTTTCCACGAACGTGGTTACATGTGGATCAGTACACCAATCATCACAGCGAGTGACTGTGAAGGTGCGGGTGAAATGTTCCGTGTATCAACATTAGATATGCAGAACCTACCGCTTACGGATAAAGGTGACATTGACTACGCTGAAGATTTCTTCGGTAAAGAAGCCTTCTTAACTGTTTCTGGTCAGTTAAATGGCGAAACATATGCAAGTGCGATGTCAAAAATCTACACATTTGGCCCAACGTTCCGTGCCGAGAACTCAAATACGTCTCGTCACCTTGCTGAGTTCTGGATGGTAGAACCTGAAGTAGCATTTGCTGACTTAGAAGACATCGCCAGCCTTGCTGAAGATATGCTTAAGTATGTATTTAAAGCAGTACTTGCTGAGCGTCGTGACGATATGGAATTTTTCGCACAACGTATCGAGAAGACAGCGATCTCTCGTTTAGAAGAGTTTGTTGAAAAAGATTTCGCACAAGTTGATTATACTGATGCAATCACAATCCTTGAAAACTGTGGTAAGAAATTTGAATTCCCGGTTGAATGGGGTGTTGATTTACAATCTGAACATGAGCGCTATCTTGCAGAAGAGCACTTTAAAGCACCAGTAGTAATTAAAAACTACCCTCGTGATATTAAAGCATTCTATATGCGCCAAAATGAAGATGGTAAAACAGTCGCAGCTATGGACGTAGTAGCACCAGGTATTGGTGAGATCATTGGAGGCTCTCAACGTGAAGAGCGTTTAGATGTACTAGATGCGCGTTTAGAAGAGATGGGTCTTCACAAAGAAGACTATAGCTGGTATCGCGATCTACGTAAATACGGCACAGTACCTCACTCAGGGTTTGGTCTAGGCTTTGAGCGCTTGGTTGCTTATGTGACAGGTATGGGCAATGTACGTGATGTTATCGCCTTCCCTCGCACTAAAGGCAATGCAAACTACTAATCTGCATTAGATAAAAAAAGCGCCAAGTTGGCGCTTTTTTTGTGTGTTACGAATATATGAACAAAAAACTTATGCAAAAAAAATCCCCGTACAAAACGAGGATTTTTATAGCTGATTCAATTCACTGAGTGAAATTGAAAAAGTGGTAAATTCTTAATTAAAGAACTTCTAATAGCTCAACATCGAATACAAGTGTTGAGAATGGTGCGATTGATGCACCAGCACCGCGCTCACCGTAAGCTAGGTCATGCGGGATATATAGACGGAATTTAGCACCAGGCGCCATTAGTTGAAGTGCTTCAGTCCAACCTTTGATAACACCGTTTACTGGGAACTCAGCAGGTTGACCACGTTCAACAGAGCTATCGAAAACAGTACCGTTGATTAATGTACCGTGGTAATGAACACGTACAGTTGAATCTGCAGCTGGCTTGTCACCTTCGCCTGTTGCTAGTACTTCGTACTGTAGGCCTGACTCAGTAACAGTTACTTCTGCACGCTTAGCGTTGTCTTCTAAGAAAGCCGTACCTTCAGCAGCTAAAACTTTAGCTTCTTCTTCGCGACGCTTTTGAATTTCTGCATTGATTGCTTCAAATGCAGCTTGAATTTCAGGAATTTCAACACGAAGTGCTTCACCAGCATACGCATCTTTCATACCTTCAAACACTGAGTGAAGGTTAAGACCATCGAAAGGGTTAGCTTTAAGCTGCTCGCCCATTTGCAGACCGATACCGTAGCTTGCTTTTTCTGCACCTGTATTAAATAAATCAGACATGTAAATTTTCGCTTTTTTAATTTAAAGAATGTTGCAGTGTAACACACTGCAGATTGAGATAAAGGTTACTCTGCTTGCTGCTTATCCATTAATTTCTTAAGCTCTACCACAACAAATGTTGCAAACGGTAAACTTAATACCAAGGCAAGTTTTAACTCTTTGCTGTAGTCGATAAGTTGCTCTGTGAAAAAATACCCAAAGCCAATAATACCAAAAGCACCAACTATCATTGCGCAGAATATTGGCCATACTTTTTCGTATTTCACAATTAAGTGACCAACTAATAGATTAAACAGAAATGTATAGAGAACGGTGTTGAGAAGGTTCGGGTCTTGTTGTGCATCGATTGATAATTGCAATGCCATTTCCAAGCCACTGACATAGAAAAAACTAAAAATGATCCAAAGTGAAAAACGCTTTACCAAATCAAGTTTCATACTTCCTCCAAACGAAAAAAACCGCCTTAAGGCGGTTTTGGGAATGAGGTGGCGGAGAGATAGGGATTTGAACCCTAGATACGCTATTAACGTATGCCGGTTTTCAAGACCGGTGCTTTCAACCACTCAGCCATCTCTCCGTTGTTGGCGCGAATGATAGAGAGTTTTACAAACCTTGTAAAGTACTATTTAAAAAAAAGAACCAATATTAAATTGTTTGATTACTAATAATACTGTTTTGGTCGTTTTGCTATGAATGCGCCCATTAAACTCACGCAAGTTAAGCTTATGAGTACAAATGCTGAATCAACAAATAATTTTGTGATCTCATCTAATGTATAATTTTGTGTGTATAAAAGCGGTGCAAATGAAATGCTTCCGACAAAAAGCAACACTTTAAAAGCTCTAGAGAATTCATAGCGTTTACTATAACTCATCCACCAAGTAAGCACTAAAAGTAAAAATGAAGCTGGAAGAAATAAATATTGAACTTGTTCCGTGACATAAGATGAATAGTAAGAAATAGCAGCCCCTATTGTGGACCAGAATAACCAAGCCCACCAATTCTCTTTTTCTTTTAAAAATAGATTGCCCATAAAGTGTCACATGATTTTATTATTATTAATATCTTTATAAGACTAACAAATATACTGGCTATAAAACAACCGTCTCGGGCAACAAAAAAGCGCTCAATTGAGCGCTTTCTTAATTATGATTTTAAAGCTTTTCGTTGAGCTTCTTTTTGCTGCTGTTTTGCTTGCTTGCGCTGTAGTAAAGCTTCTTGAGCTTCATGCCCTATATGGCCTTCGCCACGCTCTTGCGCCAATTTCATTTGTTTTTGACGCTCAGCAAAACGGGCACGCTGCTCTTCAGTTACATTATCAATACAGTGATGACAAGAAACACCCTCTTCATATTCAGGCTTTTGTTTTTCTTCTTCGGTGATTGGCATCCGACAAGCATGACACTGATCGTATTGACCTTTTTGTAAGTCATGATCGACGGCTACACGGTTATCGAATACAAAACACTCACCTTCCCATAGAGATTCTTCTTTTGGTACTTCTTCAAGGTACTTAAGAATGCCGCCTTCTAAGTGGTAAACTTCATCAAAGCCCTGCTCTTTCATATAAGCAGTCGACTTTTCACAACGAATGCCTCCTGTACAGAACATCGCTACTTTTTTATTTTTAGCAGGGTCTAAGTTTTTCTCTGCCCACTCAGGGAATTCACGGAAAGTCTTAGTGTTTGGGTCAATAGCATGTTTGAACGTACCGATTTCAATTTCGTAATCATTACGTGTATCAACAACCACAACATCTGGGTCAGAAATAAGCGCGTTCCAATCTTGTGGCTTAACGTAAGAACCAACCACTTTTAACGGGTCGATACCTTCCACACCCATAGTCACGATTTCTTTTTTAAGTTTTACTTTAGTTCTATAGAACGGACACGTTTCGTCGTAAGACTCTTTAGAAACAATATTATCTAAACCTGGTTGCGCATCTAACCAAGCAAGTAATGTATCAATACCTTCACGTTTTGCAGCAACTGTACCGTTAATACCTTCAGCAGCAAGAAGCAAAGTACCACGTACTTCGTTTGCTTCCATAACCTCTAAAAGAGGCTGACGAATTTCTTTGAAGTTTGGTAATGAAACGAATTTATAAAGTGCACATACAACATATTGAGCAGACATAATATTCCTAATTAGCTTTGAATAAGGCTATTAGTTCTTAAGCACGACTAATAGCTAACTACCGGATCGTAAATCCGGCGCCGGAGGCGGTATTGTACGGATTTAACAAAAAAATGCACTAATAAAGCTAAAATATCCCTGTGTTGCAGAACTCTGTTTGATATAATTGCTGCTTAAACTTTATTTGGAGTAGTAACTTTGCAATTTACCGAATTAGGTATTGATAGCCGCTTGGCTCAACAACTTTCGCACCAAGGGATAGTTTCACCAACTGAAATTCAGGCTCAAGCCGTTCCAACTGCAATCGCAGGTCACGATGTATTCGCACAATCTAAAACAGGCTCAGGTAAGACATTAGCTTTTTTGCTGCCTGCTGTGCACAGAATAATGAAACAAAAAGCACTAAGTAAGCGCGATCCAAGAGCGCTTATCATTGCACCTACACGTGAACTCGCGACACAAGTTTTTAATCAATGCCGACTGTTAATTGCAAGCACTAATATTTCTTTAGTGAAAATCCTTGGCGGTGAGAACTTTAACGACCAAGTTAAAGCACTTCGTAAGAATCCACACATTGTTATAGCTACCCCTGGCCGCTTAGCCGATCATCTTTCTCAAAACACAGTACAATTAAATGGTTTAGAACTGCTTATTTTCGATGAAGCAGATCGCATGTTAGATTTAGGTTTCGAAGAACAATTAAACTTAATCAACCAATCTGCTGATCATCGTCTAAGACAAACATTGCTATTTTCAGCGACTTTAGATCATGCACAAGTTGAAGTTACATCTCGTCAGCTCTTAAAAGCACCAAAACGCATCATTTTGAGTGATGCCCAACAGAAACACGACGACATTGAGCAAGCGCTATATTTTGCTGATCATCTTGATCACAAAGAAGCACTTCTCAAACATTTAGTGACTGATGAATCTGTTGGTCAATGCATCATTTTTACAGCCACAAGAAACGACACTCAGCGCATTAGTGAACTACTTAAAGAAATGGATATCTCTGCAGTAGGTCTTGCAGGTGATTTAACCCAAGCTAAACGCTTAGATATTATGGATTCTTTTAGTCGCGGCTTATTTAAAGTATTAGTGACCACAGACGTTGCGTCACGGGGTCTTGACTTGTTAAGCGTGACACACGTTATTAATTTCGATCTCCCTAAACAAGCCGAGGAATATGTGCACCGGATCGGTCGTACCGGGCGTGCAGGCTTTAAAGGTGTTGCAGTATCATTCGTAGGTCCTAAAGATTGGAAGAGTTACCTAGCCATTAAGTCATATTTACACGAAATACCTGATTTTAAAGTCATTGAAGGGTTAGAAGGTAAATTTAAAGGCCTTAGACCACCAAAACCTGCAAAAAAAGTTAACCTTAAATCAAAAGATACTGTAAAAAAGATTAAGAAAAAACCATATAAAAAACCGATTAAGAAAAATAAAAAACCTATCCCTGCGCCATTTGATGTAGATGGTGCAGCACCATTAAGACGTAAGCCAAAGCCAACACAGGAATAATTATGTTAGGTACAAAACAACATTTACAAATCACTGAGCTTTGCGCTGAAGGGGCTTATTTAGACGGCGGTCAACTAGGTGAAGTATTTCTAAAGAAATCTGAAGTACCTGAGTACTTAGAAGAAGGTGATAGCGTTCAGGTTTTCATCTACCAAGATAATTTAGGCCACCCAACTGCTACGACTAAAGATGTGATTGCCCAAGTTGGCGATTTCGCTTTATTACGTGTTAAAGAAATAAATAAGATAGGTGCTTTCTTAGATATTGGTATCGATAAAGATATTTTATCCCCTTACAATGAACAAAAGCCAAAAATGCGTGAAGGCTATAGTTATCTTGTTAAGTTATATTTAGATAATGCAAGTAAACGTATTTGTGCATCGAGTAACTTAAAAAAGTTTTTAGACAAAGCAACACCGTCATATAAACCAAACGAAGAAGTCGATTTAATCGTCGCTTCTAAAACGGATATTGGCTTTAAGGTTATCATTAATGACAGCCATACAGGCGTGGTGTTTTTTAATACCGTTTTCAAAAGACTGTTTATAGGGCAAAAATTAAAAGGCTTTATCAAACAAGTTCGAGAAGATGGCAAAATAGATGTCGTACTTGAAAAGCAAGGCGTTCAAAAATTTAAAGATCTTGGTGAGCAGATTTTGTCAGAACTTAAAAACTCAGAGGGCTTTATTCCTCTTGGCGATAAATCTGATCCTGAAGAAATTAAGAAACGTTTTGGCTCAAGTAAAGCAAACTTTAAAAAAGCCATTGGAGGCTTGTTTAAACAAGGCTTAATTGATATCGAAGCTAAGTCAATTACATTGAAATAACTCAGAATAATATAAAGGCAGCTTACACTGCCTTTATTTTTCATCACGTTTAACTTTCAGGTTAAGCGTTAATTTCCAAATTAATGGCTTCTAACGCTTTAACAGGATCTTCAGATTTAGTAATTGGTCTACCTATTACTAAATAATCACTTCCCGCTTCGACCGCTTTCTTTGGCGTCATAATGCGCTTTTGGTCACCAACATCTGCGCCAACAGGACGAATACCTGGAGTCACTAATTTGAAGTCAGCACCCAATTCAGTTTTTAAGCTTTCAGCTTCTTGAGCTGAGCATACGACACCATCAAGGCCAGCTTCTTGTGCAAGCTTGGCAAGATACAAAACTTGCTCTTGTGGCGTTTTATCAACACCTAAACGTGATAACTGCGCCTGATCCATGCTTGTTAGAACAGTTACAGCAATAAGTAATGGGCCATTTTCATATTGTGCTAAAGCTTCTTTTGCTTTTTGCATCATTTCTAGACCACCACTTGCATGCACGTTAACCATCCACACACCTAGCTCAGCAGCGGCAGTTACAGCTTTAGCAACTGTATTAGGAATATCATGGAATTTTAGGTCTAAGAAGACATCAAAGCCTAAGTCAACTAACTGTTTAACGAACTGAGGACCGAAATAGGTGAACATTTCTTTACCGACTTTAAGGCGACACGTTTGAGGAGAAAGTTGCTTAACAAAGTCTAATGCTGCTTGTTCATTATCATAATCAAGCGCAATTAATACTTTTTTAGAATCGTGTTGAGACATAATAATCCTAATCGAATAAAGTTAAGTAAGCCTTAAAAACCATCAACGCCTTTATTTGGTCGTATGGTCTCCCAGTGCTTACAAGAAGGGCAAAGCCAATATAATTTATGGCTTGTAAAACCACAGTGACGACACTGATACTCTGGTTTAGTATTTATGTAGGATGTAACTAAATGATCTATCTCATTTAATACATCTTGTAGTTTGTGGTTTTTACTACTCAGCAGTTTTAATAAGTAACTAAAACCTCTAATTGATGGCTCACGTTTTAAACTATCAGTTAGAAATTCTATCGCTTCATTTGCTTTATTTAATTCTAATAAAGATTGGCAATGTTTTATTTTTATCAGCATACCGCCCTTAGGCAATAATTCGCTGATCAGTTCATAAAACTGGGACTGTAAATTAAGTGCATTATAGCTATGCTCAAGTTGTTCCATATAAATTGGCGCTGTATCAGAAAAGCTGCAAATGAGTTTTCGCCAATAATATATACTCTTCACATAATCTTTATTGTTATAAGCATCTAAACCGAGTTCATACATAGGGCGAATTGTTTTATGGTTTAGTGCAAACGTCTTTTCCATTAATTTAGGAGTTTGATTAGATAATGCGGTTTCACAATAGAAGTTTGCGATTGCAGCACAATGACTTCTTTTACTAAATAAGTCACTGTGAGCTTCAAACATATTCACACCTTTTTGCCATTCGCTCATTTGTGAATATAAATTAATAATTGGTTCTAGTGCTTGGGTGTTATTAGACTTAACCAGAATAATTAAATGCTCTTCAGCACTGTCTAATAAGCCAGCCATTATGTAATCTTGCGCAAGCTCAAGTCTACAATCAGACATGATGCGTTCATCTAAATTAGGCTGATTAATGAGGAGTTCATGAATTTTGATTGCTCTATCTATTTCGCCTCGTTTGCGAAATAAACTGGCTAAAGTAAGGTAATGCTCGACAGAGTCAGCAGAGACTTCAAGCAATTGAATAAGGTGTTCAAGACCCTGATCTTCTTCACGGTCTAGTAAGAATTTTAGCCCTTTACTATATTCGGACGTTATTTTTCTGCTGTATTCATGAGCTTGATTCTTAGCACTATTCTTGCCCATTACATAACCGTAAGCAGCAGCAACAGGAAGAAGTAAAAACAGCAGTTCTATCATTATTGAGTATTTATCTGATCAGCGTTTACTTTATCTTTTCTATTTAAACGGTAATTCTGCCATTTTAGTTTAGAAACTGAAGCAGTGCCGATTAAACAACCAATCAACAACCCAATAATAAATGTGATTGCGAGAATAGTGGCAAGAGGTAAAGTGCTACTCGCTAATATATAGTTTACTTGTACTTCTGCAGGGTTTTGTGAACCTATTACAAAAGCTAAAACTATTAGAACTAACAACAATCCTTTTTTGGCGATCTTTACCAACTGCTACCCTACCCTTAACCAGCAATACTTGCGTTTACTCTGTCTCTAAGCTCTTTACCAGGCTTAAAGTGTGGGACGTGTTTACCATCTAATTCAACTGTTTCACCAGTTTTTGGGTTACGACCTGTACGAGGGGCACGGTAATGTAGTGAAAAACTACCAAATCCACGAATTTCAATTCGTTCAGATTCTGCTAATGACCCTGCCATTTGTTCAAGAATCTCTTTAACGGCATTTTCAACGTCCTTAACTGGAATATGAATATGTTGTTCAGCTAACTGTTCTATCAATTCTGACTTTGTCATAATTTTTCCTCAAAATAAAAAGAAAGGGCAAAAGTGCCCTTTCTATCTGTACTCGAAATTAGTCTTTCTGAGCGTTTTTGAAAGCTGCAGCCATTGCATTTTCGAATGCTGGCTCTTCTTTCTTCAGCTTCTCAAGAACTTCTTTCTCTTCAGCTTCGAACATAGCTTTAACTGATAGGCTGATAGTACGGTTCTTACGATCAACACCTACGAATTTAGCTTCGATTTCGTCGCCTGCAGAAACAGCAGTTGTTGCATCTTCAACACGCTCTTGAGCGATGTCAGCTACACGGATGTAACCTTCAACACCTTCGATAAGCTCAACAGTTGCACCTTTCGCGTCAACTTCAGTCACTTTACCTTTAACAATAGCACCTTTTTTGTTTGCGTCTAGGTAGTTATTGAAAGGATCTGCTTCAATTTGCTTAACGCCTAGTGAGATACGCTCACGCTCTGGGTCAACTTGAAGTACGATTGCAGTGATTTCATCGCCTTTCTTGTACTCACGTACCGCTTCTTCACCTGGAGTGTTCCAAGAGATGTCAGATAGGTGTACAAGACCGTCGATACCACCTTCAAGACCGATGAAGATACCGAAGTCAGTGATTGACTTGATCTTACCAGTAACTTGATCACCTTTGTTCTGTAGGCGAGCAAATTCTTGCCATGGGTTAGCAATACACTGCTTAAGACCAAGAGAAATACGACGACGCTCTTCGTCAATTTCAAGAACCATAACTTCAACAGTGTCACCTAGTGAAACAACTTTTGAAGGATGGATGTTTTTGTTAGTCCAATCCATTTCTGAAACGTGAACTAGACCTTCAACACCTTCTTCGATTTCAACGAAACAACCGTAGTCAGTTAGGTTAGTTACACGACCTGAAAGCTTAGCACCTTCAGGGTAACGACCAGCGATAGCTGCCCATGGATCTTCGCCAAGCTGCTTAAGACCTAGAGAAACACGCGTCTTCTCTTTGTCGAACTTAAGTACTTTAACCGCGATTTCGTCACCAACGTTAACGATTTCACTTGGGTGCTTAACGCGCTTCCAAGCCATGTCAGTGATGTGTAGAAGACCATCAACACCACCTAGGTCTACGAATGCACCGTAGTCAGTAAGGTTCTTAACGATACCTTTAACTTCTTGACCTTCAACAAGGTTAGCAAGAAGTTCATCACGCTCTTGTGAGTTTTCAGATTCGATAACTGCACGACGAGAAACAACAACGTTGTTACGCTTCTGGTCAAGCTTGATTACTTTGAACTCTAACTCTTTGCCTTCAAGGTGAGTTGTGTCACGTACTGGACGAACATCAACAAGTGAACCAGGTAGGAATGCACGGATTGAATCAACTTCAACAGTGAAACCGCCTTTAACTTTACCGTTGATGATACCAGTAACAGTCTCTTGCTCTTCACATGCTTTCTCAAGACGGATCCAAGCTTCGTGACGCTTAGCTTTCTCACGAGAAAGGATAGTTTCACCGAAACCATCTTCGATAGCATCTAGTGCTACGTCTACTTCATCACCAACAGCAACTTCTAGTTCACCAGCAGCATTTTTGAATTGCTCAGCAGGGATTGCACTTTCAGATTTAAGGCCAGCGTCAACAAGAACGATGTTGTTCTCGATTGAGATAACAGTACCTTTAACGATTGAACCTTGTTCTGCTTCAAAACCCTTTAGGCTTTCTTCAAATAACTGCGCAAAATTTTCTGACATTATACGTCTCTAAATATTTAATAATCCAATTGGCAACCATGCCGCATGGGGTAGTTTAACAAGCACCAACTTCCTGTCAGTACATTAAAAATCTATGCTATAAGAGATTGTTTTAACTTACCATTAATGACGGCTTGTTCAAGAATGTTTTGAACTTCATTAAACACTTGTTCAGCGTTTAATGTTGTCGTGTCAATTACAATGGCATCTTCAGCAGGCACTAGCGGCGCTACTTTACGATTCATATCTCTGTCATCTCTCGCTTGAATATCAGCAAGGAGACCACTTAGTGTAACATTTAACCCACGACCATTCAACTCGTCGAAACGACGTTGAGCACGCTCTTCTGCGCTTGCTGTAAGGTAAATCTTAACTTCTGCATTTGGAAATACAACTGTGCCCATATCACGACCATCTGCAATTAAACCTGCTTCGGTTCTAAATGCACGCTGGCGACGCAACAAAGCTTCACGAACTCGTGGTAAAGCAGCAACTTTTGATGCAGCAGCGCCCACTTCTTCATTTCGGATCGTTAAACTAACGTCTTCGCCTTCTAAGATCACTTTACATGATTTAGTTTCACGGTCGATTGGAAATTGCACATCAAGATTAGCAGCAAGAGGCACTAATGCTTCTTCGTTGTCTAATTCTATGTGGTGATGAATTGCAGCAAGTGCTAAAACACGATAAATCGCCCCACTATCTAGCACCTCCCAATTCAATTTTTCAGCTAATAAACGACAAACAGTTCCTTTACCTGAACCACTTGGACCGTCAACGGTGATAACTGGCATTACAGCCTGCATTTAAACCTCCTGAAATGCTCACCAAAAAATTCCGCGGCATTATACATCATGTTTTATGAATAGATCCTGTTTTAGCTGTAACTTTTTGTTAAATAATATAATTGAGGTACAGGGCTATAATGTTATAACCCTGCATTTTCAAGATCTTGGAGATTAATGAGTACTCAAAGATGCAAGTACATCGAAGTATGTTGGGAAGGTTTTCGCCGTACATTTTGGATCATTAATGATCACTTCTTGGCCGCCCACTGCGACCATTGAAAAACACATGGCAATTCTGTGATCATCATAAGTATCAATATCAACTAAATTCAATGTTTCAGGTGGTGTAACTTCAATAAAGTCATTACCTTCAACAACTTGAGCACCTAATTTTTTTAATTCAGTTGCCATAGCATGTAGTCGATCTGTTTCCTTTACACGCCAGTTGTATATGTCTCTAATAGCCGTTTTGCCTTTAGCAAAAAGTGCCACTGTCGCTAATGTCATAGCAGCATCAGGAATTGCGTTGGCATTAATATCGATGCCATTTAACTCACCTTTACGAACGACCAGTTTTTCATCATACCAATCGATCTCAGCGCCAACTTGCTCCATGACTTTTGCAAAACCAATATCACCCTGCACACTTGCCTTGCCGACGCCATTAATTTCTATTTCACCACCATTGATGGCTGCAGCAGCAATAAAGTAAGACGCAGATGATGCATCTCCTTCTACCATAATGCTCTTTGGTGACTGATAGTTTTGACCTGCTTTAACAACAAAATACTGGTAATTGTCATTTTCTACATGCACACCAAATTTTGCCATCACACCTATTGTAATATCGATATAGGGTTTCGAAACTAGTTCACCTTTTATAGAGATATTTAAATCACCACCTAATAAAGGGGCAGCCATTAATATCGCTGTCAAAAACTGACTTGAAATACTGCCATCAATTTCTACATGTCCGCCTGCTAGCTTTTTACCAAGGATTTTTAATGGTGGATAATCTTTATTTTTAAGGTAAGTGATATCTGCATCAATAGAATCTAATGCATCAACTAAATGACCTATCGGGCGCTCTTCCATTCTAGGCTCGCCAATAAGCTCATAATTTCCTTCAATAGCAGCTAAAACAGCTGTCAAAGGACGATATGCAGTACCAGCATTACCTAAAAAGAGCGGTTCATCTGGCGTTTCAAATTTGCCTGAAACACCATAAACAGTTGCGATGGTCTTGTCTTCGTTAAGTTCGACTTTAGCACCTAACTGACCAAGCGCTTTTAGCATGTGTCTTATGTCATCACTATCAAGTAAGTTAGTGACTTGCGTCACACCATCAGCAAGTGCTGCGAGCAGCAAGATTCGGTTCGATAGGCTTTTTGAGCCAGGTAAGGTAACTGAACCACTTACCTTTTTAATTGGCTTTAAGGTAAGTTGTTCCATTAACTATTTTCCTGTGCAAATTTATCCATAAACGCGACTAAAGCTTCTATACCTTCTACTGGCATAGCGTTATAAATACTTGCACGCATACCACCAACAAATCTATGACCTTCAAGTGCAAGTAACCCTGCGGCTTCGGCTTCAGATAAAAACTTATCGTTTAAAGTGTCATCTTTAAGCCAAAATGGGACATTCATAAGTGAGCGACAATGTTTAGCAACTTTATTAGAATAGAAGTCTGAGCTATCAATATAGTCATATAGGATCGCTGCTTTCTTCTTATTGTGCGCTTCCATTGCTTTAACACCACCGATTGACTCTAGGTATTGAAATACTTCATTTGCTAAATACCATGCAAAAGTTGGCGGCGTGTTATACATACTGCCTTGTTTTGCTTCAATCGCATAATCAAGGATAGCTGGACGAGGTAAGCCTTCTCGCTCTAACAAGGTTTTACGCACGATAACAATACATAAGCCTGAAGGGCCGATATTTTTCTGAGCACCCGCATAAATCAAATCAAAATCATCTACATTGATTTCACGTGACAAGATCATTGAAGACATATCTGCCACGATGGGTGCATCGTGCTTAGGCACATCGTATATCTCAATACCATCGATTGTTTCGTTAGGACAATAATGAATAAACGACGCTTTTTCAGGTAACTTCCACTGTGCAACAGGCTGAATATCGAATTGACCATCAACATCTGTACGAATATTAATGCCTTCTACTTCGGTGAACTTAGCGCCTTCTGTCGTCGCGCCACTAGACCAAATACCATTCTCAACATACACACCAGGTGCATCATCTAGGTGAAGGTTTAAAGGCACTGCAGCAAATTGGCCACGGCCACCGCCATGCATAAATAAAACTTCAAACTCATGTGAAATGTTCATTAAACGACGAAGGCTTGCTTCGCACTCTTTTACCATTTCTAGGTAAGGCTGAGCTCTGTGGCTCACTTCCATGACAGATACACCTAGGTTCTGCCAATTTAAAAATTCTTGTTGTGCTTTTTTCATTACTTCTGGTGGCAACATTGCCGGACCAGCACAAAAGTTATATACCGTCATTTCCTCATTCCTAAACTGTATATTTGTGAACGCATTGAGTTATCGTTATAAATAACTTCACGCTTTTTAGAGTTAAAAAAAGCGGCCGAAGCCGCTTTTTAAGATTTATTCACTTGGAGTATCTTCACTACTCTCTTGTGTACCTTCAGGGTTATCTTGCACTACTGCTTCAGAACCGTCTTCAGGTAATTCATCAACTTCGATTTCCTCGATACGTTGTAAACCAACTACTTGTTCTTCGTCAATAGTTCTTATCAAAATAACACCTTGTGTGTTACGACCGACAGTAGAAACTTCGTTAACACGGGTACGTACAAGCGTGCCGCGGTTTGAGATAATCATGATTTCATGGTTATCTTCAACTTGCACCGCACCGACTACGTTACCATTACGCTCCGATACCTTAATTGATACAACACCTTGTGTTGCACGGCTCTTCGCTGGGTAGTCTTCTAATGGTGTACGTTTACCATAACCATTCTCAGTAACGGTCAAGATTGCACCATCATTCTTAGGTACGATCAACGATACAACTTTAACACCCTCAGGCATCTTAATACCGCGAACACCGGTTGCTGTGCGGCCCATAGGACGTAAAGCAAGCATTTCTTCGCCAGTCTCAGGATCTATCTTAACTTCACCTGTTTCTGAATCACGAAGCTTTTCGTTAAATCGCACTACCTTACCATGATCTGTGAATAGCATGATGTCGTTGCTACCATCTGTGATATCAGCACCGATCAGGTTATCACCTTCGTTAAGGTTAATTGCAATAATACCGCTTGCACGTTGACGGCTATACGCTGTTAAAGGAGTCTTTTTAACAGTACCGTTTGCCGTTGCCATCAATACATACTTGTCATCTTCATATTCACGAACCGGTAAAATAGTCGTGATACGTTCATGCGCTTCTAATGGTAACAAGTTAACGATTGGTTTACCGCGTGCCTGACGTGATGCGAGTGGTAACTGGTAAACTTTCAACCAGTACATTCTACCAGCTGTTGAGAAACACAAAATGGTATCGTGTGTATTTGCAACTAACAGACGTTCGATGAAGTCTTCATCTTTCATCTTAGTTGCTGCTTTACCTTTACCACCACGGCGCTGCGCTTCGTAATCAGATAATGGCTGATACTTTACATAGCCTTCGTGAGAAAGTGTTACAACTACATCTTCTTCATTAATCAGATCTTCAAGACTAATATCGTGGGCAGCAGCACTGATCTCAGTACGACGCTCATCACCATATTGCTCTTTGATTTCAACGAGCTCATCACGAATAACTTCCATTAATCTTTCTGGTGAAGAAAGGATGTAAAGAAGTTCTGCAATGAGGTCTAATAGCTCTTGATATTCACCAAGGATCTTCTCGTGCTCAAGGCCTGTTAGCTTGTGTAAGCGTAAATCAAGAATAGCTTGAGCTTGTTGCTCAGATAAATAGTACTGACCGTCGCGAATACCTAGCTCAGCAGCTAACCAATCAGGACGTGCAACATTGTCTTCACCAGCCTTTTCAAGCATAGCTTTTACTGTGCCTAACTCCCAAGGACGCGCAACAAGCGCTTGTTTTGCTTCTGATGGTGTTGGAGACTTACGAATTAACTCAATAATTGGGTCGATATTCGCAAGGGCAATTGCTAGACCTTCAAGTGTATGCGCTCGATCACGTGCTTTACGTAAATCGAATACAGTACGACGAGTAACAACTTCACGACGGTGAATAATAAACGCATCAAGCATTTCTTTTAAGTTGAAACACTTAGGTTGGTTATTATCCAGCGCAACCATATTCATACCGAATACAGTTTGCATTTGTGTTTGTGCGTAAAGGTTATTTAATAGAACTTCACCCACTTCACCACGCTTAACTTCAATAACGATACGCATACCGTCTTTGTCAGACTCGTCACGAAGTGCACTAATGCCTTCGATTTTCTTATCTTTTACAAGCTCAGCAATTTTTTCTATTAATCGCGCTTTGTTAACTTGATAAGGAATTTCATGAACAATGATCGTTTCACGACCAGTTTTATCATCCACTTCAATTTCAGCACGCGCACGAATGTATACCTTACCACGACCCGTTTTATAGGCTTGTTCGATGCCCTTCTTACCGTTAATAATCGCAGCAGTTGGGAAATCTGGACCTGGGATATATTCGATTAGTTCTTCAATCGTTAAATCAGGGTTTTGAATAAGCGCTAAACAGCCGTTGATCACCTCAGTTAAATTATGAGGTGGGATGTTGGTCGCCATACCAACAGCAATACCTGAAGAACCATTGACTAATAAGTTAGGTACTTTAGTTGGCAATACATCAGGGATCTGCTCTGTACCATCGTAGTTTGGTACATAATCAACTGTTTCTTTTTCAAGATCAGCTAGTAGTTCATGCGACATTTTCGCCATACGTACTTCGGTATAACGCATCGCAGCGGCTGAGTCACCGTCAACAGAACCAAAGTTACCTTGACCGTCAACCAGCATATAACGTAGAGAGAAAGGCTGAGCCATACGAACAATCGTGTCGTATACAGCACTGTCACCATGCGGGTGGTATTTACCGATAACATCACCGACAACACGAGCCGACTTCTTATAAGGCTTATTCCAGTCGTTACGAAGCTCATTCATGGCAAACAATACACGACGGTGAACAGGTTTTAGACCATCACGTACGTCTGGTAATGCACGACCTACGATTACACTCATCGCGTAGTCAAGGTATGAATTTTTTAACTCGTCTTCGATATTGACTGGGAGGATTTCATTGGCGAGATCAGTCATTGATTGCACTTTCCTTCAGAGTCTATCTCTATTAACACTATCAAGTGCCCTAGAGATTAAGTTATTATTAATATCAACGCCCATGCTAACACAGATTTATAATTATTACAGGCGCAAAATCCGTGTGATTTTGAAATAATCTAATTTAAATGCGCTCAGATTCACGAGGAAGTTTTTTATGACCGAACATCAGAATGTAGATCCACAAGAAATTGCGAAATTTGAGAGCATCGCAGAAAGATGGTGGGATACAGAAGGAGAATTTAAACCCCTTCATAATATTAATCCGTTACGTCTCGATTTTATTAATGACAAATCTAATGGCTTATTTGATAAACAAGTTGTCGATATCGGCTGTGGTGGCGGTATTTTAACTGAAAGCATGGCGAAACTTGGGGCCAAAGCGACCGGTATAGACTTAGGCCAAGAGCCACTCAATGTTGCAAAACTGCACGCTTTAGAAGTGGGTTTAAAAGTTGACTATATAAAAGTACCAGCAGAGGAATTTGCAGCAAACAATACTGAGCAATTTGATGTCGTAACGTGCATGGAAATGCTTGAGCACGTTCCTGACCCTGAATCTATTATCCAAGCTGCTGCACAAATGGCAAAGCCTGGCGCAAGTGTATTCTTTTCAACTTTAAACAAAACGATTAAAGCGTATTTACTTGCTATAGTCGGTGCAGAAAAAATTCTAAAAATGGTACCTGAGGGTACACATGAGCATGATAAGTTTATTCGCCCTTCTGTTTTAATTGGCTGGGCTGAAAAAGCAGGCCTTAAAGTTCGCGCCAGTGCGGGGATCAATTACAACCCAATCAATAAAACATTTACCTTAACTGATGATGTCAGTGTGAATTACTTACTTCATTTCGAGAAACTTGATTAATGAATGCTGTCATATTCGATTTAGACGGCACCCTACTCGACACCACTGACGACTTAGGAGCAGCTTTAAACCACGTTCTTGAGATAAATGGCCTTGCTGCCGTTTCGCGAGATGTATATAGCCCTGCTATTTCTGATGGCGTAAAAGCGCTCTTAGATGTTGGATTTGGTAGTCGGCTCGATGAGTTTGAAGTAGCTCGCTTAAGACAGGATGTACTTGACTATTATGAAGCCAATATTGCAGTACATACGGATTGCTTTGATGGTGTACCAGAATTAATTCAGTCTTTGCATAAAGATGATATAAAAGTCGCAATCATGACTAATAAGCCTACATTCCTGACTTTACCCCTTGTTAGGCAAATTTCAGCACTCAAAGAAATTGAAGTTATTGTTTGTGGAGATACGCTAGATGAAGCTAAGCCTTCTCCTAAGCCATTATTATACGCAGCGAAACAATTAAGTATTAATCCATCCGAATGTCTTTATGTGGGTGATGCACAACGAGATATTCAAGCAGCAAAAGCGGCAAGGATGACTTCTGCTTGCGCTTTATGGGGATATATCCCAAGTCTTGAAGACGCGTATAGTTGGCAAGCAGATCTAAATTTAACTAACCCACTTTTAGTGCTTGACCATATCTAGTGCTCATATTTACGCCAAAACACTATATCTAGTGTTTTGGCTCTTTCATCACCTCAAGCTGCTCATTAAGAAAACACTCTAAAATTTTTTTTATTTTCTTTAAAAATCGCATCATTTTTATTGATTTCCTGCTGAGGTTACTTGCGTCAAACCTCAAAAGGTTAATAGTTACTAACACTTTTTATTTATCCCAAACTTATCCACATTTGTGCATTTACCTTTCTATTGCAAATTAAATTGAACCCCACTATCTTGTGATCCCAATCAGAAGAACCACCATATATAGTGGTCAAAACCTGAGCTTTTTTTCGCCAATTATTTTTTAAATATTCAATCCGAAGGATTACAGGCACAGCTATGAACCAACAGTTATCTGTCAGTAAAAGAAACGGCCGCAAAGAGCCGCTCGATCTCGATAAAATTCACCGCGTCATTACCTGGGCTGCAGAAGGCTTAGATAATGTTTCAGTTTCTCAGGTTGAGTTAAAGTCACACATTCAATTTTATGATGGGATCCGTACTGAAGATATACATGAAACTATCATTAAAGCTGCTGCCGATTTGATCGATAAAGACTCTCCGGATTACCAGTATCTTGCTGCACGTCTAGCTATTTTCCATTTGCGGAAAAAAGCATATGGCCAATTTGAACCACCACGTTTATATGACCACATTACGAAGCTGGTTGAACAAAAGCGTTATGATCAACACCTTCTTATCGATTACACCGAGCAAGAAATTGATGAGCTTGATAACTACTTAGATCACAGCCGTGACTTAAACTTTAGCTATGCAGCGGTGAAACAGTTAGAAGGTAAGTACCTTGTACAAAACCGTGTAACTGGCGAAATCTATGAAAGTGCTCAGTTCTTATATATTCTTGTAGCTGCGAGTTTATTCTCAGATTACCCTAAAGAAACACGTCTTGATTTCATCAAACGTTTCTATGATGCGGTATCTTTATTCAAGATTTCATTACCGACACCTATCATGGCAGGTGTTCGTACACCAACGCGTCAATTCAGCTCTTGTGTATTAATTGAAACGGGTGATAGTTTAGACTCAATCAATGCGACTTCATCAGCAATTGTTAAATATGTCAGCCAACGTGCTGGTATCGGTATAAATGCTGGTCGCATTCGTGCGTTAGGCAGCCCAATTCGTAACGGTGAAGCTTACCACACAGGTTGTATTCCGTTTTATAAGCACTTCCAAACGGCTGTTAAAAGTTGTTCACAAGGTGGTGTGCGTGGTGGTGCTGCTACCCTATTCTACCCGCTTTGGCATTTAGAAGTAGAAAACCTACTGGTACTTAAAAACAACCGTGGTGTTGAAGAAAACCGTGTTCGTCACTTAGATTACGGTGTGCAGTTCAACAAAACAATGTACGCTCGCCTTATCAAAGACGACTACATCACATTGTTCAGCCCGTCAGATGTGCCGGGCCTTTATGATGCATTTTTTGAAGATCAAGAAGAGTTCGAGCGATTATATACGCAATACGAGCAAGATGAGTCTATTCGTAAAAAGCGCATTAAAGCGATTGAGTTATTCTCTATGTTCGCGCAAGAGCGCGCGAGTACTGGCCGTGTTTACTTGCAAAACGTTGACCACTGTAATACGCATAGTCCGTTTGATTCAAAGGTTGCACCTATTCGTCAGTCTAACTTATGTCTTGAAATTGCGCTGCCAACAAAGCCGCTTTCACACATTAATGACCCAGAAGGTGAAATCGCGCTATGTACGCTATCAGCGTTTAACCTTGGCGCAATTGAATCTCTAGATGAACTTGAAGAGTTAGCTGAACTTGCTGTTCGTGCACTTGATAATCTATTAGATTTCCAAGACTACCCAGTTCCTGCTGCTCACACTGCAACTATGGGTCGTCGTACGCTAGGTATTGGTGTAATTAACTATGCTTATTATCTTGCCAAAAATGGCGTTAAATACTCTGATGGCAGCGCGAATAACCTAACACACCGCACATTTGAAGCGATTCAATACTATCTAATGAAAGCTTCAAATGAACTTGCCAAAGAGCGCGGTGCATGTCCTAAGTTCAATGAGACAACGTATTCAAAAGGTATTATGCCAATTGATACATACAAGCGCGACCTAGATAACATTTGTAGCGAAGAACTTCGTCTTGATTGGGATGCGCTGCGCGCAAGCATTCAAGAGCATGGTATGCGTAACTCGACTGTATCGGCACTGATGCCATCAGAGACCTCATCACAGATCTCAAATGCGACAAATGGTATTGAGCCGCCTCGCGGCCATATCAGTGTTAAAGCAAGTAAAGATGGTATCTTGAAGCAAGTTGTACCTGAGTACGAAAAGCTAAAAGATCAATATGAGCTACTTTGGGATATCCCTTCGAATGACGGTTATCTTGGTCTAGTAGGTATCATGCAGAAGTTTATCGACCAAACTATCTCTGCTAACACGAATTATGATCCAACTCGCTTTGAAGGTGGTAAAGTACCAATGAAGCTGCTTCTTAAAGACCTACTTACTGCTTATAAGTTGGGTGTTAAGACACTTTATTATCACAATACACGTGATGGTGCCTCAGACTCTCAAGACGAATTAAAACCAGAAATTGAAGATGATGGCTGCGAAGGCGGCGCGTGTAAAATTTAATTAAGACGTGAGTAAGCATTGTACTTACTCACTTTTTTGCGTTATCGAGTATTAAAAAATATGTCTTATTCTACATTTAGCAGAAATCATAACGACCAGTTAAAAGAACCAATGTTTTTTGGTCAAACTGTAAACGTGTCACGTTATGATCAGCAGAAATACCCTATTTTTGAAAAGTTAATTGAAAAACAGCTCTCTTTTTTCTGGCGTCCAGAAGAAGTTGATGTGTCTAAAGATCGCTTAGATTTCCAAGCGTTACCTGAGCATGAAAAACACATTTTTTTAAGCAACTTGAAATATCAAACATTGCTAGATAGTGTACAAGGCCGTTCGCCGAATGTTGCATTATTGCCTATCGTTTCAATCCCAGAGCTTGAAACTTGGATTGAGACTTGGGCGTTCAGTGAAACAATTCATAGCCGTTCATATACACATATTATTCGTAACGTAACGCAGTCACCTGAAGTTATCTTTGACGACATCGTAAGCAACGACAAAATCAATGAGCGTGCTGATGCGGTTACTAAATATTACGACGAACTAATCGAAAAGGTATCAATTTATAACCTTTACGGTGAAGGTAAGCATGTAATTAATGGTGAAGAAGTTCGAATTAACTTATTTGAGCTTAAGAAGCTACTTTATCTTTGCATCATGTCTGTAAACATTTTAGAAGCTATTCGCTTCTACGTCAGCTTCGCTTGCTCATTTGCTTTTGCTGAGCGTGAACTAATGGAAGGTAACGCAAAGATCATTAAGCTTATCGCTCGTGACGAAGCCCTTCACCTGTCTGGTACACAGCATATTCTTAATATTATGCAAGAAGGTAAAGACGATCCTGAGATGTCTATTGTTGCAGCGCAATGTGAAGCTGAAGCAATTCGTATGTTCGAAGAAGCTGCACAGCAAGAGAAAGAATGGGCTGAATACTTGTTTAAAGATGGTTCTATGATTGGTCTAAACAAAGACATCCTTTGCCAATATGTTGAATACATTACTAACACACGTATGTCAGCTGTTGGTTTAAAGCCTATTTTTGAGACTAAGAGCAATCCAATCCCGTGGATCAATGCCTGGTTGGTATCAGACAACGTGCAAGTGGCTCCGCAAGAAGCAGAGATCAGCTCTTACCTAGTCGGCCAAATCGACTCTCAAGTCGATGCATCTGACTTTGGTGATTTCGATTTATAATGAATTCGAAACCCAGTTCTAAAATATCTATTGAAGAACATTCTGAGCCGCTAACATTTACGGCTCAGTGCCCTTCAATACTAGATGCACTCGAAAAAGCAAATATTGAAGTTACTTATCAATGTAGAGAAGGCTTTTGTGGTGCATGTAGAGCCAAACTTAACTCAGGTGAAGTGATTTACAACCAAGAGCCGTTAGCATTTGTAAGAGATGGCGAAGTGTTAATGTGTTGCTCTAAACCTTTAACTGATATTTCAATCACATTACTTTAGTTTTAACAAAGTTGTTTTACTTCTGTTTGATAATAACCTGACTTATCACTCACACTCATCGAATTCTGTTCAATTAAAATGTCCCAATGCATACTATTGGTTAGATTTGTTTTTAGATCTTCTAAGAAGCTAGCTTTAATGCTAAAAATACTAATATTGTGGTGTTGTATTAAGTGTGATGAAACTTCTTTGTACCAATTCTCACCATCGATAGTTAAAATCAAAAGTCTATTATAAAGTTTACATAGTCGGGTAATTTCGCTTATGTCTAACTCTGACACATATAAAGCTAAGACAATCTTTTGCTCATCGTTTTCACACCAAACATCCGGATACGATTTGTCTGACTTTTGATTCAAAAAAGTACGTTGATTATAAGAAAGTGCACAAAACCCTAGTATCCTAAGTAAAAAGTGCTCTAGACTTTCTCTTTTTGCAACAGCAGCTGTAAACACTTCTATATGATTTGCATGGTGAAAAAGATCCGCCACTTTTAACCTTGCTTTAAAGACAAAAGGTTTGCTCATCAGATACTCCTATCCCTAATGAACTAACTTTAGGTCAAAAATGCGATAATTCAACAAAGCTACAGTATAACATTCGTTGATCGCAAGCATAGTGTTGTTATACCATAACCATAACTGAGAACATTAATGAAGTACTAAGATGAAAAAACACTCTATAATTGCGACTGCAATTCTGACAGCTTTGTCTGCAGGCAATGTATATGCTGCGCAAATCACTGGCAAAGTGATTGACTCAAACAAACAACCTATATCTGGTGCTAAAGTTCACCTACATGGTAAAAAACAATCTGTTATTACTGACAGGTTTGGTAAATTTAGCATCAATACTGATTCTGATAGTCAGCTACACATCACTAAAAACAACTACATCGACCAGCGAATTGATATCAAAGCAGATCAAGGTAACGTACTAGTGTCTTTAGAGCCTAGTTCAGTTGAAAGCATTGTTGTCTATGCCTCTGCCCTTCATAAAAATAATTTAGAAATGGCGTCACCTGTTTCAGTTCTATCTGGCGATGAATTGAAAAAGCAAGCTAAGCCAACTCTAGGCGAGACACTTAAAGGCCAACCAGGTATTAATGCTAGCTACTTTGGGCCAGTATCTTCTAGCCCAATTATTCGTGGCTTAGATGGTCCAAGAGTAAAAATTACGCAAAATGGTTTAGATAGCAGTGATGCGTCAAGAATTGGCCCAGATCATGCGACAACTAATGAGAGCTTATCTGCCGAACAAATAGAGGTATTACGTGGCCCAGCAACCCTACTTTATGGCTCTGGTGCAATAGGTGGTGTTGTAAACGTCGTAGATAACCGTATTCCGACAGACATCATTGAGACGTCAACAGGTGCCGTTGGGTATAGTTTTGATACTGTCTCAAATACAAATACTTATGCTGCCTTATTCGAAACAGGTAAAGATGGATTCAATTTCCATTTTGACGGTGTAGTAAGAAATGGTAAAGATTATGACTCTCCTGAATACCCTTCTCATGAAGAACATAGTGAACATGAAGAGCACGGTGAACATGAAGAGCACGGTGAACATGAAGAGCACGGTGAACATGAAGAGCACGGTGAACACGAAGAACTTTTAAAATCAGTACCCAATACATTCATCGACTCTCAACAAGTTAATTTTGGTACAAGTTATGTAAATGACCACCTGACCGTGGGCTTCTCATTTGGCAGAATTGATACAGACTATGGAATTCCTGCGCATAACCACGCTCATCACGACCATGACCATGACCATGACCATGACCATGAAGAGGGTGAACATGAATCTCATGAAGACGAAGTCCATGACGAAGAAAGTGTTTTTGCACGAGTAAAACAAGACCGTTGGCAAGCACTTTTAAATTACGCACTTCACAACGATTACATTGAAAACATCAATGTGAAAGCAGGTTTCACAGATTATCAACACAGTGAGATTGAAGGTGGCGCTGTAGGCACAACTTTCAAAAATAAAACGTCTGAATTGAGAACGAGTGTTGAGCATAAACTTGCTGGCTGGCATGGGATTGTTGGTTATCATTTCTCTGATAGTGATTATGAAGCACAAGGTGCTGAAGCATTTACACCAGCTACTGAAACAACGAGTCATGCACTTTATGTTTTAGAAGAAAAGCAGTTTGGTGATTTTACCCTTGAGCTTGGTGCTCGAATTGAAGATTACCAACTTTCTAGTGTCATCTCTGAGGAATCACACGAAGAACATGACGATCACGATCACGATCACGATCACGATCACGAAGAGCATGAAGAAAAGCGTTTATTTGCATATGAGTTAAACCAAACTAATATGAGCTTCTCAATTGGTGGTGTATATGATTATGCAGAAGGTCAGAACATTGCTGTTAACTTGTCACACTCAGAACGCTCACCTTTAACCGCTGAACTACTTTCTAACGGTACCCATATCGCAACAAGCACTTATGAGCTAGGTCTTGGTTATCATTTAGAAGATGGAGAAGCCCACTTCGAACCAGAAGACATTCAGCAAGAAGTTTCGACAAACTTTGACCTCAGCTTTAGAAAGTTCACTGGTGATTTTGGTTACACACTAAACTTCTTCTATAACGATGTAGAAAACTATTATTACCAAGAAAATACAGGCCTAATTTATTCTTCTGAACACGGTATTGAAGAAGCAGATCATGAGCATGAAGGTGCGTTACCTGTATACCAATTCAAGAGCCAAGATGCTGAGCTATATGGTTTTGAACTAGATACTCACTACAAGCTGAATGAAGAAAACACGGTTAAGCTATTTGCTGATTCAATTACGGCAAAACTAAAAGACTCAAGTTATTTACCTCGTATTCCAAGCAATAAAATTGGAATTAAGTACGAATACGCACTCGACAATTTAGTTGCTGACTTAACTGTGACGCGTTACGCAAGTCAAAATAACATTACGTCTTATGAGAGTAAGACAACTGGTTATACATTAGTAGATTTAAGTATGCAGTATGATTTTGATATTGCAGGCAATGACGTAATGGCTTATTTCAATATTGATAACTTAACAGATGAATTAGGCTTCGTTCATACCTCTGTAATTAAAGAGCAAGCACCGCTTCCTGGCAGAAACTTTAAATTAGGTGTCAGAGCATTCTTCTAAATTTAAAGTAATCACACTAAAAAAAAGGCCAATTTATTGGCCTTTTTTTTATTTTATTCCTTACAAAACATTGAATTAATATTATATTTCACTAGCCTTCATAATACTGAAATAAATTTAGGGAGTGAAGATGAAGACTGTTAAAGCCAAGTTACTCAGCACAGTTTTTGGTGGATTAGCCTTAGTACTTCTCAGTGCAATGTTCGCGATTAACTCTGTTAAATATATTGCAAAAGAATATGATGTTCTAATAGAAGAAGAGTTAAGTGCACAATTAAAAGTTAACCTCATCTTAAATACTTTCAAAACTCAGGTCCAAGAGTGGAAAAATATTCTTATTCGTGGTGAAAACCCTGATCAATTCGAGAAATATTTAAAGCAATTTACAGAACAAGAAAAGGTTGTACAAAACCTAACTTCTGAGCTTATGGCAAAAGCCTATTTGCCAGAAGCTATTCGGTCACAACTTAATAAATTTAAAACTGAGCATAATAAGCTTGGCGAATTATATCGTATTGGTTTGTCTGATTTTGAAAATGCGAATTACAATACGCAAGCAGGTGACAAAGCCGTTAAAGGTATAGATAGAGCAGCTGCAACTCAGCTAAAAGAACTCAATCAATCCATAGATAAGTATGTTGACAATGCAGTAAAAAGACTGCGTGATGAAAAAGAAACTGCGATTTTTGAAAGCACTGTAATCATCCTAGCTGTTTCATTTATAGTAATCGTGATAATGGCATTGTTAATTCAGCGTTGGATCACTCGGCCTATAAAAATAGCGTCACAAGTTGCAACTGAAATATCTGACGGTAATTTAGAAAACAGCATCAACTCAACTAGTAAAGATGAGATTGGCGCTTTACTTACTTCGCTCGATAAGATGCAAACCAACATTCGTGAAGCTAATGAGCAATTGACCCAACAAATGCTCCTGCAAAAATTACAAGCTGAAGAAAGCGGCCGAATTAAACAAGCACTAGACAAGGCATCTTCCCCAGTTTTACTTTACAAAGCAAATAATGAAATTATTTACACTAATAATGAAACAAATACACTATTAAATCGCTATCAGAGTTTAATCAACAGTCCTTCAACACTGATTGGCTCTAATATTATTCAAATATTGTCGAGTAAGTATGAACAACAAATTGAACAAGCTAAAAGCCAACAAGTTCAATTCGAAATGAATGTAGAGCATGTTTACCTAAATATTACAGCGACCCCTGTTTTAAATAATGCTAGTGATGTAATTGGTGTGGTCGTTGAACTCAATGATCTAACCGGACAGAGAAACACAGAAAATAAAGTAGACGACATTATTAATGCTGCGGTAGCAGGCCAATTGGACGCCAGGTTAGACGTAGACAACCTAAACGGCTTTATGCTGACACTAAGCCAAGGCATCAACCGCTTGCTTGATGCCATTGTATCTCCAGTCATGCAAACAGAAAAATATCTTACAGCCATTTCACGTGGTGAAATACCAAATAAAATTGAAGGGAGTTACCAAGGCGACTTTTTAAAGATAAAGCAATCTTTGGAACAAAGCGCAAAAGCGATTAAGTTACTAATTTCTGACTCTACGTATTTAGTAAATTCAGCTTTAGCAGGTGAGCTTTCTAATCGCGCAGATAGCAATGCACATAATGGAGAATTTAAATCAATTATCACAGGGATAAACAAAACACTTGATGCAATCATACAGCCAGTCCAACTCACGTCTAGCTACCTTGATAATATTGCCGTTGGACAATTACCCAATGTTGATAAATCACAATTCAAAGGCGATTTTGAGAAAATTCTGACCAGTTTTGAAACTAGTATTCATGCCATTAACTTGCTCTTAAATGACACTTCAATGTTAGCTAGTGCTGCTAATTCTGGTGAGCTATCAAAGCGTGCTGATGTCGAGTTACACCAAGGAGCTTATAGAGACATTGTTTCATCAATTAATGATACGCTAGATGCAATCTCTACCCCGTTACAATCTTGTATCGCTGTCATGAATGCCTTGGAGCAAGGCAATCTAACTAAAAAAATCAATGGTAACTACTCTGGTGATTTTGCAAGTCTCAAAGACTCAGTAAACCAAAGTATTGAAAATCTTGCTGCTATGGTCACCGAAATTAATGAAACAGCTAATACGGTAGCGAATGCTTCAGCGCAAATAAGTCAGTCAACACAGGAGTTGAATTCATCCACAGAATCACAAGCGGCTTCAATTGAAGAAACTACCGTATCTATGGGTGAAGTGACTGATAAAGTCAATAGTAATACCAAACATGCACAAACCGCAAATGAACACGCACAAAATGCCGACCAACAAGCCATTGAAGGTGGAGAGTTAGTCAATAACACTGTAATTGCAATGAAGGCTATTAGTGATAGTTCAAATGAAATTTCTAATATCATTGATGTAATCAATGGCATTGCATTTCAAACTAATCTACTTGCGCTCAATGCCGCCGTTGAAGCCGCGAGAGCAGGTGAAAAAGGTCGAGGATTTGCTGTGGTTGCCGCTGAAGTGCGTCAGTTAGCACAACGAAGCTCAGATGCTGCTAAAGAAATCTCTGGTTTACTGAAAGACAGTGCCGATAAGGTTGAAAATGGTTTGATGCTTGCTGAGCAATCTGGCAATACCTTACATGATATTGTAAGTAGCATACAGACTCTGTCGAATCTTATGAATGACATTGCATTATCAAGTAGTGAGCAGTCAAATGGTGTATCACAAATCAATATTGCCATTAAACAATTCGACCAAAGTGTTCAACAAAACAACTCACTTGTCGAGCAAACCCGTCATGCTGGCGCGTCTTTAGACAAACAAGCCTCGCACTTGAAAGCTTTAGTCAGCCAATTTACTGTGTAATAAAAAAGCCGCGACCATGAAATGGAGCGCGGCTTTACAACCAGAAACTATCGTTGTTCTTATAATGCGTTTTCTAGTTCAGGCAACACATCAAATAAATCTGCTACTAGACCATAGTCAGCAATTTGGAAAATTGGTGCATCCGGATCTTTGTTGATAGCAACAATCACTTTAGAGTCTTTCATACCTGCTAAGTGCTGAATTGCACCGCTTATACCAACTGCAATATATAAGTCAGGCGCAACAATCTTACCTGTTTGACCTACCTGCATGTCATTTGGTACAAAGCCAGCATCAACCGCAGCACGTGAAGCACCAATCGCAGCGCCTAATTTATCTGCAATACCATTTAGTAGTGCAAAGTTTTCGCCATTCTGCATACCACGACCGCCTGAAATCACGACAGGTGCTGCATTTAATTCAGGACGCTCTGATTCAGTTTGCTCAACTGAAACAAACTCAGAAAGAGTATTATCAGCACCACTTTCAACAGATGAAACTGCAACTGCAGCCTGCTCACCTTGCGCATCAAATGCACTTGCACGCACTGTAATAATCTTTTTATCTTCAGAAGATTTAACCGTTGCGATTGCGTTACCCGCATAAATTGGTCGCTTGAAAGTATCTGCATCAATAACATCAATGATTTCAGAAATCTGCGACTTATCAAGTAAAGCAGCTACACGAGGTAAAGTGTTTTTACCTGTAGTTGAAGCACTCGCTAGAATATGTGAGTAATCAGCAGCAAGCTCTACAACTAAGTCCGCGGTACTTTCTGCTAGCTGATGTTCAAACACAGGCTTATCTGCAACAATTACTGACGTAACACCTGCGATTTTAGCAGCAGATTCAGCGACAGCTGCTACTGAATGGCCTGCAACTAACACAGTGATATTGTCTGAAATCTTTGCAGCTGCACTGATAACTTTAGCTGTTTCAGGTTTAAGAGCGCCCTGCTCGTGCTCTGCAATTACTAATACACTCATGAGATCACCTTAGCTTCAGTTTTTAATTTATTGACAAGCTCTGCTACATCTTCAACTATTATACCTGCTTCACGCTTCGCTGGCTCTTCAACTTTTAAAAGCTCAGTTCGAGGTGCTAAATCAACACCTAGGCTGTCAGTTGAAATTACGTCTAATGGCTTACGTTTTGCTTTCATAATGTTAGGAAGAGAAGCATAACGGGGTTCATTTAATCGTAAGTCTGTTGTAACAACTGCTGGAAGTGATAGAGACACAGTTTGTAAACCACCATCAACTTCACGAGTAACTAATGCTTTACCACCTTCAACAACCACTTTTGAAGCGAATGTGCCTTGGCTACGACCTGTTAATGCCGCAAGCATTTGACCAGTTTGGTTGTTGTCAGAATCAATCGATTGCTTACCTAAAATAACTAATTCAGGTTGTTCTTCTTCTACAAGTTTACTTAGCAGCTTAGCAACGTGAATCGACTCAAGCTTTGCATCTGTATCGATTTGAATGGCTTTGTCAGCACCTAGTGCTAGTGCGGTACGAAGCTGCTCTTGGCAAGCTTTATCACCAATAGACACAGCAATCACTTCTGTCGCAATGCCAGCTTCTTTTAATCGGATGGCTTCTTCTACCGCAATCTCACAGAAAGGGTTCATTGCCATTTTTACGTTCGTTAGATCAACATCACTGTTATCAGGCTTTACTCTTGCCTTGACGTTGTAGTCAATCACGCGTTTGATTGGCACAAGTACTTTCATAGTTACTCCATGATCTGGTTAATTCTTGAAGATGACGCTAACGTCAATACATTTATTTAATGTAATCAGCCTACTTCCTGTTGACGTAAACGTCAACCTAAAATAACCTTAGATTAACTTATAAAAAACTTAATATTTAAATAAACGTTTATTTGGCAATCCGTCAGCCATTTTAATGTGTTCAGAGTCATTTAATAGCGGTCAAGATCAAGGTTGCGTCATATAACTAGTTCACAATAAAACATTTAAACGTTTACGCTACCGTCAAGATAAGTGAGGATAATATGGTCGAACGCGAAACGATGGAGTTTGACGTTGTAATTGTTGGCGCAGGACCTGCTGGCCTTTCATGTGCAATTCGTCTGGCTCAACAAGCAAAACAAAAAGAACAAGAATTAATGATCTGCGTTGTTGAGAAAGGCTCTGAAGTCGGCGCACATATTTTATCTGGTGCTGTATTTGAAACCAAAGCACTGGATGAATTATTACCGGAATGGAAAAATTTAGGTGCACCTTTAAATACGCAAGTCACCGAAGACGAAATATATCTATTCAAAAATGAAGAAAGCGCCACCAGCATTCCGCATTTTGCGATCCCAAAGACATTCAAGAATGATGGCAACTATATTGTGTCTATGGGTAATGTATGTCGCTGGCTGGCAGAACAAGCTGAAAGTTTGGGTATTGAGGTATTCCCAGGTTTCAGTGCGCACTCTCTCATTATTGAAGACAATCAAGTGAAAGGTATTGTCACAGGTGATATGGGCCTTGACAGAGAAGGTCAGCCGAAAGATAGCTACATGCCTGGTATGGAGCTTAGATCAAAATACACTGTGTTTGCTGAAGGGTGCCGTGGTCATTTAGGTAAACAGTTAATTAAAGAGTTTGAACTCGATAAAGATTCAACACCACAACATTATGGCTTAGGTTTTAAAGAGATCTGGCAAATAGATCCGAGTAAGCACAAAGAAGGTACGGTTGTACACGGTACTGGTTGGCCACTAACCGGTGATACAACGGGTGGTTCATTTATGTACCATGCTGAAAATAATCAGGTCGTTGTGGGTCTTATTATTGACTTAAATTACTCGAATCCACATTTGAGTCCATTTGATGAATTCCAGCGAATGAAACACCACCCTGTTTTTAAAGAAACACTAGAAAGTGGTGAGCGCATCGCCTATGGTGCAAGAGCTATTGCAAAAGGTGGTTTCCATTCGCTGCCTAAAATGCATTTCCCTGGCGGCTTATTGATTGGCTGTGATGCGGGTACGTTAAACTTTGCCAAAATCAAAGGTAATCACACCGCAATGAAATCAGGCATGTTAGCTGCCGATGCAATTATAGAAGCCCTAGTGCAAGAAAACCCAACGGCTGATTTAAGTACATTTGCCGAGTTATTCAAATCAAGCTGGTTGTATGATGAGCTATACCAATCGCGCAACTTCGGCCCTGTCATTCATAAATTTGGCAGTATATTAGGTGGCGCTTACAACACGCTGGACCAAAACTTTTTTAATGGCTCTTTGCCATTCACATTTAAAGACACAACCTTCGACCATGAATGCATGAAACCTGCGAGTGAATGTGACACCATTAGCTACCCAAAACCTGATGGTAAACTCAGTTTTGATAAATTATCTTCTGTATTTTTATCAAATACTAACCATGAAGAAGTACAACCTTGTCACTTGCAGTTAAAAGACAAAGCGATCCCTATCAACGTTAATCTTGTAAAATTTGATGAGCCTGCACAACGTTATTGCCCTGCTGGTGTATATGAGATTTCTGAAAATGAAGGTGAAAAGCAGTTTGTTATTAATGCCCAAAACTGTATTCATTGTAAGACCTGTGACATCAAAGATCCTTGTCAAAACATCACTTGGGTGACACCTGAAGGGACTGGAGGTCCTAACTACCCGAATATGTAAAGCTATATTCCTATACCTAAATTGCACAAGGGCCTTATGGCCCTTTTTTCGTTTTACAGTCTGTTGACTATACTTAACATTACTTACAGTAATAGGTTGAAATATATGAATCAGCAATCTGAACTTGTTTTTAGATTTTTAGCAGAACCCACAGACGTCAATTTTGGCGGTAAAGTGCATGGCGGCATTGTGATGAAGTGGATAGATCAAGCCGGCTATGCGTGTGCTGCGGGCTGGAGTGGCAGTTATTGTGTTACTGTATCTGTTGCAGGTGTCAGGTTTAAACGCCCTATTCTTGTCGGCCAAGTTGTAGAAGTTACCGCGCAAATCGCACATACGGGTAAAACTAGCATGCAAATTTTCATCCGAGTAAAATGTGGCGACCCTCAAAATAATATTCTATCTGAAAGTAATCACTGCATTATTAGTTTTATTGCGATGGATAAAGCTGGCTACCCTGTGCCTGTGCCACAGTTTGTAGCAAAAACCAAAGAGCAAAAAAAGTTAGAGCAATATGCAATCAAAATGAAAGAAATTGCGATTGAAACTGAATCCTTGCTTCATCGCACAGTAAAGGAGTAAAGCGTTTCAATTAAGTGAATGCTTAGCCAGTTCATAAATGGCCATATTTGCAATGTCATTTAATTGCTGTTGATTATGTTTATTCGTTTTTAAATCATGAATTAATAATGATTTTTGTTCTTCAATTAAGAGTTCAAAGTTTTTAGGGCTCACTAAGCCATCTTGGATCTGAGAAACAAGCTCATTTAGCCTTGTTTTTCTTGATATCAGTGAATCTTTAATCAAACTGTATAATTCTTCACAGCTATATTTTAAGGCTACCTTTCTACATACGACATCAATATTGTGTTCAAATCCCATGTTCACGCTCATCACTCCCTTTTAAGTTATTACTCGTACCCTTAAGGCTAAATACTGTTCTAGAAGCAAAATGAACTTTTAAGGCTGATGCTCTTGCACTCATCAATAATTCTCGCTCATGCTCATGAGGTAGATGGTTACTGGCAATAAACCTAGATGCGTTTTTTTTATCGGTCATTTTTCTGTAACTTAAATGATAATTCAGACATAAGATTATGTCGGTTTGCAAAATAATCCAATTACACGCCATTACACCTTCATTACATGGTTTATTTGCTTAAGAAAAGTTACAATCCAAACATCTATGTTTTTATATTTAGTTGCTTGTGGAAAACTACCAAATTGAGCCAGTCGGTTTTATTCAATCCCCTTATAAACAAAAGTTTGCCATACCTAGACAGCCCCGTTTAGTGCCTGAGGCAAAAGCCAAGCTTATCTTTAGTAAAGAATTTAGCCGCGAAGAGTTTGTTCGAGGTATCGAAGAGTTTACACACTTATGGTTGTTGTTTCGTTTCCACGAAACCGCTGACAAAGGCTATTCTGCACTTGTCCGCCCGCCCCGTTTAGGTGGCAATGAAAAAAAAGGCGTATTTGCAACCCGAGCCACTTTTCGACCTAATGGCATTGGCATGAGTGCGGTGAAATTAGAGGGTGTTGAATATAAGAACGGTCAACTCGCGCTACTTTTATCTGGGATAGATTTACTTGATGGCACACCAATTATCGATATAAAGCCATATTTACCTTATTCAGATGCCATGCCCCAAGCTTCAGCAGGCTTTGCCGATACACGTCCCGAAACTTTAATGACTGTTGAGTTTTCAGAGCAAGCGGCTGAGTTTTTGGCAACGCAAGCTGATAAATCACTGCCAGAGTTTATTGCCAATGTACTCAAACAAGACCCCCGACCTGCTTACAAAAAACAAAAAACAGGCACACAGACGTACGGAATGAACTTGTATCATTACAATATTCGCTGGCAAGTCGACGGTGAACACAATCTTGTCACAGAAATCAGTATTGAACGTTAATAAACACTTTGTATGGGTCGTTAGCACTGCTAAACTAATGGCCATTTTCCAGAAAAACAAAATACTATACGAACGGAACCACCATGCGTACCAGTCAATATATTCTTGCGACTCTAAAAGAGACGCCTTCTGATGCTGAAATTATCAGCCACCAACTTATGCTTCGTGCAGGCATGATCCGTAAACTTGCATCAGGTTTGTACACTTGGTTGCCATCAGGCTTAAAAGTTTTACGTAAAGTTGAACAAGTAGTTCGTGAAGAAATGAACAAAGCCGGTGCAATCGAGTTACTTATGCCGGTTATTCAACCTGCTGATCTGTGGGAAGAGTCTGGACGCTGGGAACAGTTTGGTCCCGAGCTATTACGTATCAACGACAGACATAATCGTCCGTTTGCGCTTGGTCCTACTCACGAAGAAGTGATCACAGATCTAGTACGTAAAGAAATTAACAGCTACAAGCAGTTACCAATTAATTTCTACCAAATTCAAACTAAAGTACGAGACGAAGTACGTCCTCGTTTTGGTGTAATGCGCGCACGTGAATTCACCATGAAAGATGCTTACTCTTTCCATATGACAGAAGAGTGTCTGGATAATACCTACCAACGTATGCATCAAGCGTACTGCAATATTTTTGAGCGTTTAGGTCTAGATTACCGTCCAGTAATTGCAGACACAGGTTCAATTGGTGGTAGTGTTTCTCATGAATTCCACGTATTAGCAGAATCAGGTGAAGATGCAATCGCATTCAGTGATGTAAGTGATTACGCAGCAAATATTGAAAAAGCCGAAGCAGCTACACCTAGCGAAGCACGCCCTGCTCCATCTAAAGAATTAAACACATTCGATACGCCTGAAGCAAAAACCATTGAAGAGCTTAAAGCAAAACATGGTGTTAAACCACATCGAGGTGTTAAAACCCTTATTGTTTATGGTTCACCAGATGAAAATGAAGAGCGCGGTTTAGTTGCACTAATCGTTCGTGGTGATCATGAATTAAATGAGTTAAAAGCTGAAAAACTATCACTTGTAGACTCTCCGCTAGAAATGGCAAAAGAGGAAGACATTATCGCTGCCATTGGCGCTCGCCCTGGCTCATTAGGCCCTGTAGGCCTTGATATGCCAATTATTGTTGACCGTAGTGCTGCTGTGATGGCTGACTTTGTTGCAGGCGCAAACAAAGATGGTGTGCATTACAGTGGTATCAACTTCGACCGTGATGTAACTGACTACACTGTAGAAGATATTCGTAACGTGGTCGAAGGCGATCCAAGTCCTTGTGGAAATGGTACCCTGCATATCAAACGCGGTATTGAAGTAGGCCATATTTTCCAACTTGGCAGCAAGTATTCTGAAGCAATGAATGCTGGTGTACTTGGTGAAAACGGTAAAAACCAAATCATGACCATGGGTTGTTATGGTATTGGTGTATCTCGTATTGTTGCTGCTGCGATTGAGCAAAACAATGATAAGTTTGGTATTAAATGGCCAAAAACGCTTGCGCCATTCGAACTTGCTATTGTACCAATGAACATGCACAAGTCGCATCGTATTCCTGATATTGCAGAGCGTTTATACAGCGATTTCCAAGCTGCTGGTGTTGATGTGTTATTCGATGACCGTAAAGAGCGCCCTGGTGTCATGTTTAATGACATGGAACTAGTTGGTATTCCATACACACTTGTTATTGGTGAGCGTAACCTTGACGAAAATAAGGTTGAGCTTAAGAACCGTATTACTGGTGAAAAGCTAATGCTTGATATTGATTCAGCAGTTGCTGAGATCACGAAAGCTATCAAAGCTTAACCTTACAGCAATAGAAAAGCGGCTATTTAGGCGCTTTTCTATTGATTTAAAACACGATTATTTTCGTTTTGGGCGAAAATAATCTATATTTTTATAAAAGCTTGCTTCTTTGTTTTCTTCATACCATGAAGGCACACCTAATAATGGTAGGGGTGACATCTTTTTATTGTCTTCTAATAACCCATCTTGAATCATTTGATAAAGCTGCGCGTCTAAATAGTGATATTGCTGTTCTAAGCTTAATTGGTAAAAACTTTCTTCAACATTTATACAAACTAGCTTACCTGTAAGCCCAATAAACGGGTTGGTCATCATTTCGTAGTTAGCGTGGCCAAATGTAAAAGGTAAATAATTTTTACCCCACTGTGCTCTTTGATCCACAAAAGCATCTGACCATTGATGTGATTTAAGCTGAGAAATTATTTCATCATTATTAACCACTAATATAACGCCACACTCGTCAAATAATGTAATTGCATTTCTTTTTTTACTTCTTTGTTTTGTGCCATGCGCTTTTATTTCTTCAATATGTAATTCATTCAGAAGTGCTTTGGTTTTTGGAAATAGACACCATATGAGAGCGCCGAATAAGTCATGCCAGTTTTGCTCTCGTGTTGGTACTTTCCCTGTTTCGAAGATAATTGCTTCGTAGTAACGTGTTTCATTTTCTAATTCAGAGTTAGGTGTAAAACAAATATTTAATCCTTGTGGCTTCTTTAAGTCTTTTAACCCGTTTAACCAATCAAAACTTGGCCAGTCTGTATGTGAGTTGAGGTTAAACAATGTATTTAGATGCTCAAAAGCACCATTATTAAGACAGGATTGAGAAAATGTCTCTGAGGCAACAAATCTTTTCATAGGACTACAGGCTTAAAAATTTTCGCGATTTTATCGTAAACTTGTCTTCACGCCAACTAAGGCGGTTAATCGCTTTAACTCGAACAAGCAGTATAGAAATGTGTATACTTAAGCGATTTTAATTAAAAGAAAAAAGTGATTATGAAACTGAGAATAACACTTAGCGCAATTGCTGCAGCTGTGCTTGCAGGTTGCGTATCAACAAGTAACACATCTAACGATATTCAAACCGCTTACAACAGCATCAACGAAACACAACTTGCAGAGCACATTAAAACACTCGCTTCTGATGAGTTTGAAGGCCGTGCCCCTTCTTCGAAAGGTGAAGAGCTTACTCTAGCCTACTTAACAAAACACTTTAAAGCTCTCGGTTATGAACCGGGCAATGGTGATAGTTTCTTCCAAGAAGTGCCGCTTGTTTCAATTGAAGCTGACTCTGATATGGAACTAGTAATTGGTGGTAAAGCTTACCAATACAAAAAAGAAATGGTGATGGGCACAGGTCGCATTAGCGAACTTGAGTCAATCAACAATTCTGAAATGGTGTTTGTTGGCTATGGTGTGAATGCTCCAGAGTATGGCTGGAACGATTACGAAGGCCTAGATGTTAAAGGTAAAACAGTTGTAATGCTGGTTAATGATCCTGGTTTTGCGACCAAAGATCCAAGCATGTTCACAGGTGAAGCCATGACCTACTACGGTCGTTGGACATACAAATACGAAGAAGCCAGTCGCCAAGGTGCTGCGGGTGCAATCATCATTCATGAAACAGCACCTGCTTCATACCCTTGGAGCGTTGTTGAGAACTCTTGGAGTGGCGAGCAATTTGGCTTCCAAAAAGAAAATAAAAACATGGATCGTGTAGCCGTTGAAGGCTGGGTAACTGTCGATGTAGCTAAAGAGCTGTTCGAAAAAGCGGGTCTAAACTTTGAGGATGCTAAGAAAAAAGCGGCACAAGGCGCCTATCATGTTGATATGGGTGACTTAACCGCCTCAGTAACTGTTAAAAGCAAGATTAAGACATCAACGTCGTACAATTTTATTGCGACTTTACCTGGTAGCAAAAAGCCGGAAGAGCATATTGTTTACTCAGCTCATTGGGACCATTTAGGTATGGATAAAAACCGTAAAGGTGACCAAATCTATAACGGCGCGCATGATAATGCGACGGGTACTGGTGGTATGATTGAAGTAGCAGAAGCATTCGCTAAGCTGCCAACTCGTCCAGACCGTTCAATCACCTTCTTAGCAGTAACTGCGGAAGAGCAAGGCTTACTTGGCTCAAAATTCTATGCGAATACGCCGGTCATTCCAGCAAAAAAAACCGTTGCTAACATCAACATGGATAGCTTAAACCTACTTGGTAAAGTGAAAGATATCAGCGTAGTGGGTATCGGTAAATCAAGCCTAGACGAAATGTTGGCTGATGCTGCAAAAGCTCAGGGTCGTGTAGTTTCTGGAGATCCACGTCCGGCATCAGGTGGTTATTACCGCTCAGATCACTTTGCATTCGCAAATATGGGCGTACCTGCGATGTACGCTGGTGGTGGTACAGAAGCACTAGATGAAGCAACAGCAAACTATCGTAAGAAAATGAGTTTAGTTCTTCGTGGCTGTTATCACCAACCGTGTGACAGATACCGTGATGAATGGGACTTAAGCGGTGCAGTTCAAGATTTGCAGTTGTTCTTCCAAGTTGGCTATGACGTTTCTCAACAAGCTGAATGGCCAACATGGAAAGCTGGTGCTGAATTCAATAGAAAATAAACTCAAATGAGATTGATTTTTATTTAAATTAGCACTAAAGTGCAACTGATAATATTTATTGGTTGCACTTTATGATCACTCTCACAACGTTAAGGCATTCACCTGTTCTCAGTTCGCTTGCATTCATGCTTGCTAATAAGCGACTAGTCTTACCTGTTTTTATACTTCTGTCTTTACTCTATGAACCAATAAGATCGATTACAATACCTACCCTTGCAGATGCATTTTTTCAGGTCACTGTTTTCGTCGCCGCAACCTTATTCATCTATTACTATTTAGTTGACAGGTTACCTCAACTTGAACTCAGTTACTTAAAAGCAAAATCACCTACATTAGAAATTACCTTCGCAGCAATACTCGGAGCCCTCCCAGGCTGTGGTGGAGCTATTATTGTAGTTACTCAATTTACTAAGAAACAAGCCAGCTTTGCTTCTGTTGTCGCTGTATTAACTGCCACGATGGGAGACGCTGCTTTTCTTCTACTAGCTAAAGATCCTTTTGCTGCTTTGAGTGTAATTAGTATAGGCATCGCTACTGGTATAATAAGTGGTTTAATTGTCCACTTGTTCCATGCTGATTCATTTTGTCACCCTCAAAAAGGTGCAAATTATGCCCATGATTGCATGAAATCGAATAAGGCCATTCATGTTGGTGAAAAGCTATGGAAGTGCTTTTTAGCGCCTTGTGTGGCTATATCTTTACTCATTGCATTTAATGTAGATTTCGGCGAATTTGATAATGCCATCACTTATTTTGGTGCTTTGTTTGCAGCTATCGCAGTCACCATCTGGGCATTCTCTTCAGAAGGTAAAACCTATCAACAAATTACAGCTGAAGATGAGGAAGTATCACCACCCAGTAAGTTTTCTCGAATAATACAAGATACCCACTTTGTAACAGCCTGGGTCATCGCTAGCTTTATGCTTTATGAAATTGCAGTGAGTGTGTTTGGGCTAGACCTTAGAGCTTGGTTTAGTGAATATGCGATTTATGCCCCACTCATTGCTGTTGCAATCGGTTTATTACCGGGTTGTGGCCCTCAAATAGTCATCACTACATTGTATATACAAGGTATTATTCCATTTAGTGCTTTAGTTGGTAATGCCATATCTAATGATGGAGATGCACTTTTCCCTGCTTTAGCAATGGCACCTAAGGCAGCCTTAATTGCCACACTATATTCAGCAATACCAGCATTATTAGTGAGTTACCTCTTATTTTGGTATTTACAATAAGTTGTATAGACAAGATATTTTCCCCATTTAGTGCTTGAGTTGTTAATGACACACCATGTAATAAGTGGGCTTAATTAGTCACATTAGTAATTGCACCAAAATCAACCTTAACTGTCAGAGCATAATCAAAAATACAAGCATTATTATTGAGTTAATGTTTTCCCTGTATTTACAAACAAATGTCAGTAGTTGTATAGACAAGAAAAAAGCCTTAGATGTTTTTCTAAGGCTTTTTATTATTTTGAATTCTTTATTCAACATTAATTTATAAGACCACTCAGACGAACTAGATACTCTATTGTGAGGAAAGAAAACATTGTTGGCAGCACAACTCACGCGTCCTGCTATCGCTGATATACCTACTTCCATGTAGTCAAGGCGAATTTTGCAATATTAATTGTTCTAAATGAGAAATCTTCGGCACAACTGCAATCAGGTTCAATCACATAATGTAATTAAGTGTCATTACGTATTGGTATCATTTGCTCTGCAGCCTCACTTTTTGAGTAACGATTAAAACACCACAGCGCAATAGACGTTACACCAGCAATAGCAGTAAATAATGACCACATCAGTTCTGGTTTATTCTGCCCTATTGCTAAATTCGCATAACTCCAACCTGACAAAAAGCCTGCGCACAAAAAACCTAATGCCATAGAAACAAAGTAATAACCCATATACAAGGCTGCTTGATCTTTCGGTGCTATGCTTGCTACATATTCTTGACTCTTTGGTGAGGTAAGCATTTCACCTAATGCAATTAATAAAATCACAACTGTAATCACCCAACCAACCATATTGTGTTGAGAACCAATTAAAAAAATGAATGCAGCCGCGATTATGATGAGTCCAGCAATTAATACATATATAGACTTAAACCTTTGACAAAGTAAACTCACAAAGATTTGTAGTAAAACGATTGCAGCAAAGTCTAAGTTAATTAGGTACTCAGGGTTAACCTGTCGGTATGCCAAAAGGTAAGCTGTATAGTTTTGTATTTGTGTACTATTTAATTCATAAGTATTGTTTGCAATTAAACGTAACTCTTTAACCAAATTTGCTAACTCATTAGTTGGTACATTTACTTTTAAATGCACCCACTCAAGCCTCAAAGTTTCAAATTCGATGGCATTGCTCATCTTAATATCATTAAATAAAGTCACTATAGCTGCAGATATTTTTTCTTCATCTACGAAGGCAAAGAAATCAACTGCGCCCTGCCCAAATAAAGATAAGAACTGAACTAAATCTTTGGTATTAACAAAGTCACGAATAAACAAAGGAACAGTGTAAAAAAGTTGATTATAAACCGTCCAAAAACCCGTTAAAATCGCAAGATATATCGCAAATTTAGCATTACTGACTTTTACTTTCTCTTGCCACCAACTTGATGCACTTTCTTTTGCAAATAAATTCCAAATTACATTTGAAATAAGCCAAAGCACAATGGTCAAAAATGCTTGAGTGTAAGATAACCACTCTACACCCGCACACATTAGTAATACGATAGAAACAAATAAAACCAAAGCAAAACGGCCATTTCCTAACACACTTTGTGCCTCATTTATCGTTTCTTTTAAGCTTTTGTCGCTTTGCTTTTTAAGTGATGGTGGGTTTTTGTAGAAAAATAAAACTGGCACAAAATTTAATAATATCCAAGCCGCCGACATCATAAATACCGCATCCCAACTTATCGCTCGCATAGCACCGGCTATTAGCGGACCTAGAAACCCACCGACGTTAACCATGGTATAGAATATACCAAAACCAAGCCCTCTATTTTGGTCATTGGTGCTATGAGCAATCGTGCCAACCACGACTGGCTTAAAGCATGCGGCACCTAAAGCGACGAAGCTGAGTACTATAAAAAATGACCAAAAGTCTTTGACTTGGCCCAGTAAATAATAACTCGGCGCCATTATAACAAAAGAAATGATAAACATTTTCTTATAACCTATTCGATCACCAAGTGCACCAGTTAGAACAGGCAATAAATACAAAAAGAAAGGAATGATCCCTTGAATTGCTCCTCTCTCAATATCAGAAAATCCGACACCTCCTTGTGACTTTGGAGTCGTCATATAAATAGATGACACTGCAAAAAAACCATACCAAGCTAATCGTTCAAAGATTTCCATGATATTGGCAATATAAAAGCTCTTTCCAAATCCCGATTTATGATTAGAGTACACTTTAGCTCCCTCCACCTTTATTTTGCATACAATATACCACCAAAGCATGGAGCAATGTAAAGTATTAATTCTTAGAGGAAGATCTTTAAAAAATAAGTATTACTTTTGACAAACTGAAGAAAGTAGCAAAGTCATTAATTCATAACTGCTTTTGAAGCATCAGACATCGCATTGACTAAAAGGTCTAACAGTACGTCAACATCTTCTAAACTACCGCTTTTCAGTAACTCATCCAGTTGTGTCGCATGGTTATGAATTTCGTGACACTCAAACATACCTGCTGTCCCTTTGATGGCATGTACATGCCTTTTCAGTGCCACGAAATCACTATTCTCATAACTTGAGTGCAAAAGGTGTTTTTGTTCTTCTAATCCTTGAAGGTAGTTATTTTGTAGTGCTTCATATTCACCGATAGGCAAGTTTAACTCTTCTACTTCTAGGTTGAGATAATGACTGATTTTCTTATGGAATTTTGTTCTGTCGATGGGTTTTGACAAATGATCCGTAAAGCCCATTTTTAAATAACGCTCTACTTCATGGGTCATGGTATTCGCGGTTAATGCTAATACGGGTGAACTAACCCCAGTTGCTTGGATAAACTTAAATGCTTCTTCACCATCCATTATAGGCATTTGTATATCCAATAATATTAAATCAAACTCATGATCTAAAACAGCTTGAACAGCTTCTTGGCCATTTTCTGCTGTGACCACCTGAAGCCCCATGCCTTCAAGTATAATGGTGATAAGCTTTCTATTATCAGGATGGTCTTCAGCAAGCAATACTTTGCCTTTAAGTATACCCTTAGTATCTATAGATTGTGGGTCTAATTGAGATTGCGGCAACTTATTAAGATTGCTCACCCATTGAGTATCTTTGGTTGTATATAAACCTAATTCAAGTGCAAACGTTGTACCTGAGCCAACATTACTTTCAACGGTAATATCACCATCAAGCTTACGGGCTAAACTTTTTGATATATTCAGACCTAAGCCCGTACCACCATAACGCCGTGTGGTAGAAGTATCAGCCTGATGGAAAGCAGTAAACAATGATTTAATTTCATCTTTGGTCATGCCTATTCCGGTATCTCTCACCGAAATTTGCAACTTCTCGTCACCACATGAAACATCAATACAGATCTTACCCACACTGGTAAATTTTAATGCGTTTGAAGTTAGATTTAGCAATATTTGTCTGAATCTGGTCGGGTCTATAACAATTAAATTCGGTAAAGGAAAATGATAATTTAACTCAAATTCTAAACCTTTATCTCTTATCTGTTTACCGAGGAGTGATTCAATTTCAGCAATACATCTAAACATATCTGCTTCAATTAATTCTACTTCCAACCTATTGGCTTCAATCTTAGACATATCCAAAATGTCGTTTATCAGGTTTTGTACATGTCTGGCATTTTGGAGAATAACATTGATAGCATGCCCTTTTTCAGAGGGCTTTATGTCACCAAGCAACATGCCATCTGCATAACCAATAATTGAAGTCATCGGCGTTCTAATTTCGTGGCTCATATTTGCTAAAAATCGACTTTTTGCTTCACTAGCATCACGTAATTCAGAAGCTAAGTCTTCTAACTCCTGAGTCCTTTGTAGTACTTTCAATTCTAGATTTTTGTTAAGCTCAACATTTTCTAAATTGGTTAATCTAAACTTATCTGCAACAGCAAATGCCAGCAACAGAGCATCCATTGCTGTCCCTATTAGTCCAAGTAGATAGAGGTTTAAGCTAGATGGAGGCAACACACCAAGGTTAGTTAGATTACCAATCATGTTTGGAATGGCCATTGCGACATACGCAAGTACAAAATATCTTGCTGGTTTAAAGCCTTCGCTTATTCGCAAAAAACCTACATAGAGTCCCAAACAAAGTGCTGCGCCAGTAACGATTGTGGCCCAGAGAAAACCAAAACTTGGAAACAACATCGCCATTGGTATTCCACAAGCAGCTATAACACCTAGCAAGAGTGACCCATTGGTTAGTTTTGGATGGGTTTCTTTAAGTTTGAGTAAGTTAATGTAAAAAAGGATATTCGTTAGCGGCGTTAAGGCAAAACCAAGCCAGTGTAAATTCGGCGAATAAAAGCCAAATAGTTGATCAGAAATGTGGAAAAAGTGACTCCACGCAAATACCCAGCAAATTGCAAATAATGCGTAATATAAATGCGTTTTGTCTTTTGAGCCGAAGTAAATGAGTATATTGTACAAGCCTAAAACTAAGCCAACACCAAAGCATAAAATCATTACCAAATTTTCAGTAACGACTAAACGCTCGAACTCCTCTTTAGGTTTAATGACAAATTTGATGGGTGTGTAAAAAAAATCACTTTCAAAAGAAGTCACCAATACATATTTTTCATTCGGATTAAGTCGAATTGAGTTACCGTAATGAAATGCAAATTCATTACTGACTTCTCCCCCTGTAACAATAGTTTGAATTTCCCCATCTTCACTGTAGAGCTTACTTTCTATTCTTGATACAACGGTATTGTAGGGGTATAAGACAAACTCTATGTCATTGGTATGATTTACAAGCTCAGTAACAAGCCAATACTTTCCTCCAAAAAGTGCCCTCTTTGGCAGTATCTCAAGGCCTTGTTGCCACGCTTTTACAGACTGGTAGCTTAATGGGAAGACCACATTTTCTTTCGATTTTAAAAGCAAAGCAGAATCATGTAAATTTGTTTCTTGCATGTTATGTTGATAATTAAATGTCTGTGCGTGTGACACCGCACACACAATACTCAATATAATCAGCGTAATATAAAGTATCAATTTACGCATTTAGTCAGCCAACTACTCTTCTATGTTTATTCATCATATCAATCAAAAGTTATATGAAACCTCTAGCCCAACACGCCTGCCCTCACCTTTAAAGTCTTCTAACATACCTAAGAAGCTAGATAAATCGAATTTTAAGTGACTATATTCTTTATCAAATAGATTTTTAGCCCAAAACCTTAGCTGGTAGTCTTTAAAAGTAATTTGGCTATTCAAATACCACAATGTGTAGCTTGGTTGGTGAGCTAGTATATTTTGATTTTGGTCAAAATAATAATCAGACTGATAATCAAAACCCAACGTTGCTGTCATCCTTAGGTTAGCTTGTAGGTCTGTTTCATAAGTAAGCGCGCCATTTATATTCATTTCTGAAGTAAAAGGTAAGCGATGGTTTGTCAGTTCATTGCCAAGTGGGTCAATAAATTTTTCAAATTCGGCATGTGGAATATAGCTAAACCCTAAGGTGGTGTTAAATTCATCTGTTAATTTATACTTAACATCAATATCAGAACCGTAAACCTTTGATTCACCAGCATTTTCTAGAAGCTGTATCGGTGGAGCTCCTTCAACGAGTGATGGTTGATTCATGAAGACTTGTTGACCTTTATAGTCATAGTGAAACAAGGCCCAGTTTACTTTTAACGTTCTATTGTCATTAATATACTTACCACCGACTTCATTCGAAATAAGTTCTTCTGGACCATAATCTGCAAGCATAGCTTGCTCAGGGCTCGATAAGTATCCTCCGTAATAACCACCACTTTTATAACCATTGCTTAGACTATAAAATACTGAATGATTGTTACTCAATGAGTAAATGATTGAAAGTTTGCCTGAAATGTCATCATCTTTGACTTCGCCATCAACATGATAGAAAGGCAATAAAACACCTTCTAATGAGCTAGCATCTACTACAACATTAATGTTACTTATTGAATCATATTCAAACACTTCGTCAGAGTAACGAAGACCCGTTGTAAGGATTAAGCGCTCAGACAGTTGCCAATCATATTGTCCAAATAGTGCGAATGACTTACTAACTAAGTCATTATCATAAAAGAAATTGGCGGAGTTACTGCCAAATTGCGTGCCACGTAAATCTCTCAGAATGTCATTATAGTTGTCTTGATAAATTCTTTCTTGTAATGAGAACAGACCAAGTGTGAAATGATCATCGCCTAATTCATAGTTCAAACGTACTTCGTTATTTAATACTTCTGCTTTAACGCCCAATTGACCTTCACATAACCTCGCAGGAGAGCCATCACAATTGAATGCATGCTCTCTATCTAAGCGGTTAAAGCTGTTTAGCCAAATGAATGATGTATCATCACTAAATTGCCAAGTTAATTCACTTGTCCAGCCTTTATTTATACCATGATGAGGAGAGGCATTATTTACGCTCACAGCCCAGAAGTCATCAACACCATCGTTAAACCCAAATGCATCAACACAATTTCCGGAATTAATATCACCAACTGAGCACATCACACGATTTACAGGATCTGAGAATATGCCTATATTACCGACGGGTTGAGCAATACCATTCCAGTGACTGTAATTTAACTTTAAATACCATTCCAACTCATACCACTGACCCAGATAGCTCAATCGCAGATCATTTTGTTCCATTCCCGCCTCTGGTGAAGTAGGAAATACATTATAGCTCGTATAGTCGTAGCGATTATGATTAAACGCAGCCCTAAACGCTGAAGTATCATCTAGCTGTACATTATAAAAGCCATTACTTTTATAAAAACCATCGGTACCAGCTCCGACTGTAAGTTGACCATAATCACCTGCATCCGGACGTTTACTTCTGATCAATATTGCACCGCCAGTGCTATTTCGGCCAAACAAAGTACCTTGAGGGCCTTTCAAAACTTCTACTTGCTCGATATCAAATAGGTTTAATATTTGATTATTAGCAGAGCCAACAGATGCTCCATCTACATACATTGCTATCGGAGATGTATTTGCAGTGTTGTAATCTAGTAAGCCTATTCCCCGAATATTTATTGCGGGTGGCGTACCTTCTGCTGCATTTTGACTGATTTTAAGACCTGAAATAAGCAAGCCTAAGTCTGTTGTATCTTTTAAACCAGTGCTACTTATCTGCTCCCCTTTAAGTTGATTAACAGTCACGCTAACCTTACTTTCAAGTTGCTTTCTTTTTTGAGCATACACTTCTATGACTTCTATACTTTCATTCGCGTATAAATAACACGATTGCATTAAAGACAAAGATATCAGTGTTGATAAAAGGCTTTTCGGGGATAAATTAGACATTTCCATACTCTCAGTGCAGATTTATGTGTGCAAGACGAAGTATAGTTTAAATGTCTTATGTGACCAAAGGAGATACTTAACTTTGTTTTTCAATAAGCTACTTGTAAATCACAAAAAATATTCTACGACTGACAAGATAGAAGATGATTATCTGTTATTTCTTGTAGGTTTTGTTGCTCATTCAAACAAATCTGCGCGTAATGCTGATATGCATCATGGTTAAAGTTTTCAGATAATGCATTCATGAAACCGTGTTTATACCGTGATTTAACAACGTAAAGACATGGGATTGTCTTCAATGTGGCTATAACAGGATTAAGATCAAAATGCTTTTCAATATCTGGAAAATAGATATCTACATGACAGTTTGGATTTAAACTTGTGAAATGTCTGATTTGACCAGGATAAAAAGCGATCATCTTCTGTACTCGCTTCAAGGGGGTCATAGCTAAAGCACGCCAGGCAGCGGTCGCACCTGCACTGAAACCAATTATAAAATCAGGGCTAAATTTAATCAGAGCCTCTTGAACTTTATTTGCGTACCCGTCGTGGCCTAACCTGTCTATAAACTTATCGTACATTAATTGTTCATGAAGTTCATCATCTGATGCCGTTACATCATAAGGTGAAACAGTTAGCACTTTACCTGAAAACTGCTCACAAAAATCTTTAAGCTGGTTTGTACAACCAAAGATATCGGATACAATTAATGTTCTCATAGCTGTGGGTCCTTATTTACAGACTCTTATTAAACTTTCATATTCTACCACTGACAACGTATTGGTGATGTGAAATTAACTTTTCTACAATCTACCACTTGATAAATAATTGTAAAGATTTTGTTTATTTGGAATCTTATATCAGCCATTTGCTACACTTAATATCTGTATACTTGAAATGTAGAAAAATGTTTAAGTTTCTAGTCATTATTTTTTTTCTGCTCTTGGGTTTTGAATCAATTGCTAAAACTGTCACTTTTTTAAAGGTAGACTTTGCGCCATATTATATTTTAGAAGGAGAAGACAAAGGACAAGGTAGGGATGAAGCTGTCATAAATTTACTTTCGCAGTCGCTTCCTGAATACAAATTTAAACAGGTATTTATTCCATCTAGTAGAGCTTTGTTTGAATTACAACATAGCAAACAAACAACATGTATGTTGTCTCTGTATAAAACTGAGCACAGAAAACAGCAATTTTATTTTTCTGAGCAATACTCCACGATTGGCCTAGCACCAACCATTGCCATGCACAAAGATGTTGCTGAAAAAGTAATACCCAAAGGTATTACCACCACTTCGTTAAAAGACCTAATCTTTAAAAACGATCTGCTTCTTGGCAAATCAACTGAACGTTCGTATGGGCACCATGTTGATATGATTATCCTCAAAATTCCGAAAGACGATATAATAATTCGTGCAGGTAAAGATTCCTTACAGAGCCTAACCTATATGTTACTTAAGAAAAGAGTTGACGTTATTATTGGCTACCCCGGTGAGCACCTTTATCTTCAATCCAAACTAAAAAAAGAGAGTACGTTTATTCAATTGCAAATCTCTGAATCGCCAAAAACCGTTTTAGGTTTCATTGGATGTAATAAATCTAAAGAGAGCCAGCAGTTTTTAAAGAAAGTCGATATGAACTTTAGTAAGATCAAGGAATCACCAGAATACACTTCGTTAATGTTGAGGTGGGTTCCTGTAAATTTACAACAGAACTTAGTCAATGAATTAAACAATCAATAAATTTTACGACTAACAATGATGATTTATAAAATAAAAAAATCTTTGAGAGTAAGGCACTTTAGCTTGTCAGACAAGAAATTAATCTACAAACAATAAGCAGCATTAATCTTTATAGTTCAATAAAAGTGTTCAATAACTAAACTAATATGTATTCAACTGCTTCAAAAAAGGGGCTAATATAAGCCCCTCATAAGCAACTAGTTTTTATAAAAATAACTTTCTTTCGTTATTTTTATGTCTGCTTTTTGCTTAGACTCAATGGTAAAACTAATTGGAGTCGCTTTGACCTTTAAGTCGTAACCGTCTTTAATAACGGTAACAGGTATTTGCAACATTTCTCCCCCTTCAATTTCAATCACAGCAGGTACATTAAGCTCAGCATTTTCTAACCCTTCAAGACTAATCGTATAGCTCATGGTGGTTTGCGTTTTATTGATCACGCTTAACGTATAAGGGTTTTCGACTAACCCTTCATAGTTAACACGATATAACGCATTACGGTCTCGGATCACAGATGCCTCAATTGGCGTACGATTAAACGCCCACACCACCATAATTAAAATAATTAGCGCAGTAAGGGTTGCATATCCAAGTAGCTTTAGTCTAAACGGATTGGTTTTTTTGCCTGATGCTTCATGTTCACTCTGATATTTAATGAGCCCTTTGGCATAGCCAAATTTATCCATCGTGTCATCACAGGCATCAATACACAAACCACAGTTTATACATTCATATTGCAGACCATTTCGAATATCAATACCTGCTGGGCAAACTTCTACACACAGGTTACAGTCAACGCAGTCACCAAGACCGAGTTCTTTTGGATCTTGTTTACGTTTACGTTTACCTCTTGATTCGCCGCGTTGTGCATCGTAGGTGACTAGCAACGTGTCTTTATCAAACATCACTGATTGAAAACGTGAATATGGGCAAGCAACCGTACACATTTTTTCTCTTAAAAACCCAGCATTACCATAGGTACAGAATGCAAATAAGAATACCCAAAAACTCACTAGACCTGACCATTCTAGTGTGAACATGTCGATATATAATTTTTGTACAGGTATAAAATACGCCATAAATGACGTAGCAGTGAAGAGAGAGATAGCTAACCAAGCACTATGCTTTGCTGTTTTTAACGCAATTTTTTTTGTACCCCAAGGGCTTTTATCTAGTTTAATGCGTTTATTGCGACTGCCTTCAATACGGTGCTCCACCCAAGTAAACATTAGCATCCAAATGGTTTGTGGGCACACATAACCACACCATACTCGACCCAGCCAATTAGTCACAAAGAAAAGCGCAAATGCCCCCGCCATAAATACCCAAGCCAGAATCATAAAATCTTGTGGTAAAAATGTGAGGCCGAAAATTCTAAAATGTTGGCTGCCTACATCAAACAACACTGCCTGCTGGCCGTTATATTGCAGCCAAGGGATAGCAATAAAGGTCAGCATTAAAACCCAGCCAAGATTACGACGGATTTTTTGGAAAAAACCTTTTTGTTCGCGCACATAAATCGGGCCCTCCGATTTATGTGGCTTAATGATCATGTCTTCTTCTTTAATATCAAACTTCATAGTACTTGCTCTACTAACATTGGTTAATGTCTATAGAGCAAGTTTCAGTCCAATCTGAAAGTTTATAAGCAATTGTTTTTTATACGCATAATTTTATAATGAAAATATGTAAACGCGAAATTTCACGTAGCGCGCTATATTTCGCGATTTTTTATTATTTTAAGCTTTTTCATTTTAGAGCGTAATGTGCTCTCGGGGAGCCCTAATTTAATCGCTGCACCTTTTGGGCCCGCTATACGCCAATTAGAAAGTTCTAATACGTGTTCAATATGAAGTCTCTCTGCCTCATCGAGCCTTAAACTTTGACCTTCAAGCATTTGTTCATCACCCATGTTTAATGGCTGAGAAATTGACACTAATCGTCCTTTAGACAAAATAGCCTCTCGCTCTAATATATTTTGTAACTCTCTGATGTTGCCTGGCCAATCATAAGCTTGAAGTTTGTCTATCGCTGACTTTGTCAGTCCCATTAAGTGTTTACCTAACCTTTTATTGAGCTGATTAATGAGGTTTGTACACAACAATGGAATATCTTCTTTTCGCTCTTTTAGGCTAGGTACTCTGATAGGAAAGACATTTAGGCGATAATACAGATCCATTCTAAATTCACCTTTTCCAACCATTTGCCACAAATCTTTATTGGTTGCCGCTATGATACGAATATTTACTTTTAGGGTTTTGCTGCCACCTACACGTTCAAACTCTTGCTCTTGTAGTACGCGCAAAAGTTTACTTTGTGCCTCAAGTGATAGCTCCGCAATTTCATCTAAAAATAGAGTGCCTGTATCGGCGAGTTCAAAACGCCCTTTTCTTCTCTCATTGGCGCCTGTGAATGCCCCCTTTTCATGCCCGAATAATTCAGACTCTAATAAACTAGGCGTAAAAGCCGCACAATTTACTTTTACAAATGGTTTTGAGCTGCGATTACTCAATCTATGGAGGTTTCTGGCAACAAGCTCTTTACCTGTGCCATTTTCACCTAAAATCAACACAGTACTGCTGGTTTGTGCGACAAGGTTGATTTGCTCAAGCATGGTTTGAAATATATGACTTTGACCTACTAACCCTGACTCTTGCCAATCTGCATTTAACTCTTCCAACAAGTAAGAATTTTCTTCTTTTAATTGCTCAGTTAAAGTTTGGACTTGCTCTAATGCTGCTCTCAGTGCACTTTCTGCTTCATGCTGCTTTGTTACATCGCGAAATATCGCGACAGCCCCGATAATTTGTCCATCTTTAAATACTGGCGTAGAGGTATATTCCACAGGGAAACTAGTGCCATCTTTTCTCCAGAACACTTCGTCGGATATTTGTCTTACTTTGCCATCAAACATAGTACAGTAGATGTTGCATTCATCTGCCGGATACGGTGAACCATCAGCATGGCTATGGTGATGGTATTGATGTATTTTTTTACCTATTAATTCTTCGGCTTTCCAACCTGTCATACGTTCAGCTGCGGGGTTTATAAATACTGCATTACCAGATAGGTCAAAACCGTAAATACCTTCGCCAACAGAGTTGAGAAGTAGTTCAGGGTCATTTAACAGGCGTTTAAGTAAGTGAGACATAGCATTCCTCGTGAAATATCACGAAAACTGTAACATATTGACACGTTATACTATTAGCAAATTCTGACAAATGTGTTTAAAGTCGCTAAAACACGTTTTTAAGAGATGATAATGAGCAAACCACTTCAAGATGCTACTTTGTCTGTCGGATATATTGCCAAACGTGCTGGCGTAAAAGTGTCAACCCTGCATTTCTATGAAACCAAAGGGTTGATCAGAAGTTGGCGAAATCAAGGAAATCAACGTCGATACAAACCCGATGTGCTAAGGCGAATTGCTGTGATCAAAGCAGCGCAACATATGGGGGTTACATTACAAAACATCAAAGAGACCCTAGATGCATTGCCTGAAAATAGAACCCCGACTAAAAAAGATTGGGCAAATTTATCTCAGCGATGGCGAGCACAATTGACCAAACAAATTGAATATCTAGAGCAGATCAGAGACAAAGTCGACGGATGTATCGGTTGCGGCTGTTTATCTATGACGCAATGCCCTATGTATAACCCTGATGATGTTTGTGGTAAATCGCAATCCGGCGCAGCTTTTTTGCCTTCTACCCCTGATGCACAGGCTAATTATGAAAAAACTGATAAAATAGATTAGAATCACTAACAAGGAACACCCATGAAAAAAACTGCACTCTCGCTCGCACTTGTCGCAGCACTTGGACTGACTGCTTGTACACAAACAAGTACACAACAAACTGAAAATAACAGGGTTCAAGTACAACAAAATTTTGCTAACTTCTCTGAACAGTTTATCCATGATTATTGGAAACAGTTCCCTGAGCATTCGGCTTGGGCAGGCTATGGTAAATACGATGATATTATCAGTATTCCAAATCAAGCCTATCGCGAAAGCACATTGTCTTTTGCTAACGCAAAATTAAACGAACTAGCACAGTTCGATTTAGACTCATTGCCAACAGCGCAAAAGACGGATTATTACCTAATTGAAAATGCTTTAAAACGCACCATTTGGCACTCAGAAACCTTCAAAAGCTGGCAATGGAACCCGTCTAACTACAATGTATCTGGCGGGTTTGCGACAATTTTAAATAGCCGCTTTAAAACCGATGACGAAAAGTTTGCGACCGTTTTAAAGCGTCTTCAATACGTGCCTGCATATTACGATGCTGCAAAAGCAAACATTTATAACCCAACTTTAGAATATACCCAGCTTGCTATCGGCCAAAACAGAGGCGCTTTTAGTGTGCTTAAAGATGAGCTATTAGCGCAAGTTGAAGCTTCAAATTTATCTTCAATTGATAAAGCACTTTTTGCTAAACGTTTCAATGCAGCAAAAGACGCAATCAATGGCTACATCGACTTTCTAACTGAACTTGAAAAGTCTCTTGTAGAAAATGATAACGCCCGTTCATTTAGAATTGGTGAAAAGCTTTATGAAGAGAAGTTCGCACTAGATATTCAATCTGGGTATAGCGCAAAAGAGATGTATCACAAAGCTGTTGCTGACAAAGATCGCGTGACCACTGAGATGGTTAAGATCACAGATGAACTATGGCGTAAGTATTTTCCGAACGCTGAACGCCCATCTGAAGACAGAGATGCAGTAGCGAAACTCATCAAGCACCTATCGGTCAAGCATGTTGCTCGTGACGAATTCGTGCCTGAAATCAAGCGCCAAATTCCAGACTTAGAAGCATTCGTCAGAGAAAAAGATCTGATCACGCTAGACCCAGAAAAGCCATTGGTAGTTCGTGAAACACCAGAGTATATGCGTGGCTTTGCTGGTGCGTCTATTAGTGCACCTGGTCCATACGATAAAAAAGAAAACACGTATTATAATGTAACTCCGCTCGATAATATGTCTGATGAACAAGCACAGTCATATTTAAGAGAATATAACCACTGGATTTTACAGATCTTAAATATTCATGAAGCGATCCCTGGCCACTATACGCAATTAGTTTACTCAAACGAGTCTCCTTCTTTAATTAAAAGTATTTTTGCGAATGGCGCGATGATTGAAGGTTGGGCTGTGTATACTGAACGTATGATGTTAGAAGAAGGCTATGGTGATTTTGAGCCAGAAATGTGGCTTATGTACTATAAGTGGAATCTTCGTGTCATCTGTAACACTATTCTAGATTATGCTATTCAAGTAAAAGGGATCAGCAAAGAAGAAGGCCTAGATCTGTTAATGAACGGTGCTTTCCAAGAAAAAACGGAAGCTGAAGGTAAATGGCGTCGTGCGACATTGAGCCAAGTCCAGTTAACTAGTTACTACAGCGGCTATAGGGAGATTTATGATTTTAGAGAGTCGTTAAAAGCCACTCAAGGTGATGACTTTAACTTAAAAGCGTTTCATGAGCAGTTTTTAAGCTATGGCAGTACCCCGGTAAAATACGTCAAGGCGTTAATGACTGATAAATAACACCAAAAATGAATTGAATAAGCCCTTGTTTAAGGGCTCATTATTTTGGTTAAGAGAATCACTAATTTGCTTGCAGCAATAAATGCGTATAGCGACCGAGTGACGCATAAGGCTCTTGTTGGTTATATTTAAGCTCTAATGCAAGTAAGTCATCAAATTGCGCTTTACCTTTTTCAAGCTCTCGCAAATAATCATGAAAACAACGTACACCCGTTTTACAAAGTCGCTGAAAATTTTCGCAACTTAAAGCATTATCTACAACTTCAGGTTCTACAGGATGATTAGGACTTAAACCAACCTTCTGTCTCACACGTAACCCTTGATTTACATAATCAAAGTTTCCATAGACCATATTTGCAAATAAATGCGCATCTTTATTAAAGTACATTAAAGACAAATAACCCGCATCGTTGACGAGCTTTGACAAAATTGTAATCGCCTCAACTTGGTCAACTAACCATTCAAGTACAGCATGGCATAGAACAAAATCGAAAGTACCTAACTCTAATTCAGGCAATGCCTGTAAAGGTGCGTGAATAAATTCGAATTGAGCACTTAAACCCGCTTGGTCCACGTACTCTTTCGCTAGTTGTAGCATCTCTTCCGATATATCCACCAGCGTGATGTGATGGCCCAAACTAGCCAAGTAAATCGATAACTGTCCTTGCCCACCGCCGATATCTATTATTCGTTTTGGTGCTGTAGTATTTTCCAGCCATGGAATATGCTTAGAAAAGTCACGCTTTAAAACGGCTTCTCGTATTTTGCCTTTGGGTGTACCGTAAATATTTTTCTTAAATTTTTGCGAGATAGCATTAAAGCTTCTATCTCGCGCTAATTTATCTTTATAGCTTTTGCCTATCTTACTCATATTGTACGGTTAAACCGGATTATTGATATCTATAAACTCAACGTCCAAATCATAGGTTTTAGCAAGGTATTCGCCTAAAGCTTTGGCACCATAACGTTCAGTAGCATGATGGCCTGCTGCTATAAAGTGGATGTTTTGTTCATTAGAACTATGAATTGTCTGCTCTGATGCTTCACCTGTTAAGTAGGCATCAATGCCTTGGCTAGCGGCCATATCGATAAAGCTTTGGCCTCCACCAGTACACCAAGCGATGGTTTTAATCAAGTGGTCGCCCGCTTGATTTACTAATGGTTTTCTATCTAGCTTTTCTTCGACCAATTGGGCAAATGAATCTAAGCTCATTGGTGTTTTAAGTTTGCCTTTCACTGCCACACAGTTTTTATTCCATGGCTCCAAAGCTCTTTCGTAAGTTATGTCAAGTAACTCTGCTAATTGCGCGTTGTTGCCAAGTTCTGGGTGAACATCAAGAGGAAGATGGTATGCAAGTAAATTTATGTTATTTTCCAATAAAGCTTTAATACGTCTTTGTTTCATGCCCGTAATAGTTTGGTCTTCACCTTTCCAGAAGAAACCATGATGAACCAAAATCGTATCTGCACCAGCTTTTATTGCTGCATCAATCAGCGCCTGGCTGGCAGTGACACCCGTGACAATTTTACTAATCTCGTCTGCCCCTTCGACTTGTAAACCATTCGGGCAATAGTCGCTAATAGAAAATGGTTTTAATAGTTCGGTTAATTGATTAACTAGTTTTGTTCTTTTCATGTGATTTCTCGGCCCTTAAAACTAACGCGTATTTTAACAGTTTAGCCATGATGATAAAGCGCAACGACAAACTACTAATTGATAATATCAAATACCGTAACAAAGAAATAAGAAAGTAAAAGTATGTTTTGAATTAAAAACGTGATGAAAAGCTTACCGTTGAACTGCCACTTTATTGTCTTATGGCGTATTGATTCTTGCAACAATAAAGTTGAAAGGTTAAATGATAAAAGCGCTGCAATACATAAACAAAATTCGCTTATTCTTTGCCCATTCACTTTTGCCCGTTTTTTATCAAGTAAAAATAAAATACAAAATGTCGAATTGGTTATAATCAAATAGGTTAAAACAAGTGGTAAAAGTTTATCATCATTGGCGATAAAAATAGTGACTAAAAAAAGAGTTAGTATAAGCAGGAAGTGGTTCACACTTCGAAAAAATAAGTTCAAGCTCTGTTAATCTCATGATTCTATTTCTTTGTAGGGAAGCCATTGTAGCAAGCGCTCGAATAAAACTTCGGGTTTTATTGGCTTTGAAATATAGTCATCCATACCTGCTTCAAGGCATTTATCTTTATCACCAACCATCGCATTTGCTGTCATCGCAATGATCGGGATATCTTTATAAAGCTCCCCTGCCTTTCCATTTCTAACCGCTTGTGAAGCCTCATACCCATCCACTTCTGGCATCTGACAATCCATAAGAATGGCGCTGTATTTGGTATCTCTTGTTGTATTTAATAAGTTTTGTATCACTTCTTCACCGTTTGCTGCAATATCAATATGCGTTAAATTTAGTTTTGCCAACATACTTTGAGCAACTATTTGATTAACCCGATTATCTTCAGCTAAAAGAATCCGGATCCCCTCTCCCCAACATATCTCTTCAGGCTTTAAAACAGATTGTGCTTTTAGAGACTTAATATAATGAGTCGTGACTAGAGGCTTTGCACCTTTGAGAGCTTCCCCATCTTCTGCAACAATTGAAAGTGCTGCAAATAAATCAAATGTTGTCGCAGGCTTGGGAAAATATCCATCAAAGCCCAAGTTAGCAAAAAACTTTGCATCGCCTTTGTGACACATCGAAGTCATCATAATTAACTTCGTGGCTTTTAGGTGTTCGTTTGCTTTTATATGTTCACCCAATTTCGCCCCATCCATGACTGGCATTTGCATATCCAAAAATGCGATATCAAAGCATTTATTGTGCTTTGCAAAATAGGCTTCGCTGATAGTTAAGGCTTCGATCCCTGAACGCGCTTCTGTGACTGAAGCCCCCCAATGTTCTAGCTGCGCTCTGAGTACTTCACGATTAGTTTTGTTGTCATCTACAAGTAAAATATTTAGCTCTTTCATCTCAACATCAGGAATTACATGAAATGACGCGTTACTCTTTCCTAGTAGAGTAGAAAAACTAAAACAAGATCCTTTGCCTGCTCGGCTTGAAACAGAAACTTTGCCATCCATCAATTCACAGAGTTTTTTTACTATTGCTAAACCAAGTCCTGTACCGCCATATTTTCTGGTTGTTGAAGCATCAACCTGAGTGAATGATTGAAAGAGTTTTGTCTGCTGTTCAGGCGATATGCCAATACCTGTGTCTTTGATATTACAATTTAACTGCCAATTATGGGAGTCATGCTCAATCAACGAAGCTTCTATAAGAACTTCACCATCTGAGGTGAACTTAATTGCATTACCTACTAAATTGCTTAAGATTTGTCTCAACCTACCAGGGTCACCTATTACAACGGCTTCGTCTATGTTTGTTACATCTAAAATAAGTTCTATCCGTTTGTTATGTGCTTGTATGACGGCTGACTCCGCAAAGTCACCTAGCAAGCCTCGCAAATCAAACTCTAAGTGCTCAAGCTCGAGCTTTCCTGCATCTACTTTTGAAAAGTCTAAGATGTCATTGATTAGAGTTAAAAGAGAATTAGCACTACTCATTGCGACATTTATTCGGTGCTGCTGTTCAGCATTTAAATCACTATTTAGTAGTAAATTGAGCATACCTAGAACCCCATTCATTGGAGTACGTATTTCGTGACTCATTGAGGCCAGAAACTCGCTTTTGGCAACACTAGCTTGCTCAGCCATTATTTTGGCTTCTTTCAATGCCTCTTCTGAAGCAACCCTATCCGTTATGTCTTGTTGAATTCCCACATAAGCAGTAAGTTCACCCTTTTCATTGTGTACTGGAAATAGCTGTAAGCTATTCCAAAATGGTTGACCATTTTTTTTGTAATTTAAAAGGTCTACTTTCACTAATTCATGATTTTTTAAGGCTAGCCTGATCTTATCAACTGAAGTCTGACACGTTTGTTCTCCTTGTAAGAAACGACAGCTTTGCCCCAAGATCTCTTCGCCGTAACCTGTGATGTTAGTGAAAGCTTGGTTTATATATATAAGAGGTAGCTCTGTGTCGGAGACTGAACTAATTGTTACTCCAAGGTTACTAGCATCAATAGATAGGGCTAATAGGTCATTTTCTTCTTTCGCTTTTTTCAACGCTTGTTGGGCTTGTATTTGCTCTGTAATATCAGTCATTGACCCTGCCATCCTGATAGCTTTGTTAGTACTATCAAATAATGCATCTCCTTTAACTCTGTAAACTCTAAACTCTCCTTTTTTGGTCATGAATCTATGCTGTACATCATAAATTGCTTTTTGCTGAAGGTGCGCTTTTAAACTGCTTTTAACATATTCACGGTCTTCAATATGAACCATTCTTTCTAAGACCGTATAGTCCTCTGGAAACTCATCATTGGGCATATAGCCTAGTAACTCTCTAAAACGTTCAGAACAAAATACTTTTCCTGTTTTTATATCCCAGTCCCAAATACCATCTAAACTCCCGTTGATAGCAAGGTTTAACCTTTCTTCACTCAACTTTGTTGCTTGTTGAGACAACTCTAGCTTTCTATAGGGATTTAAAAGAAGTTTTTGGCCTACTAAGAATAAAAATAAGGATGATAAAAATAGACTCACAAAAATTGCACTGGCGATGCTTATGATGACTTGATTCACTTGTTTTTCTACTAAAGTAGAATCAACTAGATAATTTAGCATTAAACCCGCACTATGAAGGTCAGACTTTAACACTGAGTCATACTTGTTATTTGTACTTAAATTTGAATAACTTAACCAAGGACCTGATAGTTTTACTCCATGTGTATTCGACTCTAAAACTTCAGATAATAAAACATCAATGGGGGTTTCAAACTTGACAATCAGCGCCCCTTCGGTGAATCCGTTATAATTAATTGGTACTGCCAATTTGAAATATGCGTGCCCTTGGTTTTGATCAAGCAATATAGCGTGTGAAAGCTCCCCATTAAGTAAATCTTCTAGCCAATCACTAGGAGTTTCTTTCAATGCCAGCTCTTCACTATTTTTATACACATAATCCCCAAGGACATTGAAGATCCAAAGCTGTTCTTTGATCCCAAGAATTTTAAATTCAGACAAATAATCATTTAAAGACGCTTCTGATACACCAGATCCCATAACACCATTAATGATAATAGGTTGACTTGATAGATCTTTAAGCAACAAAATTCTAGTTTCTAAAAAATTTTCTACATATTTTGCACTGAGCTTCGCTTCTGTTTCAGATGCTTGTTGCTTGTAACCATTTAATACTGAAGATGCTTCCCTTCCTACTAGCATCACGCTTATAAATACCGATAACAAAAGACTCATTACAACAAAGACAATAAAAGCTTTATTGGCATCAAGTTGCATCTTTAAAAAATGTGATTTCACACCCTAGCCTTTATTCTTAATAATGGAAATAGAGCCATTATCTTTGTATTTAGCCATACAAAAATCCTCTAAACCTAAAGCTTCGTGTGAATCTTCACCCTTATTTGAAAATGGCCTAGAGTAAACTTTGATCAAGCCATCTATAGTTGAGTTGAGATTCTCGAGCGCATCTCTTAGCGACTCTCTTGTACCGGCTATATTTTTTGTCACCTCAATTTGTGTCATAGCCTGAACAAAAAGTAGGCCCAAATCATAGCCATGCACAAAACCAGCTGGAGCTTGCAGCGTTTCAACTTCAAAATCACTCTTAAACAATTTCTTCGCAGATTTAATCGCTTTTTTTGCGCTACCTGATCGAGGTAGGTCATCTAACGAGAAACAAGACTGGATAAAATTAAGCTCAATACCATCCTCAAGGTATTGCTTGGTATCAGTGAAGAAATTACCCCCTGTAATTCCCCAATGGCTAATAATTGGTTTTTGTAAGGTTTTTTCGATTTCTGCCATTGCCTGAATAAAGAATTTACCTTCAATGGCATTACCAACAAATACAATACAGTCGGCCCCTGAATTTATGATCCCCCTCAATATTAGCTTTGATTTTTTTAGTTTCGTATTCCAATTAAACCATGTTACTTCAGCTTTATTTTTACCAAGCGCATTTTGCATCGTTCGTTCATTTGATTTACCCCATGGCGTGTTTTCAAGAAGCAAATGAGGCTGCTCACAAGAACGTGCTTCTTTTGCAAATTGGATTATTCGGTATCCTGCTTTAGTGTCGTCAACTGACAATCTAAAAACCCAGTTTGTTCCATGCTCATAGCGAGTAATTGGACCGCCTGCGGCCCAAGGTACCAGCAATAATATCCGCTCTTTGTTGATGAAAGTTCTATTTTTTATGTACGGAGGAGAATGAAGACCGCCTAAAATAAATAATGCTTTAGGATCTTTTAGAAACTTCTTCATATGTAATAAGCTACGATTGCTATTACCACGATGATCCTTTTCTAAGAATTTAAACTCGACGTTTTCTAGCCTACCTTTTTCAGACTCTAAAGCTGACATGAACCCCATTTTGATGGCATTTGCCGATGCAAAATGATTAGAATAATCTGAATCATGATAAATATTGAATTGATAAACTGATTGCGCCCAATTTGATGAACTATAGGTAAAAAGACAGAGAATAAAGCAATATTGGATGGCCTTCATAATTTCATCTAGTTGATTTTGTTTATTTAACCTTAGTCCAAAATATCAACTTTGTAGAAATTTAAGAAAGTATATTGATTAGAAAAAAACTTAATAAAAAAGGCCATATTTGGCCTTTCCTAAATAAATTTTTTGATTATGAAATCAACTTTTACTCGTTTTGCCTGCCCTAATATCTTCCTTACAGGTAACGGGTAATCTTGAACTGAATCGAGATCTTCATGACTAGATAATAATCGACAGTGTTGAAGAATGTCTTGCTTTTCTGATAATAATAATTTGTCGAGCTTGTGTGCTTTATCTTCGATCAAAATACCATTTTCAATATCTAAACCCCAAGCTCTAGGATTAAGGTTGTGACCACTCAGTAGATGAAGATAACCGTCTTTACTTACGCCTTTCAAATGAAAAGAGTTATTCTCATGTTTCCAAAGGTGAACTTTGAGCAAACCCGACTGAATGAACCTTTTATTGGACTTTAAGAATTTAAATAAAATTGTTTCATAAAGATAAGGTAAAGCGCCTATTTTACTGAATGGTTGTTCTGGAGAAATATAAAAGTCATTCGCCGTTTTATCACCAACAACAATGGTAACTTCTTTACCTTGTTTTAATAAGCGGCGTAAAGAGCGAAGTAATGGCGCTGGAAAATTAAAGTATGGTGTATAAAGCAGCAACTCATTATCTGTCGTGTCAAACAAAGTTTTAATTAACCTATTTAACTTATTTGCACGCCTGCCGAAACCTAAGAATGGTCGAACACTCAAGGTAGAATCTGAGTTAATTGATTCTATATTGTAACGCCCTTTTCTCAACTCTTTCATGAGTTGGCGCTGTGAAACTTTAATCTCATTGTATTTTGGTATAGGGCGACTATCTATTCTTGGTACAGCTGCTGACGACAACAAAAATTCATTTGTGAAGTTACAAAAAGAGTCTGCTAGACCTGACTGTTGTAGAATGAAATATCTATCAAGTCGATACTTCTCACCCACATTCATATACACATTGTTTATGCTAGCACCGCTGTAAAGCAAAATATCGTCGATAACGATACCCTTTAAATGTAGAACACCAAATAGTTCTTTGCCTTTAACTGGCACCCCAAATACTTTTACATTACTTTGATGTTTTTCTAATTCATCACAGTATAAGGCCGCGTTTCCCTCTGATTTCTCAGCGCCTATTAGGCCACGTTGAGCTCGATGAAAGTCAACTAATACATTAACTTCAAGCGTTGGATTTGCAAGTGAAGCCTTATGAAGTGCTGAAAGTACTTCTCTACCAGCTTCATCATCTTGTAAATACAAAGCGGTAATATAAATACGAGATTTAGCGTGCTCAATAAGACTGATAAGCCTTTGTTGATATTGCTTCGCACTACTAAGTATTTCAACGTTTTCATCAGCCAGATCAAAGCTTGGAATGTCCTGCCAAAATGCCATAACAACCTATAAATAAAGGTGACTCAATCCAGAGTCATACATAAAAATTAATTAGAACATATCAAAAAAAAATTATTAGGTCATGAAATTCTGATAAAACAGTCACTTTTGGATGTTTTTTTCAGCAAGTACAGATTATTTGACACCTTTTGATTTTATTCATATTCAATATTTCTAATTTATTTTACTTCTTCCTTGTTTTACTTAGAATCACCCTCACTTCGTTAAAAAGATAATTGATTAGGAATACCTCATGAGTGATTCAAAACACTGTAAACTTTTAATTTTAGGCTCGGGTCCAGCTGGTTACACTGCTGCTGTTTACGCAGCACGTGCGAATTTAAACCCTGTGCTAATTACTGGTATGCAGCAAGGTGGTCAGCTAACGACAACAACTGAAGTTGAAAACTGGCCTGGTGATGCACACGGCTTAACTGGTCCTGCATTAATGGATCGTATGAAAGAGCATGCAGAACGTTTTGAGACTGAGATTGTTTTCGACCACATCAACAAAGTAGACGTTACAAAACGCCCATTTACGCTAACAGGCGATCAAGGTACGTATACTTGTGATGCGCTTATCATCGCTACTGGTGCTTCGGCTAAATATTTAGGCCTTGAATCTGAAACTGCCTTCCAAGGTCGTGGTGTTTCTGCATGTGCTACATGTGATGGTTTCTTCTACCGAGGACAAAAAGTAGCGGTTGTTGGTGGTGGTAACACTGCAGTTGAAGAAGCTCTGTATCTTTCTAACATTGCAGATGAAGTTCATGTTATTCATCGTCGTGATTCATTCCGCAGTGAAAAGATTTTATCTGACCGTTTAATGGAAAAAGCTAAAAACGGTAATGTAAAACTTCATTTTAATCGTACTTTAGATGAAGTTGTTGGCGATGAAATGGGTGTGACAGGCATTAAAATCAAAGACACAGACTCAGACAACGTTGAACAACTTGATCTAGCTGGCGTATTCATTGCAATTGGTCACAAACCAAACACAGATATGTTTGAGGGCCAACTTGAAATGAAAGATGGTTATCTAGTAGTTCAATCAGGTCTTAATGGCAATGCAACACAAACTTCTGTAGAAGGTGTGTTCGCAGCTGGTGATGTATCTGATCACATCTATCGCCAGGCAATTACGTCTGCGGGCACAGGCTGTATGGCAGCACTTGATGCCGAACGCTACTTAGACAACCAATAAATTTTAGATCTGGAGGGTTGTTTAACCCTCCGCTTTCACTTTAAGATGTTTTTCATTAAAAATACGATTAATTTCTTAAATGACACCACGCCTATATCAGCTATCAGCTGAAACAATTGATTTTCCTTCACCAACTTTGGCCCTAAATGAACCTGATGGCTTACTTGCTATCGGAGGCTGTCTTTCGCCAGCAAGACTCAACCTTGCATATCAGTCAGGTATTTTCCCTTGGTTTAATGAAAAAGAGCCCATCATGTGGTGGTCTCCAAATAACAGAGGTGTGATTGAACTGAATGATTTCCATATCAGTCGTTCATTAAAGAAAGTAGCAAGAAGGACAAAACCTAAAGTCACTGTTAATAAAGCATTTGAAACTGTCATCAATGCCTGTAGAGAACAGAGGTTACATGCAGAAGGTACCTGGATAAACCATCAGATGTTGGCTGCTTACATTGATATGCATACATTAGGCTTTGCACATAGCCTCGAAGTCTGGGATCAAAGCAATAATCTGATAGGTGGACTTTATGGGATTATGAACTCGGGGGTTTTCTGTGGGGAGTCTATGTTTTTTAATCAAGCAAACGGTTCAAAGTTAGCCATGTGGGCGTTAGTTAATTGGCTTAAAAAACACAATGCCCATTTTGTAGATTGCCAGTTGGAAAACCCCTACTTAACCACTTTAGGTGCAAAATTAATTTCAAGGTCTGAGTTTTTAGCTAAACTTAAATTAGCACAAAGCTTTGAAATACCCAGCTCGATGTGGAAACCACAGGTATTGGAAGAGATTTATGACTGAACATTTTCCTTCAAAGATTGGATTAAGCCAACAATTTGATTGCAGTTATTTACCTGACAAACAAGAACAACTGCTCGTAATTCTTGATAGCCAATGCTACAACGCAGCACGGTTTCAGGACTTATTAGAATTAGGATTCAGACGAAGCGGTGATCAAATTTATCGCCCTCATTGTCCTAGTTGTCATGCCTGTGAGTCGATGCGCCTTCCTGTTAAAGATTTTGTGTTATCAAAATCACAAAAGCGAAAACTAAAAGCAGCGAAAAGCAAGTTCCATATTAAAGTGAGTGATAAAGAGCAATCAAATTATTACGCCTTATATGAAAACTATATTAATCAAAAGCATTATGATGGCACCATGTTCCCTCCAAACCGCTTACAATATGAAAGTTTTTTATTTTGTAATTGGTTACCTGTCACCTTTATTGAGTTGTGGGATCAAGATGAACTCATCGCCGTTGCAGTCACAGATACAATGCCAAACTCATTGTCTGCGATTTATACCTTTTATCACCCTGACTATGACAAGTTTAGTCTTGGTGTTGTGATGATATTGCTTCAAATAGAATTAGCACTCGATTCTGGTCTTGATTACGTCTATCTCGGTTATCAAATAGATGAGTGCAGAAAGATGTCTTACAAGTCTCAATTTAAACCTGCAGAGCGTTTTATATCGGATGTTTGGCAACTGAAGCTGTAATTAAATTAACTAATTTCCCCCCTTACCTTTACTTATTGTGTGGTTTTCGGCAAAATCTGCTGCGTTAATCTAATCAAAGAGGTGTTACGCTACACATGGCGAAAGAAGACGTAATTGAAATGCAAGGCACAGTCCTTGATACTTTACCAAACACAATGTTCCGCGTTGAACTTGAAAACGGCCACGTAGTGGTTGCTCATATTTCTGGTAAAATGCGCAAAAACTACATTCGTATTTTAACAGGCGATAAAGTAACTGTTGAAATGACGCCATACGATTTAACTAAAGGTCGTATCGTTTTCCGCGCGCGTTAATTACGCCGTGATTGTAAAGCGTATTGGTTAATTCATTCGTTTTACTTTTAACAACCCATCAGAGTGATTTCACTTGATGTGTTAAAAAAAGCCTAGCTAAGCTAGGCTTTTTTAATGGCCTCATGAAAAGGTGTATTTACACTCTTAAGCTTCAGCCAATTCAACATCATATTGGAAGTTAAGTTTATTACTCTTCAGGCCTACTTTGACTGTACCACCTTCGGCTAACTTGCCAAACAGAATTTCATTTGCAAGCGGCTTTTTCAATTGCTCTTGAATAACACGTGACATAGGTCTTGCGCCCATAGCCTTATCGTAACCAAGGTCAGCTAACCACTCTCTAGCCGCGGCTGTAAGCTCAAGGTTTACAGATTTACGATCTAGTTGCGCTTGAAGTTCAACTAAGAATTTATCTACAACTTGTAAAATAACATCTTTATCTAAATGGTTGAACCAAATGATGTTGTCTAAGCGGTTTCTAAATTCTGGTGTGAATACCTTATTAATTTCAACCATTGCATCGTGCGAATGGTCTTGCTGCGCAAATCCAATTGACTGACGAATTGTTTCTTGAACACCCGCATTCGTGGTCATGACAAGTACAACATTTCTAAAGTCTGCTTTGCGGCCATTGTTATCAGTTAATGTACCGTGATCCATAACTTGCAGCAAAATGTTGTAAATATCAGGATGCGCTTTTTCGATCTCATCTAAAAGCACAACAGCATGTGGATGCTTAATCACAGAATCAGTCAGCAAACCGCCCTGCTCATAACCTACATAGCCTGGGGGCGCACCGATTAATCGGCTAACCGCGTGACGTTCAGAATACTCTGACATATCAAAACGAATGAATTCAACGCCCATACATTTTGCAAGTTGCTTCGTTACTTCTGTTTTACCAACGCCAGTTGGACCTGCAAACAAGAAAGAACCAATTGGCTTGTCTTCATTTGAAAGACCAGAGCGTGACAATCTAATTGCAGAAGTTAATGCATCGATTGATTGGTCTTGACCAAACACCAACATTTTTAAGTTTCTGTCTAAGTTTTTGAGTGTCTCTTTATCACTTGAAGATACACTCTGCTGCGGTATTCGCGCAATTTTAGATACGATCTGCTCAATATCTGCAACGTTGATGGTTTTCTTACGTTTAGATACAGGCAGTAAACGTTGGTTTGCCCCCGCTTCGTCTATCACATCAATGGCTTTATCTGGTAAGTGACGCTCGTTGATATATTTCGCACTCAATTCGGCAGCCGCACGGAGTGCTTTTTGGGTATAACGAATACCATGATGATCTTCGTAACGCTCTTTCAAACCCATTAGGATCTTTGTTGTATCTTCAACACTTGGCTCGAGTACATCTATCTTTTGGAAGCGACGCACAAGTGCTCTATCTTTTTCAAAGATATTTTTAAACTCGTTATAAGTTGTTGAACCCATACATCTTAATTGACCACTAGACAGTAACGGTTTAATTAGATTCGAGGCATCCATCACACCACCCGACGCAGCACCTGCACCTATGATAGTATGGATCTCATCAATAAATAGAATTGAATGTGGTTTTGCTTGTAGCTCTTTCAACAACGCTTTAAAACGCTTTTCAAAATCACCGCGATATTTAGTTCCCGCTAATAATGCGCCCATATCAAGTGAATATACCTCCGCATCGGCAATCACATCGGGTACTTGCTCATTAACGATTCTATAGGCAAGCCCTTCAGCAATCGCAGTCTTACCAACGCCAGCTTCGCCCACAAGTAAAGGGTTATTCTTTTTACGACGACATAACACCTGTACTGTGCGTTCAACTTCTTGATCTCGGCCTACTAATGGGTCTAACTGTCCCGCTTGTGCCATCGCGTTCAGGTTAGTAGTGAAGTTTTCAAGTTTAGTCTTCTCTTCACCTTGTATGTCATTTGAGTCTTCACTATTAATATCTTCATGTTCATCTTCATGATGCTCGTCATCTGACTTAGCTACACCGTGAGAAATGTAGTTCACTATGTCTAAGCGGCTAATATCACTTTTTTTCAGTAAATAGACAGCCTGACTTTCTTGTTCAGAAAAAATTGCGACTAATACGTTCACACCTGTAACTTCGGTGCGCCCAGATGATTGCACATGAAAGACAGCTCTTTGTAAAACACGCTGAAAGCCCAGTGTAGGCTGCGTTTCTCTGTCATTTTCACTTTCTGGTAATAATGGTGTTGTTTCATCGATAAACTCAGAAAGCTCTCGTTTGAGCGTTTCTGTATCAACACCGCATGCGCCTAATGCTTCACCTGCTGATGGGTTATCTATTAATGCAAGTAATAAATGCTCAACAGTCATAAATTCGTGACGACGTGTTCTTGCCTCACGAAATGCTGCATTTAAGGTAATTTCAAGATCTTTGTTTAGCATAAGCAACCCCCAAACGAGATTTATATCGGTTATTCCTGCTCACAACTACATAGCAGTGGATGTTCATGGTCGCGAGCGTAACGATTTACTTGTTCCGCCTTAGTATGTGCAATATCGGAAGGATATAAGCCACATACTGCCTTTCCCTCGTGATGCACGCGCAGCATCACGTCAGTTGCTTTTTCGCTATCCATATTAAAAAACGTCATTAATACTTCGATTACAAAGTCCATTGGAGTGTAATCATCATTATTTAAAATGACTTTATACTTGCGAGGTGGGCTTAGCTTTTGCCTTTGCTTCTCTCTAACTGTATCGATTACACCAGAATCTTTAATACCACTCATAATAAAATATAGTCTTGTGTTGTTAACTCAAGCAAACTTGAATTGAAAAATAAATTTTTTGTTAAAAATTTGTCTAAAAGCCTTGACTGATTGCTCATTTAAACTACAGTCGTTATTAGATTGTCTAATCTATGGGCAGTCTAGCAAATTATAAAGTTTAGATTAACTAAATTAGTCAACTTATAGAAGGATGTGGAAGTATGGCTTGCGGAAAAGTCAAATGGTTCAATAACGCCAAAGGGTTTGGTTTCATCGTAGAAGACGGCAGTGAAGAAGATATCTTCGCCCATTACTCAACGATTGTGATGGATGGATACAAAACACTTAAAGCCGGTCAAGATGTAACCTTCGAGTTGCAACAAGGTCCAAAAGGGCTTCATGCAACGAACATCGCTCCTAGAGAGACTGAACTCGCTTGATGTTATTATCTCATTAATAAAGCGGGTTTTAACTCGCTTCACCCCCTTCTCATTTATTTTCTCTTTCCAACTTTAAATTTTTAAATTAGCCCATATATAAATTGCTTGTTAAACTAGTGTCTATTTTCAGGCTTGTTAGTTATGCCTATTTAGGTTTACCCAATTACTTTGATTAACCTTTAAGATGTCACCGCCAATGGTGCATATAGACTTTTAGAGTAGTTATAACTATCAAACTTGCTATATAAAGTTGCCTTAGGCAACATAGCATTCCCATTGCGTTTTGATAGGCACTCTGTGCCCCTGATCTAGGAATGATAATGACATCTAAAATTATATATACAAAAACTGACGAAGCACCGGCTTTAGCTACATACTCGTTGCTTCCAATCATTCAAGCTTACACTAATGCTGCAGGCGTGGAAGTTGAAACTCGTGATATTTCACTTGCAGGTCGTGTAATTGCAAACTTCCCTGAGTTTTTAACTGAAGAGCAGCGCATCGGCGATGCACTTGCAGAACTTGGTGAATTAGCTAAAACGCCAGAAGCTAATATCATCAAGCTTCCAAACATCTCTGCGTCAGTACCGCAATTAAAAGCAACAATCAAAGAGCTTCAAGAGAAAGGTTACGCACTACCTAACTACCCTGAAGAACCAAAGTCAGATGAAGAAGCTGCTATTAAAGCAACTTACGACAAAATCAAAGGTTCTGCGGTAAACCCTGTTTTACGTGAAGGTAACTCTGACCGTCGTGCGCCAGCTTCTGTAAAAGCATATGCGCGTAAAAACCCTCACTCAATGGGTGCATGGGCAACTGATTCACAATCGTATGTTGCTAGCATGACTGACGGTGACTTCTTTGGTTCTGAGCTATCTACAACTGTAGAAAATGCAACTGACGTTCGCATCGAGCACATTGCAGAAAATGGCGACGTTACTGTACTTAAAGCAAGCACACCTCTACTTGCTGGAGAAATCATCGATGCATCTCGCATGCGCGCCGCTGACTTACAAGCTTTCCTAGAACAAGAAATCAATGCTGCTAAAGAGAAAGGCGTACTTTTCTCTCTACACATGAAAGCAACGATGATGAAAGTGTCTGATCCAATCATCTTTGGCCACGCTGTAAAAGTATTCTACAAAGATGTATTTGCTAAGCATGGCGAATTATTTGAAGAGTTAGGCGTTGATGTTAACAACGGTCTTGGTGACGTTTACACTAAAATCGGGCAATTAGACGACGCAAAGCGTGCTGAAGTTGAAGCTGATATTCAAGCGGCATACGCTGAGCGCCCTAGCATTGCTATGGTTGATTCTGATCGTGGTATCACAAACCTACATGTACCAAGTGATGTGATCATCGATGCGTCTATGCCTGCTGCTATCCGTACAAGCGGTCAGATGTGGAATGCTGAAGGTAAACAACAAGACACTAGCTTTGTTATTCCGGACCGTTGTTACTCTGGTGTTTACCAAGCAACTATCGACTTCTGTAAGAAAAATGGTGCTTTCGACCCTCGTACTATGGGTACAATTCCTAACGTTGGTCTTATGGCTCAAAAAGCAGAAGAGTATGGTTCGCATGATAAGACATTCGAAGCTGCTTCTGCTGGTACTATTAGAGTTGTTGATACTGACGGCAATGTTCTTCTTCAGCATGACGTTGCAGAAGGTGATATCTGGCGTATGTGTCAGGTTAAAGATGCACCAATCAAAGATTGGGTAAAACTTGCTGTTAACCGTGCTCGCGCTACAAACACACCTGCTGTTTTCTGGTTGAATGAAGCTCGTGCGCACGACGCTCAGCTTATCAAAAAGGTAAATACATACCTTGCTGACCACGACACAGCAGGTCTTGAAATTCTTATCAAAGCACCAATTGAAGCAACTGAATACTCACTTGCTCGTATGAAAGACGGTCAAGATACGATTTCAGTAACAGGTAACGTATTACGTGACTACCTAACTGACTTATTCCCAATTCTTGAACTGGGTACAAGTGCGAAAATGCTTTCAATCGTTCCTCTAATGAACGGTGGTGGCTTATTCGAAACAGGTGCTGGTGGTTCTGCACCTAAGCACGTTCAACAGTTCGAAAAAGAAAACCACTTACGTTGGGATTCTTTAGGTGAGTTCTTAGCACTTGCGGCATCACTAGAGCACTTAAGCCAAGTGAACGGTAATGCTAAAGCACAAGTGCTTGCTGATACACTAGACGCAGCGACTGGTAAATTCCTAGATGAAAACAAGTCACCGTCTCGTAAAGTAAACGAACTTGATAACCGTGGTAGCCACTTCTACCTATCTCTGTACTGGGCACAAGCTCTTGCAGCGCAATCAGACGATGCTGAACTACAAGCGTTGTTCGCGCCAATCGCTGAAGAGTTAACAGCTCAAGAGCAAACAATTGTTGAAGAACTTAACGCTGCGCAAGGCGTAAGCAAAGATGTTGGCGGTTATTTCCAGCCAAATGACGAGCTTGCTTTTGCTGCTATGCGTCCTAGTGAAACTTTCAATGCAGTGTTAGCAAAACTAGCTTAATACTAATTTGTATGATTAAGGGCATCGTTTGATGCCCTTTTTTATAGGTATTTTACTTAGTAGCAAAGTTATAATTTGCTACTATGCACACATCAATGTTTTTAACTCTTATAAACAATGCAAAATCGCGCACCTAATCGCAATAACAAAACATTCCAAAAAAAATCTCATAACAAAAAACCATTTAATAAAAAACGCGTGGTTAAAGAAGCGCTTCCTGCAGATCAAGTTAAAATTGTCCTGTTTAATAAACCTTTTGATGTACTTTGCCAGTTCACCGATGATCAAAACCGTGCGACTTTGGCAGACTTCGTCAGAGAAAAAGGCGTATACGCTGCAGGTCGGTTAGACCGGGACAGCGAAGGGTTATTACTCTTAACAAATTGCGGAAAATTACAACACACTCTGACGAATCCGAAAAAAGACACAGATAAAACCTACTGGGTGCAAGTTGAAGGTGTGCCAAGCGATGAGTCAATTTATGCACTTAATAAAGGTGTCGAATTAAAAGATGGCCTTACAAAGCCTGCAAAAGTCAGAATTATTAATGAGCCTAATATTTGGCCTCGTAACCCTCCAATACGAGAACGCAAAAATATTCCGACTACTTGGCTTGAAATAACCATTTCTGAAGGAAAAAACCGCCAGGTTCGTAGAATGACAGCCCATATTGGCCACCCTACACTTCGCTTGATACGCTATCGTATTGGAAAATACACTCTTGATGGCATTCATAATGGCGAATATAAAGTGCTTTAGCGTTAAACGCTAACTTGGGATTCAGCCTCTTAAAATATCGTGCTATACTCACGCCTTTCAAAATCATAGAGATTAACAGCAAAAAATATGAGCGATAATAGTCAGATTAAAGTCATCGTTGGTATGTCCGGCGGTGTAGATTCTTCAGTTTCAGCTTACTTATTAAAACAACAAGGCTATCAGGTAGAAGGTCTGTTCATGAAGAACTGGGAAGAAGATGACAATGACGAATATTGTGCTGCTGCTGAAGATCTTAAAGATGCACAAGCTGTCTGCGACAAATTAGGTATTGAACTTCATACCGTAAACTTTGCAGCTGAGTACTGGGACAACGTTTTTGAATATTTCTTAGAGGAATACAAAGCCGGCCGCACGCCAAACCCAGACATCATGTGTAATAAAGAAATCAAATTCAAAGCTTTCCTAGAATTCGCTGCACAAGCACTCGGTGCAGATTACATTGCAACTGGTCACTATGTTCGTCGTGAAGAGCGCGATGGTAAATTTGTGATGCAACGTGGCCTTGATGACAATAAAGATCAAAGCTACTTCCTTTATACACTTAGCCATGAGCATATTGCACAAACACTATTCCCTGTAGGTCAAGTTGAAAAGCCTGAAGTACGTCGTATTGCTGAAGAGCAAGGTTTAATTACACACGATAAAAAAGACAGTACAGGCATCTGCTTTATTGGTGAGCGCAAGTTCAAAGACTTCCTGCAAAAATTCCTACCTGCGCAACCAGGAAAAATTGAAGACACTGATGGTCATGAAGTGGGTGAACATGAAGGTTTAATGTACCACACACTTGGTCAGAGAAAAGGCCTATTGATCGGTGGCATGAAAGAAGGCAGTGGCGAGCCTTGGTATGTGGTTGACAAAGACTTAGAGCGTAACGTGTTAATTGTTGGTCAAGGCAAAAACCACCCTCGCCTATTTAGTAACGGCCTTAACGCAAATCAATTACATTGGGTTGACCGAGTTGGACCAAAAGGCACAACACGTTGCACAGTAAAAACCCGTTATAGACAAACTGACATTCCATGTACTTTGTTGGTTGGTGAAGACGGTATGGCAAGGGTTTTATTTGATGAGCCTCAAAAAGCAGTAACCCCTGGTCAGTCAGCAGTATTTTATGCTGATGACGTCTGCTTAGGTGGCGGTATCATCGACTCGGTGATCAAATAATGTCGACAAGTTATGTTTTACCGCTGGCGGCCATGTGTCAGATCAGCAAACTTGTTCAAAAAACAGCAAAATACGGCCAGTTTAATGAAGCTGAAGTCAGTACTTTTCTAAAAAGTATCGTTAACCTGAACCCAGCTCACCCAGAAGACGTCTATGACGATAAATGGGTGATCAAAGACGGTTATAAAACGCTTATTCAACAGCTCTCCCCAGAAGGCGAAAAAGATGTTGAGCTGGTTAAATATGTTGGCAGTTTGATGCAATTAGAACGTGCACTTTCAGCAAACTCAAAAGCGTTAGATGAGCTGGCAAGTCGCTTGAATCAAGTTGAAAGACAACTATTACATTTTGATATTTGCGACAGCACCATCGTTGCTGCTTTTGCTGATATTTACAGCCAAGTATTGAGTCCCCTTGGACAAAAAATTCAAGTATTTGGTCAACCAGATTTATTAAAACAACCAAGTTACCAACATAAGATCCGAGCGCTGTTACTAGCTGGCATTCGTAGTGCCGTGCTTTGGCGCCAACTTGGTGGTAAGCGACGTCAATTTTTCTTTGGCAAAAAGAAAATTATCGAAATCGCTAAAAATAGTATTTAAAAAAATCGTTCAAACAAACCAATTAGTTTAGGAGAAATTATGGAGCTTTCAGCGTTAACCGCTATCTCTCCAGTGGATGGCCGCTATGGTAGTAAAACTACTGAATTGCGTGGCATTTTCAGTGAGTTCGGCCTTATCAAGTACCGCGTAACTGTTGAAGTACGTTGGTTACAAGCCCTAGCTAAAGCACAAGGTATTGATGAAGTACCAGCTTTCAGTGACGAAGCAAATGCGCTTTTAGACAGCATTGTTGACAACTTTAGTGAAGCAGATGCTGCGCGCGTTAAAGAAATCGAGCGTACAACGAACCATGACGTTAAAGCGGTTGAGTATCTTCTAAAAGAAAAAGTTGCAAATAATGCAGAATTAAATGCAATCAATGAATTCATTCACTTTGCATGTACGTCTGAAGATATCAATAACCTGTCTCACGGTTTAATGTTAGCAGAAGCGCGTGACAAAGTACTTTTACCTTACTGTGATGAGCTACTTGCGGCAATCAAAGCAAAAGCTGTTGAGTACAAAAGCGTACCTATGATGACTCGTACACACGGTCAGCCAGCTTCTCCTTCAACAATGGGTAAAGAGTTTGCAAACGTGTATGTTCGTTTACAACGTCAACGTCAGCAAATCGCAAACGTAGAATTACTAGGTAAAATCAATGGTGCTGTAGGTAACTACAATGCGCACTTGAGCGCGTACCCTGATTACGACTGGCATGCACATGCAGAGCAATTCGTAACTAGCCTTGGCTTAACTTGGAATGCATTCACAACTCAAATCGAACCACACGATTACATTGCTGAGCTATTCGATGCAATCGCGCGTTTCAACACGATCTTATTAGACTTCGACCGTGACGTTTGGGGTTACATTGCACTAAATCACTTCAAGCAAAAAACAGTTGCTGGTGAGATCGGTTCATCAACTATGCCGCACAAAGTTAACCCTATCGACTTTGAAAACTCAGAAGGTAACCTAGGCCTAGCTAATGCAATTTTTGCACACTTAGCACAAAAACTTCCAGTATCTCGCTGGCAGCGTGACCTAACTGATTCAACAGTTCTTCGTAACCTTGGCGTTGGTATGGGCTATACACTAATTGCGTATCAAGCAACATTAAAAGGTGTTAGCAAACTAGAAGTAAACGCTGATCGACTTCTTGAAGAGCTAGATCAAAACTGGGAACTGCTTGCAGAACCAATTCAAACAGTTATGCGCAAATACGGTATCGAAAAGCCTTACGAGAAGCTTAAAGAGCTAACGCGTGGTAAACGTGTAAACCAAGAAATCATGGCTGATTTTATTGATGGTTTAGAATTACCAGATACTGTAAAAGCTGAAATGAAGCTAATGACACCGGCTAATTACATCGGCCGTGCTGAAGCATTCATTGACGAATTAGTGTAATTACACACAAATTTAGTTTATAAAGCGAAAGGGTTTCCTTTCGCTTTTTTTATGGAAAAAATATGTTTGATTTAAAAATTAAAGCATTAACTCACGCCGAGTTTCTAAAAGAATATTGGCAAAAAAAGCCGTTATTAATCAAAGGTGGTTTTACTGATTTCGAAGATCCGATTGAGCCAGAAGAATTAGCGGGTCTTGCCATGGAAGATGACATTGAGTCTCGTCTTATCACAAACCATGACGATAAATGGGAATCTTACCATGGCCCATTCGAAGACTTTTCATTATTAACAGAAACTAATAGTACCCTACTTGTTCAAGCAGTAGACCACTGGCACCCTGTTGCTGCTGAATTGTTGGAGCCATTTCGATTTATTCCTAACTGGCGAATTGATGACTTGATGATTAGCTATTCAACGCCTGGCGGCGGTGTTGGACCTCATTTAGATCAGTATGATGTGTTCATTATTCAAGGTGAAGGTAAAAGACATTGGCGAGTGGGTATGCCTGACCCAAACCTTAAAGAGGTTGCACAAAATAAGAGTCTCCTGCAAGTTGAACAATTCAATGCAATCATTGACGAGGTCCTTGAACCTGGTGACATTCTTTATATCCCACCAGGTTGCCCGCACGAAGGCTATGCTGTTGAGAATGCATTAAACTACTCTGTTGGTTTTAGAGCGCCTGACACAAAGGATTTCTTAAGTAATTTTGCCGATTATTTGATTGATAATGAGCTTGGTAAAACGCGCTATTCAGACAAAACACTTACACTCAGAGAGTCATCTGGCGAACTCAATACTGGTGAAGTTGAAAAAATACAATCTCTCATGCTTGATGCGATTCAAGACAAAGAAGTAATCAAGCGTTGGCTTGGTAATTATTTAAGCCAGCCTAAACATGATATGGATTTATTACCATTAGGTGAACCAATCTCATCAGATGAGTTAGCTAACTACTTATCATCACATGTAATTAACAGAGCGGGTGGTGTTAGAACCTTTTACCAATTGTTTGAAGACTCGATACTTCTAAGTATAAACAGTGAAACTTTCTCACTACCAATCAACATGTTAGATGCGGCCAAATTACTCACAGACTTAACCTATTTTGAAGCTAGCAAAATTATTCCTTCAGTCACATGTTTGGAGTTTGCTGAAATGTTAACTAAGCTTATCAATGAAGGTTACTATTTTATCCAACAAGAAGAATAAAGATCCTGTATGTGCAAGCAAGCCTGACAATTAATTACTTTGAGTGCCTAGGCTTGCACATTTGATTTGAATCTTACTGGAGGACACATGGTTTACCATGTAACTAAAGTTAATTGGTTTGAGCATCAAACGCTATTAACTGAGCTAAGAGAAAAAGTGTTTGTTTATGAACTAAACTTACCTAAGAAAGTTGAGTTTGATTCACTCGATAAAAAATCTGAACACGCAATCATTTACGATGACAGTGAAACACCCGTTGGAACTGGTAGGCTATGCCCTAATGGCTTAATAAGTCGCGTTGCCATTATTAGCCAGCATAGGAACAAAGACGCCTTTTATTCTATTCTAAATTACTTAGTTGTTATTGCGAAAGAAAAAGGCTTGAATAATATTTTCATTAATTCGGTACTTGATGAAGTACCTGCTTTTGTTGAGTATGGTTTTTCAAAAAAAGGAGGGGTATTCATGGAGGCAGGAATACCAAGGCAGCAGTTATGCTGCCCTGTAAATAACTTCAATGCAGAACCTTTTACGATGCTACATTAGCCCAAAGCTGTTCGTTCTCAAATAACTCGTATAAGCCATGTGCTCTGTTAACAAGCAAGTTTGCGAAGTCTACTTGAGTCTTGTCGATAGGTTTACTTGCCATAATCCCATCAGCCTTCAGTTGCCACTGAAATGAAAAATGACGTAACACATCTCTTGCATTTTCTGCTGCACTAATTTGTACTGCATCAGTCGGCAAACGACCAGTGATAACCCAATAGGTGTTGCCATCATTGCCTTTTATTTTCCATACGGCGCACAGTGGTGGAAGAATCCTACATTCCTTCTCTAGAATGCTAACAGGGAGTACACCTTTGTCTGCTAAAAACTTTTGTGCATTACCTAAACATTCTCTTTGCCATTGATTAATTTGCGCTTCGGTCAGTTCAACCGGTGCTTTTTTTTCTTCAGACATGTTGTTTTCTCATAATTTTTCTTGCAGTCACTCTACTTCCTAACAACATCTTGTCAACATATGCGGGCAGAAAAATTTATTTATTGATTTAGTTGCACAAAAAGCATTCATTGCAGAGCTTGTCTATCATCAAATTATATTGCTTCTTGCAGCCAAACTTTTATTATTAACCATTGCCTAAGACTTTCGCTGGATCAGTTTTTGTTGCTTGCCATGCAGGGTAAATACTGGCTAAAAGTGCGAGTATTAACGTTACGCCTAAAGTGATGGCAATGTCGGTCCAAATCAGTTTTGATGGAAGAAATTCGACAAAATAGACACCTGAAAGTGGATTTTGTGTTCCCTCACCATAAAACCAGATAAAAAATTCAGGCAGATAAAGAGAGATTAAAACACCTAGCGCACTGCCAACTAGTGAACCTAGTAACGCATTACCAACACCTTTGAAGGCAAAAGTAGAAAAAATAGTACTATCTTTGGCGCCCATTGTTTTGAGTATTGCGATATCCGACTGCTTATCTTTAACTTCCATCACCATAGACGAAACAATGTTAAAACTCGCAACAGCAATAATCAAAATCACTACTAAAAATACAATAGTACGAACCATTTGAATATCTTGATATAGACTGCCTTGTGTTCTAAACCAACTATTTACATAAACTAAATCAGGTAAACTTCTGCCTGCAGACATAGCGATAGTATGAGCTTCAAATACATCCGTCACTTTGACTCTCAAGCTTGTAACTTGATCTGGTTCTAAGCTTAATACCGTTTGTAAGGACTCTAAGCTAATAAGCGCCATAGATTGATCTATCGGGCCACCCATTTTAACCATGCCAACTAAGGTCACTTTTAAGCGTTTAGGTGCTGACAGCATTGATTTCGCATTTTTGTTGGCGATTAATAAAGTAAAACTATCACCAACCGAAAGGTTCAAGCTTTCAGCAATTTGAGCACCTAAAATTACTTCATTTTGTGCCAAGTTCTTTATACTGACATCTTTTATAAACTTACCGACGCTTGAAACATCTTCATGTGACCGAACATCAACCCCTTTAATTTGAGCAGCTTTTAACTTACCTTTAAATTGAACCATACCAGTCACGTTTATTTCTGGTACAGCTGCAAAAACGCCCTGTTGCTGCTCTAGTATATTAACTTTTGATTGCCAATCATTGATTGGTTCATATGGCGCGTCATAGGTAACATGAGAAACGACAGATAAAAGCCGCTTTTCAAGTTGCTCTTCAAAGCCATTAATGACCGACAAGGCCACGATTAAAACACTCACCCCAAGTAAAACGCCTATAGTAGACGCTTTGTTTAGGATTGAAGCGAAACCCTTCTGCCTAGATTGACTAAAGCGCTTTGATAAAAACAGGCTAAGCATGACTAACCTCAGTCAACACGCCGTCATTTAACTGCACACTTCTGCCAAGTTTTTCTGCAAGCTCCAAGTCATGTGTAACAATGACAAAACTAGTCTGAAGTTGTTGGTTAAGCTCATTTAACAAATCATAAATTTTAATGGCATTTTGCTTGTCTAGATTACCTGTGGGCTCATCAGCCAAAACTAATGCAGGTTTTGTAACGAGTGCGCGAGCGATAGCCACGCGTTGACGCTCACCGCCAGATAACTCAGATGGTTTATGCTCAGCCCTATGCCCCAAGCCCACTTTCTCTAGCATACTTAACGCTTCAGAATGCGCACAATTTACTTTGACACCTTGAATGAGTAGCGGCATAGCAACATTTTCAAGTGCAGTAAATTCCATCAATAAATGGTGGAATTGGTAGATAAACCCCATGTGTTTATTTCTAAATTTAGCTTGCTGATTTCTTGATAGGTCAGCAACATTTGTACTTTTAATTTTTGCATAGCCAGTTGTTGCATGATCTAGGGTACCAAGAATATGTAATAGGGTACTTTTACCCGAACCAGAGCTGCCAACTATTGCAAGCATTTGTCCTTGCTCTAACTGTAAGTTTACACCTTTCAAAACTTCAACTTTGTTCTTTCCATCTTGGTAAACTTTGCCTAAGTTTTGACAATCAATTACTAAATTACTCATATCTTAAAACCTCAGCAGGCATTACTTTCGCAGCTTGTTTTGCTGGATAAAGGGTAGCTATAAAACTTAATAAAACACTCAATGTGGCCATGATAATTAGACCTGTTATTTCGAACTTAACGGGTAAAGTCATCCCCCCCAATAAAGACAAGCCGACCAGTGACATCACTTCGTTGATATAATTTGCCAGTAATAAACCAGCAAATAGTCCCAATAATGTACCGATAACCCCATTGTAAAGTCCTTGAACCATAAACACTTTCGATATCATCACGGGTGTAAAACCTATGGTTTGTAATATTGCTACTTCACCCTGTTTTTCTTTGACCATCATTGAAAGGCCCGAAATAATATTGAAAATTGCGACTAATACAATAAGACCTAGCAACAGAGACATCACTCTTTTTTCCATTGCAACGGCCGCAAACAAAGCCCCCTGTTGCACTTGCCAGTCAATGCTGATGTAATTTGATGTATCTAGACTAGAAAGCTCTTTATAAAAGTCTTCAAGAGAAAAAGCATCATGTAGTGAGACACTGATATCTAATTGAGATTTAGACTTTTTCCGCATTAACCTTGCTAGGCTTTTACCATTTGCGAAGGCAAGTTGTGTATCGGCTTCACTTCTTGAATTATAAATTAGGGCAACAGTAAATAGTCTTTGTGAAGGCACTCTCCCCATAGGCGAGTAAGTTGTCACCTCAGGCATTATGACTCGAATCTGGCTACCGACCTGAGCTTTTAAACTATTTGCCAAATATCGGCTAATAGCTAATTGATACTTACCCGATTGAAACTGCTTCACACTACCAGACTCAATATGACTCTCTAACTGTGAGGTCCCGCCTTCAAAAACCCCCTGTAATCTAACGCCTAAAAGTTCTTCATTGGTTTGTAGAATGACATCTGAGGTCAGATAAGATTGAACACGCTTAACTGTACTTAAATCGGCTAATTGGGTCTTTAAACTATTAGAGGCCTTTATTTCATCTTCAGGCTTTAGCTGCACATGGGGGATCATATCCAGCATGGCATTTTTAAGTGTTTGCTCAAAGCCGTTCATCACAGAGCTCACTGTTATCAAGGACATAAGTCCTAATGCGATACCTGCAATAGAAAAAAAAGAAATGAATGAAATAAACGCATTTCCTTTGCTCGCTTTGGCATACCGAAGCCCAACAAAAAGGCTAACTGGTTGAAACATATATAATAAATTAAACTTTCATTTTCTACATGTCTGCATACTACCACAAAGTCACATGACATATATAAATACTAACTTGTAAAAAAGTTTGTAAATCCGATAGTTAAAAAGAAAATTTGGTGTAAAATGCGTGAAATCTCGCGGTATGGAAGTTCTATGTTATCTCTATCTCGATATAAGCATATGAATTTAAAGGGCGATTTATTTGGTGGTGTGACCACTGCCATAATATCTCTCCCGCTTGCCCTCGCGTTTGGTGTTGCTTCAGGAGCCGGTGCTGAAGCAGGTATGTGGGGTGCAATTTTAGTCGGTCTTTTCGCTGCCTTATTTGGTGGTTCTACTTCCCTGATTTCTGAGCCAACTGGTCCAATGACGGTTATTATGACCGCAGTTTTGACCGCAATGATGGCTAAATATCCTGAATCGGGCCTGGCTATGGGCTTCACAGTAGTGATGATGGCCGGTGCTTTTCAAGTGTTACTAGGTACCTTAAAGCTCGGTAAATACGTAACACTAATGCCCTACTCTGTTATCTCGGGGTTTATGTCAGGTATTGGTGTTATCCTCATCATATTACAGCTTGCACCTTTATTAGGCCACCAAGCTCCCGCTGGAGGCGTCACTGGCACTTTAGGTCACCTTCCTGAACTCTTACTAAATATTCAGTTTTCAGAGTTGTTATTAGGCGCGGCCACATTAGCAATATTGTTTTATTTCCCTAAAAAATATCGACAATATGTGCCAGCTCAATTAGTCGCACTCGTTGCAGTGACCTTAGTTTCAGTAATCATTTTTGATACTGATAGCATTCGTAGGATCGGTGAGATACCAAGTGGCCTACCCTCTATAGTTATCCCGACTTTTACTGCTGATCAATTTCAATCAATGGTAATTGATGCCCTAGTGCTGGGTACTCTGGGTTGCATTGATACTTTATTAACAGCCGTTATCGGAGACAGTTTAACTCGAACTGAGCACGATTCTGATAAAGAGTTAAGAGGTCAAGGTGTTGCAAATATCATCTCTGGCTTATTTGGTGCGTTACCTGGTGCAGGTGCAACTATGGGCACAGTGGTAAATATCCAAGTCGGTGCGCGTTCTCCTTTGGCGGGTATTTTCCGAGCACTGATTTTAATGACGGTTGTCTTTGTAGCCGGAGGCTTGACCGAACCAATTCCCTTGGCTGTTTTAGCGGGTATTGCCGTATATGTTGGTATAAATATTCTTGATTGGAGCTTTATTCAAAGAGCACACAAATTAAGTATATCTCAAATGGCAATTATGTATGGTGTAATGTTACTCACTGTATTTGTAGACCTCATTGCCGCTGTAGGCTTAGGTGTCTTTATTTCAAATATTATGGTGATTGAACGACTTAGCCGTGTGCAATCAGAACAAGTTAAAGCCATTAGTGACTCTGATGACGATGTTCCAATGAATAAATCAGAACAAGCATTATTTGAACAAGCGAACGGTCAACTGCTCTATTTTTACTTATCGGGTCCCATGATATTCAGTGTCTCTAAAGCCATTGCGCGTCAACATCGCGATATAAGTAAATATAAAGCCATGGTTTTAGACTTGAGTGATGTGCCAATGCTTGATGTCACTGTAAGTCTAGCGCTTGAAAATGCGATTACTGATGCGTTAGATGCAGACTGTAAAGTCTTTATCTACTCTCCAAACTCAGAAACTTCTGATCAACTCCATCGTTTTCAAATTAACGAAAAACTTGGTGAAAATGCATTTTGCAACTCTAGAAGTGATGCATTAGAACGCGCGTTGGAATCAATGTAGATTTAAACGTTTTGGCACAAAATAGATTCTTTGTGTCAAAACGACTTTCAAAAACCTCTTCTCTTATAAATTAAAATCAAAAACCTTCTAACTGGCATTTGCTTTGCTTGTATAAGTCTTTGGAATATTAAATTACTGCACAAAACGAATTATTGACTTAATTGTTTATTAATTGTTGACGAAACCGACGTAAAATACGACAATAGGATTAATTTCGCTTTCAAAGTTTGTTGTAAGCAGTTTTTAAACTTGGAGAACAACTATATGAAGTTATCTTTATTAGCAATGTCGACGCTTTTTGCAACGCAATTTGCAATGGCTGATAATTTAGTTACAAACGGCTCGTTTGAAGAAAATGTGATCAACTCTAAATGGACATTGTTGAATTCAGTTAACGGATGGGAGCGTGAAGGCGCACGTTTTGAAATTCAAACTTCAAGACTGGGCATCATTAATGCGCAAGACGGCAATCAGTACATTGAGTTAGACTCAACGGCTAACCACAGTGTATATCAAAATATTGCAACTGAAGCTGGTCAAAGTTACGAAGTTTCTTTCTATTATTCTCCTCGTATCCAAGGTAATAGTTCAACAAACAAAGCTGAAGTTAAATGGAATGGTCAAACTGTACTAAGCCTTAATTCTACAACTCGCGGTTGGCAGTCATTTAACGTCACTGTATCCGCTGACTCTGATTCATCTGAGTTGCGTTTTGTTGGTACAGGCAAGAACGATAGCCTTGGCGCATTTATCGACAACGTAAGTGTGACTAAAAAGCAAGCATGCCACACAGGTATTTTCGGTATTAATAACTATGGTGACCTAGAAACAGGATACGTATACAAATTCGATCTTGAATCTAAAACTTATAGTGTAGTTGCTGGCGCACAAAACACTGCATCTAACATTGCAAGCCACAACGGCAAGTTATATTTCATGGAACAATTAGATTCAGATACTAAAGCATCTAAGCTTTGGTCACTAGATCTTGAAACAGGTTCTCAAACCGCTGAAGCAGATGCCACTTCATGGCCTATCTATCGTTCTGCAGTTACAGCTGATGGTCAATCTCTGCGTGCTACCAGCAAAACATACATGTACGACTACGACTTGCAAACTGGCGAGAAAACCGTTTTAGGTAAAATGCGTTATTCTGGTGACAAATTCTCACACGGTGATGTTGCCTATTCTGCTGATAACAACACACTTTATGTGTTAACTGGTAAGTCTCTTTACACGATAGATGACAGTACTATGGCGCTGACATTAATCGGCCATCACGGAATTAATTGGGCATCTGGTTTGGCAATTTCTGACAACGGTGCTCTATACGTATCAGGTCGTGTGTCAGGAGAAAACGCAAAAATTTACAGTGTAAATCCTCAGACAGCGGTTGCAACCTATGTGATGGATGCACCTGAACACATTAATGACTTAACGTTTGTAGACAACTACTGCAACTAAATATTCATTAGAAAATAGCCAGTTTTTACTGGCTATTTTTTTGCGCCAAATCTACCTTAAAATTCCTTTCAAAACCCTATCTATCGAGCATAAAGAGTTTGTTAATTATGTAAAAAGGCCCTAATTATCCTTAAAGGTTGATAAACTGCAACTCGTAGCTTTAACTTCAGTTCCACAAAGAAGCCTATTACTTTTGGTTCTGCTAACAGCAGTTTAAACTCCTCTACACTTGGATCAGTTTCAACCTCAATCTATTTGAAATAAACCCAGTAACATTGCTTAAAAAGAAATCTACGCCATCAGACTATAATCTTCAGAAAAATAAAGAGAATTTACAGATCTATTTTGTGTGAGTGCAAGCCGTTTTAATTAAGATTAGCCGCTGTCATTTAATTTTTTATTTACAGCTTAGGTTATTCAAGTTTGGGCTTAACATTCTTAATTGGTTACTTTAATGAATTAATAAACATAAAAAAGCCCCAACAAATGTCAGGGCTGAATTATAAATTTTTATGTTTAAGGGCTTTGTGATTAATACAAACTTGCTTGGCTTTACTTAATCGTATTACCTATTTCAAAGCTACATTTACAAATACCGCAGTCATTAATACAGGGCATACAAAACGAACATATTGCGCAAAGTAATAATGGAAACCGCTACTTGCTTCTAAAAGCTTATTGCCTCTTTGCCACATCCAGCCGACTGTCAAAAAGTAGAACAGTCCCATTAAAGGTAATTGATATTGTGTGAACACACTGATAATCAAACCAAATAGCCATTCAAAATTAAGTATAATCGTCGTTGAAACCAACATAATCACTAGAGTTACCCAAATTGTGGCACTTTTTCGTTTCAAACCATGGTTTTCCACTAAAAAAGAAACGGGTATCTCAGTAGAAGATATTGTAGAAGTTAATGAAGCAATAGACATAAGTACGAAAAAGGTTAGACCTACAAATAGGCCTATTTGCCCCATATTCATAAATAGCTCTGGCAATACAGCAAAAATCAAGCGGCCTTCCCCGATCAGTTTACCATCTTGAAAAACCTCAACGCCACTTTGCTGCGCAACAAATATTGCAGGAATGATTAATAAACCTGCAAGAAAAGCAACACCAGTATCAAGCAAGGCAACACTCGCAGTTAATTTAGGTAAATTTTCATTTGGTTTTAAATACGAGCCATAGATCATCATGCAGCCAACCCCTAATGAAAGTGAGAAGAAAGCTTGACCCATAGCAGCAATAACCAAATCAGGATCTGTTACTTTTGAAAAATCTAGTACTAAATAAGCCTTAAAGCCTTCTATAGCACCGTCAAGCGTTGCCATATAACCAATTAAACCTATAAGTAATAACAATAATAAGGGCATTAATCTTCTCGACCATGCCTCTATACCAGACTTAACACCTTGCAAAATGATACTGGCAGTAAGCAACAACATAAGCGGGGTGAAAATGAAATTCCGCAATGTTGAGTCACCTTTTAAGAATTCTGCGAGTTTATTTAGTTCTAATAGCCTTGCAAGTGGTTCAAGTGAAAAGGACAGCATCCAACCAGCAACGATCGAATAAAAACTTAACATCACAATGGCACCACATAGGCCAACATAACCTGCAGCAGCACCCACTTTAGGATTGCTATCCTGCCATGCTTGTTTAAGTGCTTTAACTGGATTAGATTGTGCTTGGTGACCTATGTACAACTCAGTGTACAAAGCTGGTAATGCCAAAAGAAATATAACCACAAAGTACACTAATAAAAATGCACCACCACCATGGTTTGCAGCTTGGGTAGGAAAGCCCCAAATATTTCCAAGCCCTACAGCAGCACCAGCTGCTGCCAAAACAAAGCCTAGGCGACTTTGAAAGCCATCACGCAATTGAGCCATTTTGATATCTTTATGTTTTTGTTATAGACACGTGAGTATACGCAAGTTAAAACCCTTTGCGAAGCAACTGAGTTTAATAACATAGAGTTTATAGTTATGGTACTGACACTTTCTATCAAAAATTTGCATTAAAAAAGCGAGCTGAGTATTAATGCTCAGCTCGCTTGATAGAATTTAACAATGAAACGCCTTCTTAACACGCTTCTAGCAGTTGCGCATGTATCGACTGAACAACGTTATCTGATTCACTTTGTTCAACTAAAAAGCACAAATTGTGTTTACTTGCACCATGGCAAATTAATCGAATGTTAAAGTTTTTAAGTACATTCATAAAATTCACTTCGTGTTGACGAAGCTGGATCTCAGAACCAATCAGGGCAACCAAGGTCAGATTTGTCTCTACAGTTACATGACAGAATTCACTCAACTCTTCTAAACACGCTTGATCAAGTTCAGGTCTAGATGAACTCAATGCATTATCAAGTGTGATGGCAACACTGATCTCAGAAGTAGTGACCAAATCCACCGAGATATTATATTTACTTAAAATGGTAAAAATGCGTGCCAAAAAACCACTCGCCAACAACATTTCTGGGCTTTTAAGTGTCAACAGTATTTGGTTCTTTCGTTGTGTTACAGCTCTGATCCCAGCTTTTGATTCGGTTTCTTTTTCAATCCAAGTACCACCGGCTTGAGGTTCGCGACTAGAACCAACAAAGACCGCTATACCGCTTCGACTCGCAGGCAAAATGGTTGCTGGGTGTAATACCTTTGCACCGAATGTGGCCATTTCAGCCGCTTCATCAAAGCTCAATCGAGCAATCGGTGACGCTTTTTTACATAAACGAGGATCTGTGCTGAATATGCCTACAACATCTGTCCATATCTGTACGCTTTGTGCACCTATCGCTTCCGCCAATAATGCGGCGCTGTAATCTGAACCACCTCTGCCTAGCGTGGTTGTTTGCCCATACGTATCACTGCCAATAAAACCTTGTGTTACTAATACTTTGTCTGCAAGTTGTGGCAATAAATGCTGCTCTGCTGCGTTTGCAGTTGCACTCACGTCAGGCGTCGCTTTCCCAAACTGGTTATCAGTTTTAAGTACTTGGCGTACATCAAACCTATCAGCAGCAACCCCTTGATTACGTAATACTTGAGTGAATAGAAAAGAGGATAGTCGCTCACCGAAGCTAAGCATTTCATCACATTGCTGTGCACTTAACGCAGGTAGTTCAGCAAGCTGTTCAAACTCGCTAATTGTCTGAGAGAAGCCGATTGCTAAGTCTGCATCTAGTGTCAGTTTTTCTAAAATGGCGTCCTGGATATCAAGTACAGCTTTAACCAGAGTTTTACGCTCTGCTAAATCAGCTTTTTGCTGAGTTAGTGTCACTAGGTGATTAGTAACACCTGCACTGGCACTCACTACTACAATACGTACTTGATTATCATCATGAATAATTTGTGCACAGCGATGCATTGCTTCAAAATTGGCGACACTTGTACCACCAAACTTAGCAACTGTGAACTGGGAAGTCATTTTATCTCCTTTATGAACACTGTGTGTTCAACATCAATAAGGAGAACTCGGCAAGAATATACGGATAGATTTGATATGCTCATTGCCAGAAGCTCTCCACCATAAATCGGTGACAGTTCCGAGGATTCAGCCTCGTAAACCGAAAAATAACAGCGACGTACTGAAATTCTTCTCGGCGAACACTTCCCTCACTGACTGTCATCGGTATACGTCACCTCAAACCAGCTACCTAAGTTTCGCGCCTCTTCTGTTTATTTTGCGTAATCTAAGCTGAACTTAGGCAAAATAAAACCCGCACAAACGCAAGTTTGTGCGGGTTTTTAAAAAGTAACTTTTAGACGTCTAGGTGTCAAGTACTGTTTTAACTAATTTGTACTTAAAGCTTCTAAATCATCATGCCTGCGTAATAAGCACCTACATAACCTACTGAATAAGCTATAAGTAGATAAAAGAACATACGTAAGTAGCTAACAAATGTAAGAGCTTTAACCTTGTTCATTGCAATAATGCCTGCGGCAGAGCCGATGATTAGCATTGAACCACCAACCCCCGTTGCATAGGTAAACATTAGCCACTGCTGTGTAGACATAGTGATATCAGCTTTTAAAAGTGCCGCAGTTAAAGGCACGTTATCTACTGCTGCAGACATAATACCAACAATATAATTCGCATACTCGGGTTTAAGGTAATCATACAACTGAGTGAATTTAACTAAGAAACCCACTTCTTTTAGTGCACCTACCACAAGTAAAATACCAACGAAGAACAGCAGCGTGTCGTATTCTATCTCGCGAATGTAGTCAATAATTTTACGGTTTACGTCTTTTTTACGCATTAAGAACTGAGCAACTAAGAACATCAGAGACAAGCCAAATAACATGGTTAATAAAGGTGGCACTTGATACTCAACACTCAAGAATAAAGTTGAAAAGACCGTTAATGCAAAAATACACGCTATTGTTACATCCGTTTTCTCAATCCGACGTGTTTGTTCTTTTTCAAACACAATCGTTTCATTCATGCCAAAAGACAGCAATGTAGCCAACACGACTACGCTCACAATCGCTGGAGTCACGAGCAATAATAAGTCTGGAATGGTTACTTTATCGGCAAGAAATATCATAAGTGTTGTCACATCGCCTGTGATCAATGATACTCCTCCTGAGTTGACACTAAATATGATTAAAGTTGCATATTTAATAAGCTTCTTTGGGTCTAATTTCAGCGACATAACAACAGCTAATGAAATGAGCGTTGCTGTAATATTGTCTGAAATTGACGAAAATACAAAAGCGGCAATGCCAACCAGGAACATGAGTTTACGTTCGCTGATTTGTGATGGCATGACACGGTGCACGATATTTTGTATAAAGCCTTTAGAGTTTAGATAAGCAACGAAAGTCATGGTGGCCATTAAAAATAGCCACAAGGTTGCTATCTCTAATATGTTGTGGTTTAGCTCATGTTGCACATTTTCTGGGCTTTGACCATGTATCGGAGAGATAAAGGCGATAATCCAACATAAAGTACCAAAAAAAAGTGTAGTTTTGGCCTTGTTTACATGGATTATATCCTCTATAACGATGAGCACAAAAGCTATCGCTATCAGTGTTAGGATTATAGTAGTAACCATAATGCGTAAACAACCTGTGTTTAAAAATTAACAAAAATGGTGGGTAACGTAAGTCGGCGCAGATTCTAGCATTATAGGTATATGTAAGCTATCAATATAAGTATAAAATACGGTCTTTTTTCACAAAAAAGACACAAAGTGGAAAAATATGATCCCAGCGAATAAAGTTTTAAATACGCTCACTGAACACTGGTCTGCCATTGAGCTTTTGTTTAAACGTTTCAAAATGACTGATTTCAGCATCAAAGACGTTCAAAACATCATAAAAAACAAAAATCCTCATTGGAAAAGTGACAAAATATTCAAGGAAACTAATAAATTATTAAATCAGGAAATAATCATACCACTGGCTAAATCGTCACAATTAGAAATCAACAGAGCGATTGCAGAGTTCATCAGTTTTTTATTGCAAGAAGAAGACTTAGGACTCGCTGCAGAAATAACGGTTTTGGTTACTGATCTGGAACGACTCGGTAACCGCCTAGCACAATCCGGTGAAGATGGAGACTTTACTGAGTTACGTCGCTTTAGCCGCATTATGGACGAGCGAGTGCGTAAAATCGTCAAGCTGTTTAAACACAATGAAAACGCCATCTTTAACATTGTAGAGCAAGCAAAGTCTGATACTAGCCATGTTTCACTTCAAAAACGTTATAAAGCCGTGATAGAGGCATTCGACGAATATATTGAGCCTATGCTGGAAATGGTCGATATTCGAGGTGACTTTCATCGCTGCTTTAACCGCATAGAAATGCAAATTAGTGCTCAGATAGAACACATTGAACTCTTTGGCCGTGGAAGTGTTGATAAGCGCATGCTAGAACAACTTCGTACTCGTATTCTTGATATGCACCTAGTTGGTCGAGAAAGTCTGCGTAAGAGTGCTGATATGCTGATGCCATTGCGAGAAGAACTAAGACGTAACAACCTGATTACCCGTCAGGCATCTAAAGTTCTAGGTCTTATTCGTAAAAACGGCGTTGATCGAACAATTAGTGCCGTACAGCCTGAGTTTGTCTCTGATATTCAACGTTTTTCATTAGGCCAACAACGCCACATGGTTGCCTATATGGCAAGCCTAGTAGAATTTGAGCATGACGAATACGAACTCCCTGATCAAACCGACGTACCAGCCTATCAAAGCCCAAATATTCCAGATTACAATAATGTAAGAACAACTTTCGCAAAAACAGGCAAAAAACGAACGGCGATTTTAGGTTTCTTATCTGAACAGTACCCAGATCTCGAAGCCGATGAAATGCTGTTTTTATATCAAAAGTTAATCAACGATACAGATCTCGAATTACAACAGGACGAACAGCGTACAAGCGTTTCTATTTCGGGACAGACATTCAAACTGTATCCATTTAATGCCGCCAACAAGCAAGAACAAAAGAATGACAAACATTAATTTAACTGATTTATCAGAATTACAAGCCATCAATAAAAAATTGGTTAGCGGGTATCACATCAGCGAGCAAGACACCACCTTATGGCAGCAACTAGACCAAAACATTGATGCTTACCAAGCCTTATTTACTGCGCTAGGCCATGACCTTATTCATGATCCCCGAGGCTTTTACTATTTAGGTAGTGACGAGAGCACTCCAAACATGGGGAAGATTTCTCGTGCCATTGCATTAACTATCTATATTCTTATCGAGCATTATGCTAACCAAGGTAAAGATCCCCTTCGTGCCCTATTTAATAACATCGGCGACTTAGAGCTAATGCAAACGTTGGTACAAATGAATAAACATCTGTTTGACCAGCTCGAAATTTTTTCAGGCTCAGAACTTCGCAAAGACGTGTATTTACGCATGGTGCGCTTAGGGCTGGCTAAAGAAGTTGAGCAAGGCTTTATATTACTCGCGCCAGTTTATAGATATATAGATGCATTAATGGAAGTAAATGATAATAACTTTGACGAACTCGAGGAAGAAGTATGAGTAAGTTATATGGATTAAGTAAGCTTGCACTGTTAAATACGGCGGGCTATGCAAAATGTGTGATCCCGCTAAATAAGAGTGCCTCTATTTGTGCGCCGAACAATACTGGTAAAAGCTCGGTGATTAATGCGCTGCAATTTCCGTTGATCAACGACCTGCGTTTAACTGAATGGGATGGTCACGATTTAGAAGAAACACGTAAATTCTACTTCTCAAGCGATCAAAGTTACATTTTACTTGAAGCCAATCTACCCCACGGTGATGTCGTCATCGGTGTTGCAGGTTTAGGCAAGATTGCAGGTTATGCCCACCAGTTTTTCTGCTACCCGGGTAAGCTAGATTTAAACGACTTCACGCAAGACAAAAGTATTATTAAATATACCAAGCTGTTCAATCACCTTGAGAGCAAAGGCAAAAAAGCGGTCGAGTTAAAAGCACAAGAGCTAAATGCCCTACTCATTGGTGGCGCAACGCAATTTGATGGTGATATTAACTTGAAAATGATCCCATTAAATAACGTGCAGGATGCGTCTATTTATAAAGAGATTTTCAGACGAATTTTGAACTTGCATAAGTTAGGTGCTCAAGACGTAAAACGCTTTATGCTGCGTGTATTTGAACGTCATATGTCAAACTCAAAAGTCGATTTTTATGAAGTATGGCGTCGCGCTTTTGATAAAGTAAACCACTCTCGTCGCGAACTTGCTGCCCTTGAGTCAATGCAAGAGCCCATTGCAGCCCTTGAACAAATGCTAGATAGCGAGAGCGGTATAAAAGGTAAACTTGCCGCCTACGCCCCTAAAATTGATATGTCACTGGTTGAATTTGCCGATTATCAAGAATCACAAATGAGTGAGCTTGAAGCTCAACTAGAAGACATAGAGCAAGAAAAACACGACTTCGAACAAAAACAACAACTTTACTTACAACAGTCAGGCGACATTGCCCGCCGCCAAGCACAAATTGAGCAGTGGTTTATTGACTACTCGGCCCTTAAAACTGAGTTTGAATTAACCAATCACGCGACCTTAAAAACCAATCTGCAATTACTTAAAAAAGAATACGAGCAGTTGTCGTTTTCTATTAATAGCGCTCAAGGGCAAAGCTTACATACCCTTGATTATCGTATTAACGAGAACAACAAGCAGATCAAGAGTCTGAAGCTGCAACTTAAAAACCTTGAGTTCAATTTGTTTACTCGTATGCGTGAAGATCTGTCTTTAAAAGAAGTAGAAGAAATTTCTCGTATTTTGAATCCAGATATTCTGAGCTTTGCGACGACTAGCCAAGGTGAAGTTGACATTCATGACGAAGACGCCTTCGGTGAGTTCTTAGCCAACTTATCTAACAGCGTAAAAGGTGGTGAATTAAAACTGCCTGGTGCAACCATTAAGCTTAAAAAGCTCAGCCCTGTGCAAATGCAAAGTGGCGAGAACAAAGCGCAATTAAAAGCGCAGTTAGAGTCTTTACAGCAATCGTTAGTCGAGCTCAAACAACAGCGTGAAGTTGCAGCAAACGTTGTACAAAAGCAGCAAGAGCGTGATGCCTTATATGACGAACTAATGGCGCTAGAAGCAACACTTAAACGCTTTGAACAATACCAAACCATGCTGCAATCTGTTGAAGCACAATCACTTCTCAAAGAGCAATTAGATGCTGAGCGAGAGCAAGTAGACAGCTACCTTCAAGATATTCAACGCAACGCCAGCTCAATCTCAGATAGGCGTTCAATTATCTTATCGAAGCAAGACTTAATTAAACGTCAAGGGGACCGATTAAAACAGGTTAAATCTGAGCGTATTGATCACACACTAGACATAGTGAGCGCGCAACAAACGCCTTACCCTGTTGAGATAAATCTCGATTTCGATAACTTGGCTGATGTGATCCATCAGTTCAATAAAGATTGCCATGAGCTGCGTAACCTAGCTGTCAACGTGCGTAATACCTATTTGCATATTTACAATGCGGGTATCACTAAGTTTGATAATGAATCCGATGAATTTACTAAGTATCAGAAACTTATCAGCGCATATCATAATATTGACAATGAACGTGACGCGGTTGAGAAACAAGCACGTGTTGCCCTGACTGAGGTTGCTGCAACCATTAAAGGCCTTCGTGAAGATTTAGATCGTTTACGTCGTGAAATGAACAGCTTTAACAAAGGGATCAGTCAACATAGGATCTCAAACTTACAAGCGTTTAAGATCAACGTGATCCCTCGTAAGATGCTGGTTGATTCTATCGATACCATTATTAGCACGTCTGACAGTTATGAAAAAGGTGACAACCTTGATCTGTTAAGTGACTCACCTACTGACGAAAAAGCTGTCAATGCAGCAAAAGATCATTTAATCAAGCTCGCAAGCGAAAAAGCCGGTTTAACACTTACCGACCTATTCGATATCCGTTTTGAGGTGGTTAATCGCGCCGGTGAGACTGAGCATTTCGATAAAATCGATTCTGCTGGTTCTAACGGAACACGTATTACAATCAAGCTGTTATGTGGTATGTTGTTCATTCGTTATCTATTATCAGATCAGGAACAGACTTTGTATCGTATTCCTATCTATATAGATGAAGCGGCAGATATCGACCCGCAAAACCAGAAAGCCATTATAGAAACTGCATTGAGTTTCGGCTTTGTACCAATTTTTGCTTCGGTTAAACCGCAAATCAGTTGTGACTACTTAGTGCCAATCCGTAGTGTAAAAGATGGCAGTCAGAACTGGGTTGACGAAAAAGATTGGATTGAAGTGGAACATTCTGAGGCCAGTTAGGTCTCAGAAAGCAAATAACATTATCAACTGGGATGGAAGCCAGAAACTAGGAGAACGCTATGTTAAAGCATTTATTTATTGCAGTATTACTCACACTCGTTGCGGCTTGTGGAAGCACACCGGATTGGGATTATGACACCTCGGTTGAGTTTGCTAACTACAGAACATTTTCATGGTCAGAACATGCTGATATTAAAAATCACAGCAGTGACTATCAAATTAATGACTTAATGGAAAAACGCATTCGTAAAGCCATTGTTGACAATTTATCTTCACAAGGCTTCAAGTTTGTGGAAGCTAAAAACGCCGATGTATTAGTAAATTATCATGCGTCTGTCGATCAAAAATTAGAGTCAGACACAATGCAAACCACCTACTCTGCTCGTTGGAATTACTGGGGCTGGGGTTATCAAACTCAAACTACAACACGTGAATATGATATCGGCACTCTTGTAGTTGATATTGTTGATGCTAAATCAAATCAACTGGTTTGGCGTGGTGCAAAAGAAGGTCGCTTACGTAACAAACAAACGCCAGAGCAACGCACTGAAGCGATTAACAAAACGATAGCTGAGATTTTAAAGAACTTTCCACCAAAAACTCAGTATTGAAATAAAATATAAGTAAATAATTTCGAAAAACCACAATGTTACATTGTGGTTTTTTTATGATTATTAGCAGCCGTTTCTAGAAGGTAATAGCTGAGGTATACAAAAAGCATCACATTGGTCACTTGGTTGATTAGGGTCAAAAAAAGTTAAAATAGTACCGCCATTGATTTGAGGCGTCTGTGCTTTTGCAATGCTCTTTTCGTTAAAAGAAAGGTTTTTTACTTTTTTCTTTGATAATTTTAATTTCATCTATTTATCCTTAATAGTTATTATTTTGCTTGAAAGCAAATTTAAGATAACTTATTTAGGAACAAGCTTCAACAGCATTTAAATATTATCGTTTTGTCATTTTAAATAACAAAGCCAGCATGGCTGGCTTAAAATATCGTAAGCTTTCGAACCGCTTTGATTATTTTAGTTTGTTTTTATACTTCTCAAACCACGCAAGAATATTGCCGACCTTTTGAATTAAATTACTTGGTCTCGCTGCGATACCATGGGATGCCTTTGGTATCCTTACCATTGCTGAGTCAACTCCTCGAAGCTGAAGCGCTTGATAATACTGCTCAGTTTCACTCATGGGTGTCCTATAATCAACTTCACCCGTCAACAACATGGTTGGCGTCTTCACATTCCCTACTAATGATAGAGGCGAATGTTTCCATAAATGATCTGCCTGCTCCCAGGGCACGCCTGGCATCCAATACTCTGCAAAGTAAGGATATGCATCAGCTGTCAAAGCAAAACTCAACCAATTAATGACAGGCTTAGCAACAACCGCAGCTCTGAATCTGTCTGTATTTCCTATCATCCATGCTGTTAAAACACCACCACCAGAACCACCCGTTACGAACAAGTTATTTTTATCAATAAACTCTTTACGAACCATTCCATCAACAACATCCATTAAGTCATTATGATCTTCAGATGGATATTTATGGTGAATTAAGTTTGCAAAGTCTTCACCATATGAAGTACTTCCTCTTGGATTTGACCAAACAACTACATACCCTTTAGCAGCCATTAATTGCACCTCGGTACTAAAGTTTGGACCGTATGCAGTGTGAGGACCACCATGGATCTCTAGTATTAATGGGTATTTTTTACTGCTGTCGAAATGAGGCGGTAACGCATACCAAGCTTGTATTTCACGACCATCAACAGACGATTTAACTGTTAAAGCTTTAATGTTGGCTGTTTTTTTGTGACCCAGTAAATCCTCGTTTAAATTCGTGAGCTTTGTAAGTCTTCCACGTTTAGAAAGCAATGCAAGATCAGCGGGTCTATGTGAATTAGCTTGTGTAAAAACAAGCTGATTATCATTAGTTACAGCGAACTCACCTGATGTGTAAGGCCGACCTAGAGATTGGCCACCTAATTTTGCCAATTTGGTCTTTATTTTTCCTTTAACTGACACATAACCAATATATTTCTGACCATGGTCATCGTAACTAAAGTAGACTCCTTTGCCTTTACTATCCCACTTTGGAGCGTTAATTGGCCTATCTAAGGATTTTGTTATATTTTTTTGCCTTGTACCATCTATATTCATGATGAATATATCGTAATTTTGACTCGACATTTTTTTATCATTAAAGCCGAGAAACGCAACGCGCTTGCCGTCAGGACTTATTAAAGGACGTGTCTCCAGTCCTGGTTTAGATGTGATATTAACTGTCTCACCAGTCTCGATGTTGATTCGATAAATATCAGACTCTCTCGACCTAGACTGCCAATCTTCATGCCTATCAGCTGAGAAAAGGATATTTTTACTGTCAGGTGTCCAGCTTAAAATGCCTTCGTGATTATATTGACCCTTTGATATTTGTCGGACTGTGCCACCTTCTGAAGGCACAACAAATATATGTCTATTACCCTTTGGTAATATGCCTACGCCATCGCTTCTATAGCGTTTCTGATCAATATAAGTTGCTGTACCAGCCCATTTTGCACCTTTTGGCTGCCTTGGCATCTCATTGAAAATACCTTTGGAAGGCATTTTTTTAAACATTGTAAAAGCAATCCACTGTCCATTTGGGGACCAGCTAATATTGCTAATACCACTTTGAACCTCTGACACTCTAGCTATATCACCTGTGTCTAACCACTTTACATAAAGCTGGTTATCTCCTTCAGAGTTGCTGACATATGCAACACGTTTACCATCAGGAGAAAATTCTAAAGATCTATATTGAGACTTACCTGATAAAAAAGGTCTATGAGATCCATCTTTTATATCGAGTGACCATAAGTTAGTTCTGATCCCATCGCTCATGATATCCATTGCACGGCGTTCATATATAATCATACTGTTATCAGGGCTCGTTTTAGGTGACGCTGCATACTCAATATTAAATACGTCTTCATATTGCCACACTGACTTATCATCTGTTTTAGCTGACATTTCAATGCTAAATGTACTTGCTAAAAAAAGTGTCACTGGGAGTGTGATTTTTGACTGCATTTCAATTCCTTAAATTAACATCTCAAATAATTTGTTTCGCTTCATACGTAATTCACAAAGTGTAATCCTCAAATGAATATACTTCATTGCATTTTGCAATGAGAACGATAGACTCAACAAATACAATTGATAACTAATATCATTTAAAGAGTTAGTTACATATTTTTACTTTTTATAGGTGAAAATGAAAATGTTACAATATAACATAATGAAAGTTTTTCAATCTAATCTCGTCAAGGATCCATAATTAATGGCATTACTATTTCCAACGCTAGCTGTTTTAGCGTCTACAGCATCAGTACCAATTTCTGAACAACAAGAAGTAGAAAAAATAGAAGTTAAAGGTGTAAGGTCTCGGCTAATAGAGTCTGGCGCTTTAAAAGATGATATTTCTAAAACTGAACTCTTATCAGAAGATTATATTAAAAATACACAATCATCGAGCTTGGCTGATGCGATTAAAAATGCCATTGGTATTCGTGTTTCAAATGAATGTGCTATGTGTGGTGCCAAACGTATCATGATTAATGGCCTCAAAGGTGAGCATACCAACGTACTTGTTGACGGCATACCTATGCACACCATGATCTCTGGATTCTATGGTATGGATTCTGTTGCAGCAGCGGGTATCGGTCGCATTGAAATTGCTCGAGGTGCTGGTGCTTCTCTTACTTCACCAGAGGCAATTGGTGGTACTGTAAATCTAGTAACCAGTGATCCGAGTGAAGAAAAGGTAGAACTAGACATTGCCACTGGCAGTAATGGCTATCGACTCGTGTCTGGCATGGCAACGGGCATTAGTGAAGATGGTCGCACTAAAACTATTTTGATTGGGCAATACGACAATAAAGACCAATTCGATGGCGACAAAAATGGCGTTAGTGAAAATCCAGCCCTAACAAATCAATCTCTAACTTTGAGTTTGTCTCATGATATAGATTATTCAAATAATATCCGAGTTCGTTTAAATCAAACTCAATCTGAGGTATTTGGCGGTCCAGTATTAGGAGATACAGCAACCAGCGTTTCTGCAACTTTAGCGAGTGTCAACCTTGGCGAAGCTGATAGCCTATTTGAAGGCAATGATGTAAGAAATCGCTATGTTGGTAATGCATGGGAAACCGCTGAATGGGTAAAGACAGATCGTGAAGAAGCAAGCATTAGCTGGCTACATGAGATTTCTTCTCGATTAAATATAACCTCAAGCCTTGCCTATGTCGATCATACGCAAGACTCATTTTATGAAAGCACAGATTATTATGCTGAAGATACGATGTTCTATACGTCAATTCGCTTTAATTATGACTTAAACGACAAGCATTTATTAACGTTTGGTATCGATCAGCGCAAAGAAGAAATGCGCTCGGCTTCTGCTGCGCTTGAAGGGACTGAAAACTATGTCTCTGATAGTTTTGACTACGATACAACAGGTTTATACATCCAAGATACTTGGTTACCAAACGAATATTTTGAAGCTTCGGCCGCCATCCGCCTTGATCAAATAAAGGCTGATTTTGTTGACTCTAGCAAGCCAGGTGTTGAAATTGACAAAACCATTATTTCTCCGCGTGTTGATATGCGTTATTTCCATAATGAAACATTAACTTCACGCTTATCATTTGGTCAAGGGTACCGTGCTCCCCTCTCATTCTTTGAAAGCGATCACGGAATTTTAGATTCTGGTAAAGGTTTCTTGGTCGAAGTGAATCAGCCTGAGCGCTCAAAATCAGCTACTTATTCACTGAGCTACGAAAAAGAAACATTGACTGTTACTGCCTCTGCAGCACATACAAAAGTCGATCATCTAGCAACACTCTCTGAGAATGAAGAAGGTACGCCGCTTCTTACTCAGCTAGCAGAAACAGCGGCCGTCACTGCAATAGATATCTCTGCTAATTATCAGGTAAATGATGATCTGACTATTTACGCAATTGCAGAGCAATATCACTATGACGATACATTCAAAGCATCATTCGGTATTGCACCAATAGAGAAAAGAGCGTCGATTAGTTCTGACCTACACTTTAAAGGTTGGGAGATTATCTCAAGTGCAACCTGGGTAGCGAGTAGAGACCTCACTGAGTACGGCTATGAGGGTTTTAACGACACACGAGCGCAGTTTGCAAAACCAACTACGGCTGAAAGTTACATCACTGTAGACATGAAAGTATCAAAAGCAATGTCTGAAACATTCACATTATATTTTGGTGCCAGTAATTTATTTGACTATAACCAAGCAGAGGATATGGGCAGCCCGCTTATGTTTGACGCCGAAGGTGGCTACGATGTTGTTTACATTCACGGCCCACTTCGCGGAAGAATGGCATACGCTGGTTTAACCTATGAATTTTAAAACAGCCTCTGTACTGTTTTTACTGTTTTTTGTTCATAAAGCTCATGCATTTGAGTTTTATGAACTGGCTATGCTGCGTCTGAATGACGCAGCATACGGTAAGCAAGAAACATTATCTCAATTTAAAAACCAGCCCATCATTGCGTCATTTTTTATGCCAAACTGTAGTTGGTGCGAAAAACAGCACAAAGCTTTAAAATTGCTCAAGACTCAATGCCCCGAAGTCAGAAGTATAATGATAGGTATCAATGGTAATAACAGAGACCTGAAGCGCGCTTTAAGAAAGAAGCATAATGATTTTCCGGCGTTTGTTGGTCACCCTGAAATAGTTAAGGCTCTAGGAGGAAAACCACCAGTTCCAATGGCTTTAGTTTTTAATAAACGCGGAAAATTAACTTTTTATACCCAAGGTTACAACTCTGCAAGCACGCTTGAAAACCTAGTGAAAGAAAACCATGTCTCATCGTGTAAAAATGAAAGGAGAACCAAATTACTTTGATTTTACTTTCATATTAAAAAGAATTCAGGTTTGTTTTATCTTCTTAAATAAGGTTACTATGAGCTGCCTTACACCACAGTCAACGTGAGTTTGGGTTGTAGCAAAAATAAAAGGTTATTAGGTAAAGATAAGCGCAAAAGCAATACTCAGAGTCTATAAACAAAATCATTGCTGAGATTTTGACAAATTTCCCGCCAAAACCTCAACATTGCTTTAAAAAAGTGAAAGAGCCCTTTAAGCTTCTTTAATCTTCCTTTTGACAAGTACTCGGTCCAACTACAGATTTGTTGAACTGAAACTTATCTCCAATATTTTTGTATCTTAATTCGGCCATTTTTTTCGTCTTTTCAAAATTATCTTCTACCTTGTATGAAGAACCATGTGTTGAGAAGATGATGTAATTGTTAGCTGGTGAAATATCGAAGTACAAATCACCAATATAATTAATCATGCCCGCTTTAATTTCAAACTCACCCATACACTCTAAATCAGGTTTTACCAACCCTGAGCCTTGCATATAAATTGCCTCATCAAAAAGGTGGGTGCCAGCTGACATTGGGAATAAGAAGAAATTATCTTCTAACCTCATGACAAAACTATAATTATCGAGTATTTTGTTTTTATTCTTCGTTAAAAACTGGGCGGTGCTTGCATGCCCAGTTTTCATAATTCTTGCCAATACTAGTCCCTGCTCTTCATCTAGAGGCTTAGACGGGTCATATTTAACTGCAACACACCCTGATAGGAAGGTTAAGATCATTATTATTAATAGGTTACTTTTTAACTTCATCACTTGTTTTCACAATCCAAACAAAAAAAGCATCATAATTAAATTAAATAGAACTTAAAAGTTACTATGTACCTTAATTACGTTTTTTTAGATCTAACCTGAGAATATCAGCTGAGCTTTTACTAACTTCTAGTAAAATTGTATTCCCTTTAATTTCAGAAATTTGATTACAAAATTCGGCACAGAAAATTTGTATGTCTCTATTCAAAATCTCATTGGCCTTATTAGGTTGTTGAAATCGATAGTATGCTAACTGAGAGCTTTGGTTCTGGCTTTTTAAATAATAAAACCCGTCTTTTTGAGGATAAAGTCGTTTGATAGAATCTTGATAGCTTAGTAGCGAAGTATTATTACTGTGATTAAATATCTCACTGCCCTCAAAACTAAGTAAATTATCATTGTTGTCTAAGAAAACCTGTTTATTTGCCAACTCAACATGCAAGTTTTGAGATACTTCAGCAATTAAATCAAATCTGTTCAGATTGTCATTATGAGTACCTTTATCAACAAATAAGATTGCTTCTGAGTATTGGTACCATGCTTTTGGCACACCTATTATTTTATCTAGCCATTGCAAAGAATGATGGGTTTCTTCAAGATGAATAATAAAAGGTTTATTGTTGATGCTACTCACAAGCCGATTACCTTGTTTATCCCAAAATGCCTGTGTTAAAGCATATTCATTTTCTTTATTTTGAAATACTAGGCGTTCTTGACCCGTTGAAGTGTCCCTTATAAATATTTGCGGCAAGCCATTTTTGAGAGATATATAAGCAATACTAGAACTATCGGGTGACAAACTCGGTTTCATATCAACCGTATTCGAATCTACAACTTTTACCGGTTCTGCCAGCGTATGAAGATCTGTTTTAAGAATGTCTTGATCTGATTTTGCCTCAATAAAATATAACTTACTTTTAACGATTTGAGGGTAAACAAGGAAGTTATAACTCTTATAGTCAAGTGTTGTTATGTCACCTGACAAATTTAATTGTTTCAGCTGACTTCCATTACTTAAAAGCAGAGCATTTTCGTTCTCAAACCAGGATAAAAAATGCCAGTTGTGATCAACCTCAGCAATGGTCGTTATGCGCATAGAGTTCAGCTCTAAGCTCTTCACTTCAGAAATGCCAGCCTTATTAAATCCTAATATGGCAAGACGAGACTGTGATTGAGAAAGGGAAATTTTATATGGCTTATAATCATCATTCGGCTCTAAGAGTACCTCTGAAAGTCCCGTATTTAAATTGTGTTTATATAAGCTCACATTACGACTGTGCTCAGAACTGTTTTTATTAGCCAGATAATAAAGGTTCTGTTTATCATCAATAAAAAACACACTATTCCAAGTGATATCTTGGCGCTGAAATAATATTTGCTCCGAAACTGGTTTTCGTTGTGCATCAAGTAAAATACGACTAAAGGAGATGCTATTTTGTTCTTTTGAGGAATAGACAATACTATTTAAATGAACATCCCATGCAAGATATGTATAAGCTTTAGCCTTTTGACTTAAAGGCCACTCCTTTTGTGTTACAAGGTTTTTCAATAGTAATCGACGCTTACTAGAACCACTCTGAATATAAGCCATATATCGACCATTTGGACTAACCTGCATATAACGTTCTTTATCATTGCTAGACGTTATGGGACTCAGGTTTAAAAGCTGGATATTTGACTTTTGAGGTTTGAATAAACCTACACTAGAAACCGCAACAATACATACGATTAAAAATATGAGAGCAAGGTGTAATGACTTTTTTTGAAGTAATACAGGCTTTTCAGCTTCTAAACTTGAGTCTTGCTGCTGTGTTTTTTCATTAGCACTATCAATCAATTTAATCGAGGCTTCTAAACTATATCCTCTTTTGGGGTGGGTTTTAATTAGCGTTTTATCTTCATCGGATAATGCTTGTCTCAGTAAAGCTATATTTCTTCTAACTGAGTTAGGGCTGTAAATAGATCTGGGCCAAACTTTTTCAAATAAAACTTCGGCGCTATGAACCTGTTTAGGTGCACCACAGAGTACCCTTAGCAAATCCATTACTTTTGGCTCTATTACTTCTATTTTTGTATCTGTCGAAATCTGTCCGGTGCCAAAATCAACTCTAAATTCATTGATAGAAATTTTTTCTGGTAAATTTTTATATGACGAATCCAATCTTATCTCTTTGTAATTATTAGTTATATTTTCCTTAAGCCTTTTTTAATCTGTTCTTAATGGCTTCATCATCGCCTGCTTGCAAATAAAAAAGTAAAACAGTCACCAAGGCAGACAGCCATATTAATCAATTAAATACAAAAGGAATACAACATGAAGCGATCTTTTATTGCACTTTCTCTGTTAGCAGTTGTTAGCAGCGCCTCAGTTGCTGCAGAAAATACCCTTAATCACAATAAAGTGGCAGATACTTTTTTAACCGTACTGAATAGTCAAAACCTGTCTAAAATAGAAAACTTCGTTGTTTCTCATTTCTCAAAAGATGCGCTTTCACGCTGGGAAGGTACGGGCAAAGACAGATATGTTGGCTACTCAATGAATAAAGCACTTTACCTTGGTAATTTAGAAGTCATAGATTCTAAATTGGAAAAAACAGACAACGGCTTACAACATATTAGTACGCTTTATTCTAAAAACATTGATATGCAATACCGCATGGTAATCTATTTCAATAATGAGCAACAGCGTGCTATAACAGATTGGTATATTGGGGAAAACCCAAAAGACACCTCTCATCTTTCTAAATTATCGGATGATAGATTTGTCGAAGAAGTAAAAAGCTACAGTACCAGATTGGCGAATAACGGCGCGTTTTCTGGCGCTATTTTACTCGCTAAAGGTGACAAAGTGCTCTTCTCTGCTGCACACGGATTAGCTTCAAGACGTTACGATGTGCCTAATAATTTAAATACGAAATTCCAAATTGGTTCGATGAATAAGATGTTTACCAGTACTGCTATTTTGCAGCTAGCTGAACAAGGTAAAATGTCACTAGACGACTCTATGACAAAGTATATTGACCCAACCCTTTTAGGTGAAGGAGATTTCTCAAAAATTAAAATTAAACATTTGCTGAGTCATACATCGGGGATCGGTAACGGAGAAGGCTTTAATGCAATTCAAAATAAAGTCCGATCATTAAAAGATATAACCCCCCTACTTGCTTCCATCGATACGACCTTTGAACCTGGTTCAAGATGGAGGTACAGCAATAACGGTATGATGCTGCTTGGGAAAATCATCGAAAATGTGACCGGTGAAAGCTATTTCGACTACATTAACAAATACGTTTATGCCAAAGCAGATATGCGTAATAGCGGCAGTTTTGATTTAGACGTGCCCGTCAAGAACACGGCAAGGAACTATTGGTTTTCAGTAGAAACCGGCCAAATAACCGAGAATTTAATGTTTCAATCTGTAAAAGGTGGTCCTGCTGGTGGGGGTTACTCTACAGTGTCAGATCTCCATAAGTTTGCGATTGCACTGCAAAATGGCAAATTGATAGGCAAACCTCTCGCTCAACAAGCACTAAGTGCAAAACCTGAGCTTAACGCAAATAACTGGGGGTATGGCTTTTCAATAAGAGGCGACGAAGAAAATACCATTATTGGTCATAACGGCCAACACCTAGGTATGACTGCACGTTTAAATATTTATCAAGAAAAAGGCTATATCTTAGTTGTGTTGGGTAATTATGAGTCATCAGCTTGGCCTGTTATCGCAAAAGTCAACCAACTTATGAAACGACTGTAACTATCCTTCACATCACCACAAGCAGCTAGGATTTTATCCTAGCTGATTCAACGCAGTACTATTTAAAACCCAAACCACAAAATTAACGTATTTAGTTATTAACAAAACCAAATTTTTGTTTGAAACTATTTAAACGAAACATTTCGCCCATATATTGATGAATATTGAACTTTTAAACAAATAATCGTACAAATTACTGATTGGCTTTATTTTTGAGGGGTCTTATGAAACGAGTCGTGTTGTTTTTGATTACAAACCTAGCGGTGATGATCGTTTTAGGTGTTGTCTTATCCATCCTAATGAGTGTCTTTGGTATTAGCAACCGAAGTCTCGGTGGGATTTTAATGATATCTACGGTGTTTGGTTTTGGTGGCGCGTTTATTTCACTATTTATGTCGAAATGGATGGCCAAGAAGTCCACTGGAGCTTATGTCATTGAGCAACCTAGAAATGAAACTGAACATTGGTTAATGACAACGGTTGCGCGTCAAGCTGAGCAAGTAGGTATTAATATGCCTGAAGTGGCAATTTACGATAGCCCAGAAATGAATGCGTTCGCAACTGGTCCGAGTAAGAACAATAGTCTTGTTGCTGTTAGCACAGGACTCATGCACAATATGACACGTGACGAAGCTGAAGCCGTTCTAGCACATGAAGTGTCTCACGTTGCAAATGGCGATATGGTTACCCTGACTTTGATACAAGGTGTTGTAAATACATTTGTTATCTTCATCTCTAAGGTACTTGCAGGTATCGTTGATAACTTCTTAAACAGCGATGAAGAAGGTGAAAACAGTGGTGGTAGTTGGACTTATTTCATTTTTGATATGATTTTCCAAATCATCTTTGGCATTTTAGCTTCAGTCGTAGTGGCCTACTTTAGTCGTAAACGAGAATTTGCTGCAGACAGTGGTGCAGCGCAATTAGTTGGTGCACATAAAATGCGAGCAGCACTCGAGCGCCTGCGTACCAACCATGAATCACAGCTTGAAGGCTCAATGATGGCGTTTGGTATTGCATCTGGTAAGAGCATTGCTGATATGTTTTCTTCTCACCCGCCACTTGAACAACGTATTAATGCGTTGAGATAACCGTCAATAACATTAAAAAAGGAGTACTAGCTAGTACTCCTTTTTATACTACTTCTCAGTCTGTCTTATTCAATGTCTGAAATAAGCGCAGAATTAACAACTAGGTTACGCACACCATGAGCGTGGTCTTCGTTGAAAACGTTGTGTTTACACCACTCACCGACTGTCTCGATATTTACCTTAGCAACACGTGGGCGAACGCTCCAACTCACTTGTAACGGCGAACCTTGCTCATTGTAGCTTGGACCCGTTGTTGAACCCGCATATTGTACTGGCGCACCTGTATAGTTAGGAATATTCAGCGCTTGGTAGTAGCCATTTTGCTTACTAAACTTTGTTAGAGCAGCAAAATCTAACGCATTTTTGTCGTTTACAAGCACATAAACTTGCGCTTCTACACGTAATTGCGGGTTAGCAATTGAGTCACTTAAACAAGCACCCAGTGTTGGACCTGGTTTTACTTGTGCTGTTGTATGAACGTAATGAAGTTCAATGGTGTCGCCCGGGAATAGACCGCCCGTTTTAGAAGGACAAATTTGACCTTTAACTGCTTTTAGCTCTTTCTTTGAAAGTTCACCGTTATAAACAAATCCAGTTTCAAAACCTTTGCCATTTCCATTGCCAGCATATCTAGTGAATTCGCCGCCTTTATGCTCAGCATTTTTATGGAAGTGGATGTTACACAAGTTCATTTCTTTATGAGAAGGCGCAGTATTAAAAGCGATGTTGTTTTCTCCCTCTAAAGTATCAATATCGCGCGGAGATTGCGGGCCAAAACCTTTACCCTCTGTATTTTTAGCAAGGTTAGCTCGCTGCTCTGCGATTACTTTATCTGATACATCTGCCATGACAGCAGATGAAGTAGATGTGATGATACCCATTGCACATAGTGTTTTTAATTTCATATTTCTCTCAGTTATTAATGATTAAAAATTTAGCAATAAAATTATTAGCAATATAAATAGAGACTTATGAGTTAATTATATCTAAAACCAATGAGAAAGACCTTTTTTAGGTATGAAAATATATGTAAAAAACAAAAGATTAGAAGCTAAAATAATAAGTTTTCAACTATCGCTCGATGTTTTTTGCTCTATGCTTAAATAAAAGTTGATGATGGTGTTCTCAATGAGGCGAATTACGTTTCTACTTTCTTTTGCTTGCCTGATTTTTTCACAGACTATTCTTGCACAAAACTGTAAAAAGATTGGTGTAGTAGCTAGCTGGCCTCCTCTAACCGTTTTCGATAGTACTGGAGCAACAGGTCTTGATGTTGAGATTGTAAAAGCAATATTTGATCAAGCCGGTTTATGCTACAAATTTGTGCGACTTCCCTCCAGTGCAAGAACTTTTGAAGAAATGGGCAAAGGTATCATTGATGTTTCCACCATGACTAGCTTTACAATCGAAAGACAAAAGTATGGGGTTTTCTCAGAAAGCTATCGAGATGAGAAAATGAGATTAATATCTCTGTTTAAACCAAGGCCTATACAAAACCTCAAGGAAATTCTCAGAAAAGATCATACCATTGGTTTAAGCATCGGGTCTTACTATGGAAAGGAATTAAAAAAACTACTCGAACACAAAAAATTCAAAGAGCAGTTTGTGAGCTTGGCAAGTGCTAACAGCCGCATCTCAATGCTGGTTAAAAACCGCGTCGATTTTATTATTGATGACACTATCAGTGCGTATTACTATAAGACAACACTCGGCCACGACAACATTAAAATATGGCCTTACATAGTGCATGATAACCCCGTCCACCTTCTACTTAGCCATAAATCTTTCACACCATACGAAGTTAAAATAATTAATGGAGCAATAAACGAGTCACAACCTAAGATTGATGCCATTATTATGAGTTATTTAGTTAACAATTAAGTTTTGATTACGGGTAAACTGGTTAATCCTGATTTGCCATGCCTTTCAAAAACATCAAACGCTTTCTTTCGTTTTCATTAGGTTGGTAGTGCGTTTTGTTTATACCTGACAGGTCAACATCATCGAATACCAATTTTTCAATCTCAGAGTTACCAAATCGAGATAGCTCTGCGGGGTGTGTAGAGCGCTTCTCAATAGTAAAAGTGGCCAGCTCAAATTCACTTGTGTTTGGCAGTACACTTTGATGTGCTCGCAACAAAGCCTGTTTTTGTCCTACTTCTAATTTAGCTTCAGAAACTAAAGAGGCGATAGGTTGCCCACCTGAAAATAAATTTGCTCTCACTCTGTAAAGGCCTGCTCTCTCAACCTTAATATCTATAGGGAAAACTAGGTCAGCGTTTTCAACAAATGGTTTTGATCCACCTATAATTGCCGCACTTTTTTGGTTGTAATTAATTTGAGCAACAAGGGGGATTTCATCACCATTTACATTAACTAATGCGGTGATCTGCAAGTTTGCTGGGTAGTCACTATTCCCTTTAATTTGAGCTAAGTATCCATCTTCTGAAGATTGCATCGTATGGTTAGACAAGGTCTTACGCGTGTCAGCATCCTGCACCTTCAACTTCACACCATATATATTGCTACCTTTGATAAGAACCTTAATAACCTCAGGTGCAACAAAATGATATTTCTCAAGCACCATGGATATTTTGGCATTATTATCTTGCGTGACCATAGTCACTGGCTCGAAATAATTTGGATTTAACAGACTAAAGTCATTTAAGGAAAGCGGCTGAGAATAAGGCGGAAATTTTATCGTTTGCTCGTATTTAATTGCGATAATTTTAGCAGATTCAGCAACTGACTGATCAAAGCTGGTAGGCATAGGCTTGTTAGTCTCTGGAATGGTTTCTTGCGAAGATTCCATTTCATCAACTTGGTTGATTACATTTGCTGCCTTTATCGATTTATGTGATTGATTTACAATGTTTTGTTTTGAACCTAAAAAATACCAAATGCTTATACAGCTAATAGCAACGAGTCCAACGACGATTTTATTCTTTTGCATAGTGTTGACCATATAAGGCCGTAAATTTATACGGCCTTAATAACATTACTCAATTTTAAAATTTATAACGTGTTGTAAATCAATTTAGACATACTTTGAGAGTCAGATTGACTCACATATTTGTAATGTGTTTTAAAGATCCAAAACCCATAATCTTGCTGATAAGTAGAAAATGAGATTGTATCGCCATTATCCAATCTTAAAGCGTCATTTGCCGCTGTCACCTTTCCTCTTTGCTTGTTCAGAATGATAGATAAATGATCATAGTTATCAGACATCAACATTGGATAGTGATTTGGCATAAAGCTTGTCACTGCATCACCTTGTGATGAAATTTTGCCATTAAAAGCAATGCTTGAAGAGCAGCTACCGAAGTCACCAGCTTTGCTAGCTCCACAGCTTGAATGCGAAGCTACTACGCTATCATCTTTGCCTTTTAAAAATAACTTTGTCGCACCGAGGAATAGATCGCCCTCACCTACGAATCTAAGTCTTGGTGCTCGATCACTCGGTAGCGCAGCCAATTGACGCGCGTTATTTACTTTAAGGTCGTTCAAAACACCTAATTTATCGGTTAATGGGCCGCCCAACCAAGCATACAAAGCAGCTTCTATCAGGGGGTTCCAAGATGTTGCACCTTGAGTCACATTCACTGCCAAATCAGCTAATTCACTGCCGCCACCAGCACCTGCAATATCAAATGTTGCAATGATATTGAGCGGCTTAAGTCCAGCTGAACTTAACCAGTTTGCTTGGTTATCAATTATATAGCGTGCGACCAAATCACCTGTTGAGTGTGTAACAAGTACACAACCTTGATCGCATACGCCACGTTCACTCATCGACTTTAGTTTTGGCCAAACGTAGTCTGTTGCGATTTTACCTTTAACGCGTTCAAACGAAGGCCAATCTATTCTTTCATCAGCCAAAGCGCCCCAATAATCAGCCCAATAGCTTTCGCCATCATTGATAACTGTATTTGCCGAGCCGAACAACAGCTGTTGTGGTTGAAAACCATGAATTAAAACGGTTTTATAACTAGTTGCACTTGCAACATTAGATAGTGTTAAAGCCCATACTGCAAAAACTAAGCTTGTTATTTTCATTGTGTTCAGATTGCCCATTGCAACCTCCAAGTTTCTTGCAAAAATAGCCTTATTTCGATTACCCGAAATAAGTTTTCCCGTGCGAAATCTGGTATGACATCTGTCCAGACTCAATTAGAGTATTAGATCGAAATATATACAATTGCAATATCTCATTTACAATTATTCACGTTTTATGTCTGGAACTTGAAAGTTTATTGAAGATACTTGGATGCAACTGACTCATAAAAATAGAAAAATTAATGAATCTGAAATTGAGGATTTTCCGTAGAAACAAAAGTTATTTTCATAGAATTTAAAAAAAGTATGGATTTATTAGAGCATGAAGTTTCACGCATAATCGAGATGGCGTGGGAAGATAGAACACCATTTGAAGCAATTAATACCTTATATGGTTTAAATGAAACGCAAGTCGTTAATTTAATGCGGAAAGAAATGAAAGCCAGCAGCTTCAAAATGTGGCGTAAACGTATGGCGGGTCGTGAAACTAAACATCTTAAGTTACGCAACCCTGACATCTCACGCGGATATTGTAAAACGCAATATAAGCATCGCTAGGGTTTGCAATGCATAGATTACTTGAGAAGTTCAAAGCTTAAAATCTATAACTTCTCAAGATTACAATAAGTTGCTTTCTCAAAATCACTGACGTTAATCGCGATATTCTCAATATTTGGAAATAGTGCAGCAAGTTTAGAAACAATAATCTTAGAAAGCATAGCTTTTTGTTCGGTAGTTCTTCCCTGCATGATGTGTGCAAATACATGAATGAAATCAGCACTTTTATTACCAACTAAGTATTTTTGATAAGGATTAATCCTTACCTTAATTTCATTTTCAACAAATAAGTCAGAAGAATTCGCTGCGTGATGAATGCTTGCCATCAAATCTTCTTCTGTATAATTATCAAGGATAGAGTTTGAACAATCTAATATAAAGTGAGGCATGAATAGTCCTTATTATTTCATCTATAAATTTAGTAAGAGATGTTATCTCACCTAGCCTGTTTAGCTAAAAAAAGAAAAGCGCGATTAACACGCGATTTGTGAGTTAGTTTATAAAAGCCTAAAAGCTCGAGTCTGGCTCACTCAAAAAAGCGATTTCTTCTTGGGTAGATTCTCTGCCTAAAATTTCATTACGATGTGGATAACGGCTAAATCTGTCTATGATCACTTTATGTTTAAGCTCGAATTCTAGGTTATTTTCGTTGCCATGTGCTGTATAGAGCTTAACTGCTTCTTCATGAATACGTTTTGACTCACTGTGCATGAATGGCAGGTAAAAGAAGCTACGTTTCTCAACCTCAACTAATTTATCAAAACCATTTTTAATGGCTTGCTGAGCAAGTGCCAAGGCGAGCGGATCTGCAGCAAAAGCTTGTGGCGTATCTCGATGTATATTCCTGGAAAATTGATCGAGTACAATCACTTCTGCAAGGCTAGACTCTGCATTCTCTCGCCATTCAAACAACTCTCCGTGAATCGCTTGTTGATGTAATACGCCAAAGCGTCGAACAATTTCAGTATCAAACGCTAAATCTTTTTGCCACCACATCTTTGGCGAGATTTCATTAAACCAAAAATCGAGTACTTGTTGGTACATAACGAACATCCTAACTAACTATTTATGCTTAACTTTATAACTCTTTTCTTCTTAGCACAAAGAAATGATAACCAAACTGCGACCCATAATGTGATTGATAAATATCGAGCTCTCTTTGAATATCTTTGATTGCTTGTGACTCTGGCATACTGGCTTTTAGCGCATTCACCCTTGCTTGCAAGGGCTGCAAATAGTTTTGCCAAGCTTTGTCACTAATTGTGAAGTCATCTAACACCTCAAAACCCAGCTTTTTAGCTTGCACCAAACGCGTATCAACGTTTGTCATTGCTGGATATTCAGTCGACCAAAATGATTGATACTTTTCATTTGGCTTCGAAGTTAGCCAAATTAAATCACTGACAATAATCAAACCATCTGCCTTGAGCACAGTTTGCCAGTGCTTTAGAGCTTCTTCAAAACCCATAATATAAACACAACTTTCGGCTAAAATGGCATCAAAACTATGTGCCTGAAATGGCAGTTCAGACATGCTCGCACACATTGGAGTAACTTGTTCAGCGTAACCCTTGCTTTCAATCAACTCTGCTAAGTTTGTTACCTCAATTGGTTCATTATCGATGGCTGTGATCTGAGCGTTAGACTGTTCTGCCAATAAACAAGTTGATAAACCTTTACCACTACCTATTTCTAAAATGTTATAAGCTTTACTCGGAATATGTGAAGTCGCTTTGAAGGTCTCACTGTCGACTCCGGGCCCCCAACGCGTCAAAGGTTAAAAAACGGTTAGAAAGTCTTGCATATATTGATCGTGTGTATTCATATCTTTTGATAACCACCTTATTCTTTGCGCTTCTTTTTCAGTGAAGCCCTGCTGTAATAACCATTCATAGTGCGCTTGTGGCACAAGTTCTTTTAATTACGCATGAAAATCACGATTAGAACTTTCCCCCAATAAACCAGAAAGTAATTTTCTCGCTTTCTGTTTTTGCACTATTTCTTCATTTAACAAGCACAGTCTTTCACTTAAAATACCTTTATCTATTTTGCCATTCAGACAGGCAATACAACCTTTAAGTGATAATCCACCAGCTTGTAACTGCATGGTTAAAGTTAAACGCTGATCATCCAATTCGGTGTAAACCCGATAACCATTGTCTAAACGTTGACCTCTAATGACACCTAATTTCTCGAAGTACAACAAGGTCGTTCTTGATACACCTACACGTTTTGCAAGTTCGGAGATTAAAAACATATAAGCCCATTCTGAGTGTATAAATTAAAGCGTAATTAAGTATTAGCTTGTTTCGATGATGAAAGCATAAAGTGTAAAGTAGTAGACAGGTCAAACAAAAAAGCCAAGCGAAGCTAGGCTTTTTCACTTATCACGCAAATTTATTCATAACTATAACTTAACGTCACACCCGAATAGGCTTTATAGGCTTTTACGCCAAAGTGCCACTCGCCTGCTTTTGGGTTTGTAAGCGTGCATGTCTCACTGTTGCCGTCTTTATAAGGACGACATTCATAACTGGAACTATTGGGTGCAGAACCACTTTTAACATATAAGTCCGCATCGCCCGTGCCACCAGAAATAGTGACCGTCATTTTGCTTACACCACTGGGTAAAGTGGCGCTTCGATATTGCCATTTATCTGTACTCGCAGACAGGTTTGTAAAGGTATCAGACCCGCCATTACCTCCACCGCCATTATTGCTATAGGTCGCTTTTATGCTCACACCGCTAAATGCGCTGTAGCCTTTGACGACCACATAGTATTTACCCGTTTTCACAGCATCGATACTACAAGTTTCATTATTACCATTTTTATAAGGACGGCAGTCGTATGTACTTGACGTTGGTTTGCTGCCATAACGCACATACATATCGGCATCACCAGTGCCCTCAGACATTTCGACTAATAAAGCACTTTGACCAGCAGGCACGTCAATATAAAAACCGAGCTCTTGCGATTTGCTACCGCTGATATTTGTTGCAGCAACACCATTTGTTAACTCCGTATCACCCACAGGTGGATCAATCACACCAATATCAACTTTAGTTAATCCGTTTGTCGCTTTAACTAAGTTAAGTACATCTCCTGCCCCTGAGGCATACCACCAATTAACATTATTAGGTAGCAAGGTTGGATTTGCATCGCGATCAGCTTTGGAAAGTGTGTTTGCAGTAGAGTTAAATTGTGCAGTTCTCACATCAAGCTTATCACTTGATACCGTCAGCACTTTGAATTGTTGAATACTGGCAAGATCAATCGTCCAAGATTTAGGATCGTTAGCACTACGGGCAGGCGCCCCCCAACTTCCTTCCCCTACAAACACAGTACCGCCACTGGTTGTACTCGTAAAATTGTTACCACTTGGTTTCAGTGCTTGTGTCACTTTGTTGATGTGCGTATCAGATTCAACCACCAAATTCATTTTATGGTTATAGAAATGATTTGCCCACCAAGTATGCAAAATGGTGTTGTCTGATTTACCTGAATAATGCGGGAACATTGGCTTATGGTATTGTGCTACACGCCAACTTGCTGAGCCACCAGAGCTTTGCAGATCTTGTTGCAGCCAATTATTCATTGCCGTTGCATAACTCGACCAACCCGAGTTCTTATATTGAGAATTTAACGTATAGACACGTAATAATGGCGAAACGTTAAATGCACCATAGGTATCTTTCGCATCACACACATTATTGTTGTCGTAATCCACACCAAACACCTGGCACAGTGTTTTGTAGTTATCATCTTCATGATTACCATGTGTGGCAACAAACGGGTAGATCCGTTTGTAACTCAGCCCGTCGATGCTATCTGAAGAGAAAGTAAGTTGCCAATCATTGAGGTAACTGCTCATTTCAGAAGCGGTGTTAGCATTAGTATAATCGCCGCCATGCATGATAAACAGAGGACGGATCTTGGCGACTAACTTATTGCCATTTTGTCGATTCGTCCACCCAGTACGTGTATCTCCACCAGCAATTGCGACAAAGGGGGAGTTGTCATTGGGGGCTGTTTTGAACCATAGACGTTGACCGCAGCCCGAATCATCACAGACGCGATAATACACGGCTTTATTCGCTGATAGCCCTGTGAGCTTTACAAATTTACTTTGTAAAGAACCATCAAAGCTATGGCTAGCTGTCACGTTCTTTCTTTGCCATAACGACTCATCTGTCGACACACCATATTTGACATAATGATTTGTGCTGCCATCAGGTGTGAAGCCGATAGTCGCTTGACTTTGTGGGGCGTTATCCCAAATGAGACGATGATATTTACTACCTGCTTGCACGTTAAACGCACCAAGCAAAGCAAATGATATAGCGACCTTGCTATAATTTTTCATAGTTGTTCCTTAGTATTGATATTGCTGTTAAAAATCGTCTTATACCAATCCTCTTAATTAAATGATCTCTTTTAAGGGTTGGTATATTGACAGGTTTATTGTGCATTAGCCTCCTTAATCGAATTGGGTAATTCGGAAGTGACTAACATCACAAATGCAGCATTTCTGTAGGGAAGAGTATGAAAACGCCCTTGATAAAAATCGACTGCAATCGCTCCTTTCTCTAGATGGCGATAATGCCCTTCTAAAGGTTGCTCTGCGTCTTGTGTCCAATAATCGCCCGCTTTTATATGGCGAAAATAATCAGTAGAAAGCATTGCTTGCTGAGGTTTATCTTGAGTTTGTAAAATTGCTTCTACTTCTTGTTTTGTCGGTAAGCGCCAGCCTGTTACTTGGCAAAGCCCGTGTTGATTGGTTTTACGAACCAAGTCTTGAGTATCACATCGTTCAGACTCAAAATAACAATCGCCGCTATTTTTTACGCCAATTTGGTCGTCGAACCACGAATAACTCCAGTAACCATCATGAATGGATTCATCGTCACGCTTCACTTCCCATAACAGATTTTCTTTTTCATCATAAACACAGGCCCAAGGCCCCTTCCATGCAGTTATCAACTGACCGTCATTACTGACTTTATAAAATCTATTTTCTAGGGGTATACTCGGCTCACGCTGAATTAAATGCCCAGCAGCTAAGCAAACCATAAAAAAACAGATAGAAAGTAATAATCGTTTAAGCATCATAACTTTCCTTTTTGCCTAAGCGCCGAGTAATTCAATTTCAATGGCCTCTGGTGACGAGTGTGTGCGATTTGCGCATGGTCAAAAGCGGCAACCCACAAACAAACGCCCTGCTCTAAAACCACGTCATATTCAGAACCTGTTTTGTTCCTTCTCGCGACTTCTAAAGTCCAATATCCATCTTGCCAATGACCTTTAGCTGTCACATCACCTCTATCTCCTTCAAAGCGGTTCGAGCGGTAAAGCACTGAACTTAATAAAGTGCCTTCAGGGTAAGAATCGAGTAATGCCGCATAAGGGATACTTGAAAACCAGGGCATAACGGCTTGCTCAAGATCTTTATCTGCTCCTTGGTACATTTGCTGATATTCAGGTAAAGGCAAACGCTTAGGGGTGACTTTGTCTTTGCCATACCAAAGCCAATTCATTACATAGGCGCCACTTTCTTTACCATCCGCAAAGTAACCTGCTGTGTACCGCCTATCTCCGGGTTTTGCTATTTTGGGCTTCGCTATTACATTGTCATCCATTTGTACCATGTCATTAGTGCGAAGAGCTTTCCAATGCCAAAGGTCACGCACTCTGCCATCGAGCGCACCATGGTAGCCTTTGCCATGCCAATTAGCCGGCTTGCCTTTGATAGGTGACTTTCCTAAATGAGCCGTGCCGTCACCGCCATGGTCACAACTCTGACTAAGCAAAACTGCAAATTTATCTTCGTAATAGCGAGTTTCATTGAATGTATGGAATCCTTGCTGCTTAACTTGCCACTGTTGATTTAATTTAACCAATGGCAGGTGGGTTAGGCTTTTAGTCTCATCTTGCCAACGAAATAAGAAGTAGCTCTCGACATCGTTGCTGGCAATCTTTATTTCTACGGGTGTATGCCCGTTATTAAAGTTTGCCCCGCCGTAGGTGTTAATTGTTTTCCATTTGATGTTTTGCCAAAAAGGCTCTGAATCTTGCCCATCGATTGCAATAAAGTCTGAATGTTCAAGTGGTAACACCTGGAAGCTTAGAGATTTATTCTGATCAAAAATAAATACGCCAATACCTGCCAGCAAGCAAAAACTAATGAGATGCCATTTAAGTCTCACAATCGCTTTTATTTGGAAGAGTTTACCTACTAATTTTTTGCCTAGTGTTAAGAAGTATACGTAACTATGCAATATCAAGAAGAATATGATCGCTAAAGCACTCAAGTAATGAACGGTTGAAAGCCATACATTGGCTAAGTCTAACCATCGGGTAAATCCCGAGATTAAACAAAAAAGAAGAACGATATAGCCAAACCAATTTACTGATCGGTGATACTTATTATTTGTTGTTTTATGTTCAAACCTTAAACGGTAAAGAATAAAACAGGCACTCGCTAAAGCAAGTGTAACGCCAGAATAATAGTGAACTGTGTGCATTTTACCTTGCGGCAAAATAGGAGCTAGAAATGAAAAGTGATCATACTGTAACAAACTGACTCTCAAACCTGTTGTCAAAGAGAGTGTTACGGAAATCAGAACGATTAAATGCAGAATAATAAAAAGGTGTCGATTGGCTCTTTTCACTTGCAAACTGTTTATCCACTTTGCTGTATCAAAATTGGAGCCACACCCTAAATGAATTAATTTACAAAAAAATTACATTTCTCTTATATTTTTATGTGTAATAATTCAATCACACCTAAACAAAATGGAATAAGTGACAAAAAAATAGTTAAATAATCGTTAACTGTTGCCAAATACCCCTAATTCCCCATAGTATTCAAATAAATCATCTACAATAAAAATAATAACCCGGGAGGTGATATTTATGAGAATGCGCCAAAAGTTGATTACCAGTTTTGTATTAACCGTGATTGTCCCTATCTTAGCAATTTCAATTGTAAGCATTTCGCAAACCAATACCGAATCTTTAGAGCGCTTCATCGATAGCTCAAACAGTGAGATACGACAAGTCGAAAACACCTTCAATTTATTTTTTGATCAAATGAAAAATAATGCGCGATTTTTAGCGCAAAGTAGCACTGTTACTTCTGTTTCTGAAAACACATCTACTTACTTAGATGCCGAAAAAATGATGGATCCACGTTCAGCAGGAAAAGAAGAAGCTGAAATTTTTGAATTGTTTGAATCGTTCGGTCAAACGCATGAAGAACTCCTATTTGTTTATTTAGGCACCCAATATGGTGGTTTTATTCAATATCCTGCCGAACCTTTAGGAAATTACGACCCTCGTAAACGTCCTTGGTACAAACAAGTTACGCAAAATCCAAGTGAAGTCATTGTTACTGAGCCATATCAAGGTGTAACAGGACAGGCTATGGTGAGTGTGGCAACGGCAATTAAAAAGTCCGGGCAAACGATAGGTGTACAGTCGTTAGATGTCACCTTATCTACACTCACTGATATTGTGGGCAACATTCGTTTAGGTGGAACTGGGTACTTAATGTTATTGGATGGCCAAGGTACAGTCCTAGCAGACCCTAAAAACCCTGATAACAACTTCAAATCAATTAACAAATTAAACTCACCTATTTTCAATGCAATTAAAACCAACAAAAACCAACCTTTGATCAATATCGAATCAAGTAATAAAACCATGGTTGCTCAGTTGTATCATTCAGAGGAATTAAATTGGACGTTTGTCGCAATCATTGATGAAGACGAAATTCTTTCATCAGCTTACAACATGTCTTATAGCATCAGTATCATTGCTGTGATTATGTTAATCGTATTTGTCATTATTGCAGTGGTGTTAGCTAATAAAATTGTCTACCCAATCGAAATGGTATCAGAAGGCTTAAAAGAAATAGCACAAGGCGAAGGTAATTTATCGAAACGCCTTAAAGTGATTGGTAACGATGAAATCAGCGAACTTGCCTCATGGTTCAACCAGTTCTTAAACTCAATAAATGAATTAGTTAAAGACATTCAGAACAATGCAGCCACTTTAAACGACGAAGCGCAAAGCTCAAAATCACGTATCAGTGAGATTCGACAACGCTGCCAAACGCAACTAGACCAAGCGCAGCAAGCAACACATACTACTGAATCTGTAGAAAGCATGGCCATAACCATTAGCCAAAACTGTGGTGATGCGTTGAATGCGATCGAAACGACTGATTCTCATGCTCAAAACGGTAATGATTTGATTAAGCAAACGGTTTCACAAGTTGCACAGCTTCATGGTTCTTTGGGCGAATCAGCTGGTGCTATGAGTGACCTAGAAAAGCAATCAAATAACATCACCAATATTCTAGAAGTAATCAGAAATATCGCAGAACAGACTAATTTATTAGCACTCAATGCCGCTATCGAAGCCGCCCGTGCAGGAGAACAAGGTCGAGGTTTTGCGGTAGTTGCCGACGAAGTTAGAACACTAGCCCAACGTTCTCATGATGCGACACAAGATATTGAAAAAGTACTAACCGAACTGATTGACCAAACAAGAAGTGTTTCACAACAAATGACATCTAGTGTCGCTGATTCAGAACAAGCCATTGAATGCTCGGAACAAGCACATCAAAGTTTTGACGAAATCGCTGAATCTGTTCGTTTAGTACAAAACTTTATTGCGCAAATTGCTGAGCAAGCAAAACAGCAAGGTGATACAGCAAGTGAGACTAAACATACTATTTCTGGGGTTAATGATTCAGCTCAGCATGTAGGCGAAGCTGCTGATAACCTCTCTTCTGGAGCAACTCAGTTAGTAGAACTTGCACATAGCCTTAACAGGCTTGTTGGTCGATTTGATATAAACTAACTAAATTGAGTGAAGCCTTCTTTTAGCTTCACTCAATTCTTATACTGAAATGTTTAATCACGCTTTCTCTGTCTTGTTTTAATTTTTCAACCAGACCTTCAGGTACTTCTGTGTCGGGAGCATATTTGGTACTCCATACAATCATATCTAACAGTATTGGCAGCATATCAATGCCCTTTTCTGTCAATTTATAAAGTTTTTTCCTTTTATCTTGCTCACTAGCACGTTTTGAAATAAGCCCTTCTTGCTCAAGCTTTTCTAAACGCGTGGATAAAATATTAGTCGCCATTTTTTCATCAGAATTTTGTAAATCTGAATAAATTTCTTTTCCAAAAAAGAGCATGTCTCTTAAGATCAACAAGCTCCATTTATCGCCTACCAAGTCTAGCACTTTCGAAATTGGACAGTCAGAACGTTTCATAAGTTATTTCCTCATTTGTAAATTCCATTGTAATTTAACTTGCATTTTGAAAGTTAAATACATACAGAGAAATTCATATGACATCGCCTAAAATTCAATTTAATAAATTAGTAAAACCACACTGGACTGAAGACGACAATCGAAAAGCATCACTAGCTGTAGAGTTTGTTCAGCTTCTTATGAATGATCATCACTTTGATGAAGTGTTAGCTATTATGGAAAAAGTGGTTATTAACAACATAATCAAACCATCGCTGATGGTATTGAAGGTGTTATTTCAGCAATCAGAACACTGACAAAAAATGCCCCAGAACTTAGTTACTATGTTAAAAACATTTTTGTAAATGGGAATTATGTAATCTTGCACTCTCATGTCAATTTAAAAGCGAAACATCGCAATAATCTGAAACAAGGATTCAATATCATTGATACATGGAAAGTCGAAAATAACGACCTCGTTGAGCACTGGGACGCAGTGCAAGGGATCAGTTTTTCTATGCGTTTATACGCCCTACTGACCGGCGGAAAAATACTAAACAAAAATGGGATCTTCTAGACACAACTCAGGTTTGACATATTTTCCGATTGTTTTGATTAAAAAATTCTTATTGATAGCCATTAAGCTTAGTAACTCAATTTACTTTTTTAGCAAAAAGTGTTCTTATTTTTAATACAAATTAAAATCTTAACTTTAGGTATTTTATGCTTTTTTCGACCACTGAAACCATCCCAGGAAAAGAAATAGAAAGTATCGTTGGTGTTGTCACTGGCAACGTCGTTCAAGCAAAACACATTGGCCGTGACATCATGGCTGGCTTAAAGGGAATTGTCGGTGGAGAGATCCGAGGCTACACCGAAATGTTAAGTGAAGCGCGAGACATTGCGATTGAACGTTTAGTGCAAAGTGCGGCTGACAAAGGTGCTGACGCCATCGTCGGTATTAGATTTACAACCAGTACCATTATGGATGGTTCTTCTGAAATTATGGTTTTTGGTACAGCAGTTAAACTTAAACCATGATTAATCAGCAAGACATTACTTTAAGAGACTTTGTTATTTCTGACAAAACTCAATTGATATCAGTATTAAATCACCCTGATGTAACTCGCTATTTATTTAGCAAAATACCTTCTCCTTACACAGAAGAGGATGCACACTGGTGGATCAACGAAGGTAGTAAACAGGGTTTAGTAAAAGCGGTTTGCTATCAAGGTAAATTTGTTGGCTGTATAGGCGTAAGCCCTGGTGAGTTTGAATACCAGCGCGCAGGTGAATTAGGTTATTGGTTAGATAATGCGTATTGGGGAAAAGGTATTATGTCCCAAGCTATCGAGTTAATAACTGCCGAAGTTTTTAGAACAACGCCTATTGTCAGAATTTTTGCCGCAGTATTTGAACCAAACATGCCTTCAAAGAAAGTGTTGCTTAAATCCGGATTCCACCAAGAAGCAGTTTTGAAAAGTGCGATATTTAAAGATGGAACATTTTACGATAATCACTTGTTCGTAAAGTTGAAAATCTAGATTAATTTATTGAGTTCAAGACTAAGTCAGCGTACATCACTGAAACTAATAGACAGTGTCAAAATTTTATCAAAGTAAAATGAAGCACTTGCAGGCACTTACAAATTCACAACCATTAAAAGGAGAATTAGATGAAAATAGATAAATACACCTTACTCTGGCTGGGCTCTATTGCCTGCTACCTTCTGATAACAGCAATCGGAGTACTAGATTTTGAGTTAGTTACTCTCGCAGCCATCTCAAATATCACAATGCTTCCTTTTTTGTTTAATTCGAAAAATGGTATAACCGAGTATCGAAAACAACAAATCGTAAAAGATCCAATTAATCATCTTACTTTTAACGACAACGCATTAAATATTGGGTCTGACAGCGTACCTGTGCAGCAAATCAGAAAGGTTGCAATGGATACTTGTGGAGAAACCAGTTTTTTTTCATTGCCTTATAATCAAATAAAACCCGGTGTTGTGCCAGCATTAGAATTTCCATCAGAGCAATTTGAAGATGTGAAATCTCACTTGAAGAAAGGCTTACCAGAAACTGTGATTTTTATTTCTTAATGGCTAACAAGGACAGTCGTATTCATCATTTTTCAAAAAATCACAAAACAACGAAATAAACTTGATACATTAACTGTCTTATTCTGCTCGGATATGAGAAAAAGGCCTGAATATTGAAATCAAGCGTTCTGACATTTATTGCGCTTATTGCATTCGCAGGGAACTCTATATTGTGCAGAATTGCATTAGGCGAAAAACAAATAGATGCCGCAGGATTTACCGTGGTCCGTCTAATTTCTGCCGCTATATTCTTATATTTTTTGGTTTTCTTTAACAAGCGTACTGATAAGTCACCTCTGAATTATGGTAGTTGGTGGTCATCAATTATGCTGTTTATCTATGCAATTTGTTTTTCTTTTGCCTATGTCACTTTAGATACTGGCACAGGTGCATTAGTACTTTTTGGTTCAGTACAACTTTGCATGTTAACTATTTCTAAGTTATCAGGAGAGCGCTTCTCATCGCTTACATTGTTAGGCTTGTTGACTGCACTTATCGGGTTTATCTATCTGGTATTTCCAACGTTGACAACTCCCTCTCTCATTGGGTTTGTTCTTATGTCGTTATCTGGGGTCGCGTGGGGTTTATATACACTTGCAGGTAAAGGAGCAAAACAACCAAGAGCAGAGACTTCTATGAATTTCATCAGAGCTCTGCCATTAGCACTTATAGCACTGCCATTCGTTGACTTCAGCAGTATCACAACTAAAGGTCTAATCGTTGCAATGATATCTGGTATTGTCACATCAGGTATCGGTTACATAATTTGGTATAAGGCTTTGCCTTTGTTAACTGGCATACAAGCGGCTGTCTCTCAGCTACTAGTACCGGTTATCGCTGCTATTGGTGGTCTTTTGTTTTTATCGGAGCCTATATCAACACGCCTTATAATAGCTTCCCTTCTTATTTTAGGGGGCGTTTTATTAGTCTTGCTTGAGAAATCTAAAAAATAAATCACCATACTAATTTTTCGTTATTAAACCATGAGAATAAATTGTAATATTCCGACTTTTAAGCTGGACTTCATATGGCTTGGTTATATTTAAGTATTGCAATTATTTCAGAAGTTATCGGCACACTGGCTTCAAAAGTATCAGATGGTTTTAACAATCTTACTGCAAGCGCTATTTGTATTATTGCCTACTGTGTTGCTTTTTATTACCTGTCTTTAGTTGTAAAGGAAGTGCCTGTTGGCGTTGCATATGCAGTTTGGTCTGGGGCAGGCATTGTCCTTGTTACAGCTTTGGGAAGTATCTTCTTTAAACAAATGCCTAATATTCCTACTTTATTAGGTATGGCATTGATCATTTTAGGTGTTATTATTATCAATATCTTTTCTAAAAATACGACTCACTAAATAAAAGTTGGTTCATCACTCAGTTTAGTTTCTTAGTCATGTCTTTTTAGCGCAACCATAATCTCTTCACATTTTTCAGCTAGTTTATTGATAATCTTCGAATTTGGAAAATGTTATGTTATTTACTAAGCTACTCGCAAATAGACTGTTTTTGCTTTTTATCAGCCTTATTGTTACTGGCATCATTGGTACGTTGATGGTCCATGAACTCGAACTCATGTTTTCCGAACTTAGCCATGAAACTTTGGCCCAGCTAAAAGAAGATGAAGAAGGTATCGCGATCTTGCTGGTCGGATTCGGAGTACTTTTAGAAGGCAGACATATTTTACAAAACTGGATCGCAGGCCATGAAGTAGAAGCGACTGAAACGACTCATTTATGTGAATATTATGGGTTTATTTTACTGGCTCTAGGCCTTTTCATTGAGATATTTGACCAAATCACTAACTTAATTCATAGCCCACAGGTGGTTTTTTGGACTGAAGTATTAGTTAACTATCCTATTAATCTTTATGCGATGTTCTTGTTATTCAAAATCATTGTTGCTCTTGCAAATCCACAAGCTGATGCGAAACTTGCTCATTAATTCAAATACGATAGCTGTGAGTGAATTTCGCAGCTATCGTTCAGTTTAGCCCATACTAGAAAAGACAGCTTCCATTTTATCTTTTGCATTTGCAATGCTGACTTCTTTACTAGGCATATTCAAACCCTCAGCATAAATGAACTCAACGTCTGTAATCCCTAAAAGCGCAAAAAACGATTTAACATGTGTAGTTTGTGAGTCATTATCAGTCCCTGCATAAATTCCGACACGTGCAGCTAACACTACCACTTTTTTATTTACTATCAGGCCAACAGGGCCTTGTTCTGTGTATTTAAACGTCACACCCGCTCTGGCGATTCTATCCATCTAAGCTTTAAACTGTGAAGGCACACCAAAGTTATACATAGGTAAGCCAATAACCAGTATATCGCTTTGTTGTACTTCTTTTATCAAATTATCAGATAAATCAGCCAGTGATTTTTGTTCATCGTTTCTCTGCGCTTCAGGCGTCATCCAAGCAAGCATTTCTGTTTGCTTCAAGTGTTCCATCGGCTCTTTAACTAGGTCACGGTGTGAAACTGTTAACTCGAACTTTTTTGACAATCTGTCGACAAACTCATTGCTCAAGATATAAGAATTTCCAGCGTCATGATTAATTGATGTGTTAATTTATAACCTGAGTTTTGGGTAATAAATCTATCTCCAGCGGCTATTTTTAATGCTTACTGCGTTGAATTAACTCGCAATAGACTAGCTATTGACTCGTTAATTCGCCTTGTTAGCCCTAAAAGATTCCGGCTGCAGGGTTGAACAAATTTACAAATTCAATATCAATAAACTGCTAAATCTCTTAACCAAAGCTCAGGTTAAAACATTTTTCATCTGTATTTACCTTAAATCATTCCATTAACACCAGTCTAAGCTGGGCAGCAAAGGTTAAACAGCTATAAATTTTGAACACTCTAATCAAAATTTTTGAATAGATTAAAATGGTATTTTGCATCTATGCTGTAAATAGTTAATCACCTGATTTGAGCTACTTATGACATTAAAATTATCCGCAAAAGAGCATGATATCGGTGGTCTAAACGTAAAACGTTTACTTCCCCACATGAAAAAGCGCATGGTTGGACCATTTATATTTTTCGACCACATGGGCCCGACTTCATTTTCTCAAGGTGAGGGAATTGATGTTAAACCGCATCCACACATTGGTCTTTCTACTTTGACTTATTTAGTTGAAGGTAAAATTTTACATAAAGATTCATTGGGTAATAACTTAGAAATCGCACCTGGTGATGTGAATTGGATGACAGCTGGCACAGGTATTACCCACTCTGAGAGAGAAAGCGTCGAAACAAGAGCAAGCGACCATAGTCTAAACGGCTTGCAATCTTGGATTGCCTTACCAGCACAGCATGAAGATATTGCGCCTTCATTTACGCATGTGAAGCGAGAAGCCCTACCGCAAATAGTTAAAGATGGTGTTATGACTCGCCTTATAGCAGGTGATGCATATGGCTTAAGCTCACCAATTAAAACTTATACAGAAATGTTTTATCTAGATGTAATTGGTGCTCAAAGTAAAACAATTGACGTACCCAATCCAGACTTTGAAACCGCACTCTATGTTTTATATGGTCAAGTCATTGTCAACGAAGAGACTATCTCGCCCTATGAGCTTGTATTATTAAATGATACTGAAACAACGATTGAGTTTTCTAAAAACAGCCGTGTTATTTTACTGGGTGGAGAAAAATGGCAGCATGTGCCTTATATTCATTGGAACTTTGTCTCGTTTAATAAAGAAAAAATAGAACAAGCAAAGCAAAACTGGATAGATGGTAAATTTCCAGAGATCCCATCAGATAACCTTGAGCGTGTGGAGTATTAAGGATAAACCTCCCTCAGCCAGATTTAAAACTGAGGGAATCGCTTTTCTAAGGGAATGAATATCGAATAATACGTTTTAAGACAGAGCCATATTGTCGCCAAAATCCACCCGTATTGTAGTGAATACCGTGCTGCTGAAAGATTTGTTGTACTTTCGGGGCTATTTCTGGGTAACGCTTCGCCGGTAAGTCTGGAAACAAATGGTGTTCAATCTGAAAGCTTAAATGCCCTGTTAAAATGTGAAACCATGTGCGACCTTTCAGGTTTGATGAGCCCAAAGCTTGTCGATAATACCACTGCCCTTTGCTTTCATTTTTACACTCTTCTTCAGTGAAAGTATGAACATGCTCCGTAAAATGACCGCAAAAAATAATGGTTGAAGTCCATAAGTTTCTTAATAAATTTGCTATTAAGTTACCACAAAAAACCCATAGAAAAAGCGGCCCTGCTAGAAGTGGAAAAATAACATAATCTTTAACCAGTTGCTTAGCCCCTTTGCTAAAGAAGCGCTTTTTAAGCTCTGCATGTGACACTTTATTATCTCGGTTGTCTTTCTTTTTACCAAAGAAAACCCGCTCAGCCGCCATCTCATGATAAGACACGCCCCACTGAAAAAGCACACTCAGTAAAACGTAAGTAATAAACTGCCAAAGGTTTTTTACACGCCACCTGAAGTCATTCGATAACCTCAAAAGGCCATAACCAAAATCTCTGTCTTTACCGATGATATTGGTATAAGTGTGATGTTCATAGTTATGTACCCTGTTCCAACTACTGCCATCACAGGCAATATCCCATTCATAGGCGCGAGAATTAATGAACTTGTCGTTCATCCAGTCATATTGACCATGCATCACGTTATGACCAATTTCCATGTTGTCTAAGATCTTGCCGACCGCAAGACTTATGACCCCCACGACCCACAGTAATGGCTGCCAGAATCCTAACATCAATAAAATTCTGCCGCTCCACTCAAATACTCTCTGCCAAACAATGACTTTACGAATGTAATTAGCATCATCTTGCCCCACTTTCGCCTGAGCTTGTTGTTTTACTTCATCAAGTTGCAAAGCTAACTGTTCAAAATTTACTTGTTTCATAGTTCTAACTCCAAATCTGTCACGGCTTGAGAAACACACAATTGGATCAGCTCTTCGCTGTTATCTGATAAGCGTCCATCACGCATATCTTTTACAATACCCTTCTTTTTCACACACTGACATTGATGGCAAATACCCATACCACAGCCATATATCACAGACTTATTTTGTGATTGAAATTCACTTAATAAAGAATCTTGGTTGCTGACTTCTAAGTCACCATGATTGAGTTTTACTGTGAATCTTGCAGCTTCATTTAATGATTTAGTTGGCTTAATTGCTTGAAAGTGTTCTGCTCTGATGGGTATTTGACGTGACTTACAAAACTCCTCAGCTTCAACGAACATTTCTTCAGGTCCACAGACGAGGAGTTCATCGGTATGCTCTACTGAAACATATTTGGTAAATGAGCCATGTTCACTACGATTAAGTAATTCAAAGCTAAAATTAGGGAGTCTAGTTAAAAGCTTCTCTAATACATCCACCAGTAAATGCGAATTAGGCTTCGCGTAATACAATAAATGGACGTGTTGGTGCATGTTTGTCTGTAAGTCATTCAACATTGCAATGAATGGGGTAATACCAGAGCCGCCTGCTAAAAGTGTCGTATGATTGCTTTGCTCATCAAATATGAATTCACCCATTGGGTTTGAAATATTGACCCAACTATTCATAGCTAACTCGCCAAGATACGGAGTAAAGTTACCCTCATCATGAGTGCGGATCACCAAATCAAATAAGCCTGTTTCTTTTAATTTTTTCGCGCTAGACGCGATGGTGAATACCCGAGAAATCAGCCGACCTTGTTGCTCTATTGTCAAAGAAATGTGTTGACCGGCTATGTGTAGAGGCCATTTCCTCTCAGGTTTTAAGGTTATTTTAAGCGCATTTTCGCTAAGTATTCGAATACCTTTAACCTGTGCCCTAAAAAAGCCGCTTCTCCAAGCAGGCTTAAATACTTGTAAAACAGGTTCGAAATAACCTGATAAGTCTCTGTGATGAAATAAATTGTTTGAAATAAATTGTGAGATATTTTGCATGTCCAAACCATTTTAGCTTACACGTGTACGCCCATTGAGCGAACAAGTGTAAGCTCAAAAAAATTAAATGCAAATATTTTGGTTAATTACTTTAGAATATCGAATTAGTTTGTGAATTTTCATCAACAGATCTTTAATTTGTTCAAAACTCATTATCCAATGTAAAATTAATCGAATTTTATTAAATCTGACTTCAGAAGAAATATGTAGATTTTGGAAAATAGAAAAATTTCTGCGTCTTAGTTAAGTTGAATTTAGAATTTAAACTCTTATGAAGAATAATTTAATTAAAAGATAATAAATCAAATAAATTGAAGCTCTCTACGAGAAATAAAGTAAAACCTTTCTTTGTTAAGCAAAGTTTGGATCATAAAAATTATATCTTTCAGCAATCCAAACACACCTTTAAAACGTACTTATTGACTCTATTTGGAGCGATACATGTACTTAGAAAAAGAAACTTTGAATCTACCAATTCCCCCAGAAAACTCGCTAGACGAGCAACAAAAACAGTTTTACCGTAAAGACCCTCAAAAATTCTTAAAGAGCATTGATTTTATTCACGCATCAATAAAGTATATGGTCGACAACCACATAGAAAAAATCAATGTTACCAACAAACAGACCATATTCATTTATGATAATGGCACACAAGAATTTTGGATTGAATGCAATAAAAATAGAAAAAATTTTAAGTTTCAAATTATAGAAGAATCGCCAGTTATCTTAGATGACAATGAATACATCACTATTTGTAAACTTGCACACTTGGTGAGACAAGATCAATTGAGATACTTCTAGTATTTATCATAAAAAGCTTTGCCATCTATTTTCATTAGCTGGTTCCACAATTCTTCAGATAGATTTGGATAAAGCGAGTAAAACTGGTGGCTGAAAACTAAATAACCATAATTTTCTACAATCGGGATTTTATTTTCGACGAATTTTATTGGTAGGTTTTTATGTTGGCAATCACTCAGTGAAATACCTACTCGACCATTAAAAAGTAACTCGTGGGCTTGCTTAACCGACACGGTCTCATAGATTTGAAAACCTTTTTTCTTTAAATCTTCAACAAGTGAATAGCCTCTAGGCACAGAAATACCTTGTGGCATGTCTACTAATAATTCATGACCATTCCATTTTAAAGGCACATTTTTTTTATGGATAAAACAAGTTGCAGTGCTTGAAATTGCTCGATCATTATCGAGCTCATTTTTTGTGGTTTTAGGGTACTTTGCAAACGCCTCTCTGCTTGCTGAATACCTAGCAATCAATGTATCAACTTTGCCTAACTTTAAGTCATTTAAACAACGCTTCCATGGCTCACGAACAAACTCAATTTGTACTTTTGAGGACATTTCATCAAGCTTTTGCATAATCTCAATTGCTGCACCTGGTTTTTCGCTAGGTGTGAAGACACCTTCACCACGATAATGAGGCAAAAGCTCTTTACTCTCATAACAAAACTTTAACGTTGTTGCCTGGGCCGTTACGCAAGCAAACAAACAGATTAAATGCAAAAAACGTTTAAGCATGTGATTTTTAAACTTGTGCAATTACTGTAATTTTAGCCCTATATTTCACAATGAACAGGTATTTTTAATCTATTAATTTAAATCAGCGCATCGCAAACTGTCACAATTACATCATCAAAACATCATAAAACATATGCTCTAATCACTGGTATAGACCAGTTGGAGTTTTTATGAAAAATAATTATTTATTACTTACCCCCGGCCCTCTCAGTACATCTAAAACAGTAAAAGAAGCCATGTTACAAGATTGGTGCACTTGGGATGACGACTACAACGTTGAGATTGTAGAAAAAATTAGAACCCAATTATGTTCGCTTGCCGGTAGCACTGAACTATTAACTGCCACTTTAATGCAAGGCAGTGGCACCGCTTCTGTTGAAGCGGCCCTAGGTACTTTTATCTCAAAAAAAGACACCTTACTTGTTATAAATAATGGTTCTTATGGTGCGCGTATTAAACAAATCTCAGACTATCTCAAAATCAATGTCATTAGGCTTGATTTTGCAGAGACACACTATCCTGACGTTGCCCAAATTGAGCAAACGCTAAAAGAAAACCCACATATAAGTCATGTTGCCATGGTTCATTGTGAAACGACTACTGGCATGCTTAACCCACTAGATACTGTCGCAGAACTTGTGAACCATTACAAAAAAACTTTTATTGTAGATGCGATGAGTAGTTTTGGTGGAATACCCATCGATATGATAAAGCTAGGTATTGATGTTTTAATTAGCTCTTCGAATAAGTGCATTCAAGGTGTTCCTGGCTTTGGTTTTGTGATCTGCAAACGCGCATTGATTTCACAGTGCAAAGGCAATGCACACTCTCTATCTTTAGATCTGTATGATCAATGGCAAACTATGGAACAAAATAGTGGTAAATGGCGCTTTACTTCACCTACACACGTAGTGAGAGCATTTGCACAGGCAATGATTGAACTTGAACAAGAAGGAGGGATTGATGCAAGGTATAGCCGCTATAAATCAAACCAGTCTTTACTTGTCAGTGGTATGAGAGAGCTTGGCTTTGAGACACTTTTGCCTGCTCCGTTGCATTCACCAATAATTACCTCGTTTTATTCACCTAACGAACCTGAATATGACTTTAAACAATTTTATGAAAGGCTAAAGTCGCTTGGCTACGTTATCTATCCAGGAAAAGTGTCAGACGCTGATTGCTTTAGAATAGGCAACATTGGTGAAGTGTATCAAAAAGATATAGAAAGCTTACTTCAAGCCGTTTATGAAGCGAAATACTGGTAGTCTTTATTATCTTTAATTGAAAAATTTTCCGGAAAGTAAAGCAAAAGCATATTTATAAATAATCAATCGCTTTTGCTTTTTTCGTTATCCAAAGTCTTCCAAGTTTTAACTTCCTTCCACTACCATTTCAATACAATCATGTAGCCAGAATTCAATGTTAAAGTCGACCAAATTATCTTCGTAATCATAACGCGCCCTTTGCACTTTTAAGCAAGGCGTACCGCTATTTTTTTCAAGTAATTCAGCCGCATAATCAGGAAGCACAGTGACGCTGATGTTGCACTGTTCATGAGAAACATCAACCTGATAATGCTGTTTCATAACATCAGTGATTGATCCATTTAAAACTTGTTTTTCTAAGTGATTAAAACGCGCTGCAAGACAGTGAATCTCTTCAACTAGTACACCTCTTCCATCTAAATATCGAGCTCGAGTCAGTTTGTAAATTGGCTTATCATCAAAGTGAGTAAATGCAATGCTGTGCTCATTGGAAGGAGCCATCAGTTCGATGACTTTGGTAGAAGGCTTAAACTCTTGAGATTCAGATAAAGCGTTAAAATTCACTTTGCGTGCTGGTTGCCATTTTAGCTTTTCAGGGGTAACAAACCAGCCTCGGCGTTTTTGACTGTAGATCACCCCTTCAGATTCTAACCTAGCTAACGCTTCTCTCACAGTGATCCTTGTAGAGTTGAACTGCTCTTGCAAACTGCGCTCCGAAGGAAGTTTAGAACCGGCTTTTAAACGCCCCTCATTGACCAAGTTTTGAATATGATTTCGGATGATTTGATACAACAACATAAGCAACTTATTTAACTAACTATTTAATTTACTGAACAGTACTAGCTTACTGCAGTTTTATGACAAACAGAATCTGGTGATAATTTGAATAAAGCGAATTTGTTGTCTAAGTTCTACTAATTAAACTGACATCTTAGCGTGAAGTAATTCAGAAACATTAGCTTACACAAATAAATATCTTCCACCTTAATAGTTTTGTGATTTTATTATATATAATTATTTAATTATCGTCATTTTTAAATCATTTAATCCTGATTAATAGAATTTTCTTTTTTTCAATTTATTTACCTACCTATCTGTGTTTTCAGTTTGTTTTATTGCATTTTGAACCAAGCTCATGAAAACGATCAATTCACAATTGCAGTAATAGGTAAAACCAAAAATGATTCATTTTACGAACAATCTTTCAAAGGCTGCCTAAATTTTGCCAGCAAGGTTAATAATCTTAAATATATTTATGATGGCGCTGATGATTATCAAGATGTCAGAACTCAGTCTTTAGTGATTAGTGAATTGGCAGAGCAAAGTGTAGATGCTTTTTTAGTCTCAACCACTGACTCTGAATATTTAGTGACGCATGCCCTCAAGAACTTAAAAAAGAAAAATTTTCCTGTCATCACATTCGATTCTGATTTATTGCCCAAACATCAGCAATACCGACTTGCATACATAGGTAATAATAATTTTGATTTTGGTGTCGCCTTGGGAGAGCTTGCAAATAAATACAAAACAGACGAAAAACAAAGTATTTGTCTTCAGTCTGGTCATCAAACAACCCCAAATCTGAATGCCCGCCTTCCAGGGGTGCGTCATGCATTATCTGGTCAAAGTAAAAAGCGTCTATCTGGCAACAGTGGTTGGGTAGAACATCCTCGCTGCCCGCTTTATACCATGGGGAAAAGACATGCCTCGTTGGAACAAGTAGAGCGCTTTTCTCCTCTAAAAAATCCGCCAATCTTCTTGGCTGTGGCAGGATTTGCTCAGTTTAACCCTGACTATATAGAGACGATGAAAGCAGTAAAAGGTAAAATAGCCGACGGTAACTTTGTGATGATCTCAGCCGACACTGAGCAAATTCAACTTGATGCACTTAAGCACGGTCTATCAACTGTGAATCTAGGACCAAAGCCTTTTGAGATGGGCAAGAAAAGCGCCGAGCTAATGTACAACTACCTTACGCAGGGCGCAAAACCTGAACTAGACAAATACTATTTAGATTATCGCCTATGCGATAAATCTAATTTTTAGACCTGTACAGTCAATTATTAATTTCTCGTGTAAACGGATAAGATCGGAAACTTGTTTTCCCCAAAATTCAAAGTAATAGACTGTGTTTCATTGCCATTGAAAGGCTGTTTAAAGTTTATGGGGGAATATCTTGAACCGTCTGCAAACAACGCCATGATGTGTTTTGCTTGTAATTCTCTGCGACCGCTCGACTGGTTGGTAATGGTTAAAATTCCCCATCGCTCACCATTGTCGTTGCTCATCAAAACAAAATGGTCGATGTTAAATTCACTCTCGTCTGGGTATATATTTGAGTCGTTTTCAAAAGCAAATTTAACTTGGCCGACATCGACTCTATCCAAAGACAAAACATCATTGTTTGCAGCTAAACTAAAGCTCGAAATAAGCAATAATATTAAAACAGCGTAATTATACATATCCTAATGCACCTCAAATCAAATTGCCTTTATAACAACTGAAATATGAATCCTCTCTTAATTTACCTATCTAGATTACAAATACAAGGCTATATAATTGTCACACTCGAATATTGTTGCTATTTATTAACTGACGTATCAACTTTAGCGGCTGTTCCACTATATTTACTCAGATAAATATCCCAAAGTTTAGCTTGTTTTCCTAAGTCCTCAGCATATTCCTTTCGCCTAATAGCATTTCGCACCATGTATGCCCCTAAGCTTCTAATTGGCTCAACAGGAAATTGTGCAATTGGCTGATTAACTAAGCCACAATCTCGCCACTTATCTGCTTTGTTCAAAATTAAACTCGCCAAAATGTTACCGCCAAGGTAACTCTGCACGACGCCATTACCTGAGTATCCGCTGCCATAGTAAATGTTTTCCTGAGTGTTTAATTGCCCAAAAAAAGGCAGTCCACTGACACTTCTATCAGAGGGTCCTGTCCAACTTCTTTCGATTTCTAAGCCGCTATGATTAAAAAAATATTGCCAGTAATGCTTCATCATTTCCAAATATCTACTCGGCTGATCAAACCTCTTTGACACATGATTTGCATAGCTAAAATAGTTGCCGCCTTTGCCAAGCATTAGTCTGCCTGATGGCGTGGTTCGATAATAATTTACGAAAATTCGGCTATCTATAATTGGAGCGCCATGGTTTAGCCCCATAGCTTTAATTGTTTCTAGGTTAGCTTTGCTGATAACCATATCACTTGAAACTAACACCACAGAACGCGCAAATTGTGGCTCAAGCATAGGGAGCCAAGCATTCACTGCAAACACCATTTTATTGGCTTTGATCATGCCTCTGTCAGTTTTTATATTTAAAGTTTCATCGCCCTGATAGTGAATATACTTGGTCCGTTCATATACTTTCACACCAAGTTCCTTGGCTACTCTAAATATACCTCGGACTAATTTGGCTGGTTGAACACTGCCAGCATGAGGCGAAAATATTGCAGATAAATTCGCTTTTGACCCCGTCATCACAAGCTTATCTTGTGTAACACTTTGCCAAGCATTAAGTTGATGTGAAGCAAGTAAATCCAGCACAGGCTCAAAGGCATTTTGCTGTGAGGCGTTCGATGCCGTATAAAACGTACCATCAACTCGACAATCACAGTCAATACCATACTTTTCAGCGAACGCTTTAATGTCATGTACTGCTTGTTCGGAGACTTTGACCAAATTCATCGCCCGCTCTAAACCGACTTGCTTAATTAAGCTGCCAAACTTTGTAGACCAGGTGAGCATAGCACCGCCATTTCTGCCTGAAGCACCTTGTCCGCATAAGTCCTTTTCAATAATCACAACATCAAGTTCAGGCTTTGTTAGTTTCAGATTAATTGCTGTCCAAAGCCCTGTAAAACCTCCACCAATAATACATACATCTGTGGTTATATCATGAGTCAAATGTGAGGCAGATTTTTCATCTGCCTCAGTCATCACCTCATCGAACCAAAAAGGCACATAGCGCATTAAGGTCTTTCTCCTCTTGCTATTCTGGCTTCTATCGCATGTAAAATCGGCTCAATATCAGCGAGCGAATCAATAACATAATGGGCACCCGCCGAAGTCAATTGCGCATAAGCTTTGCGAGTAAGCGACGCCTGTGTTGCTTCACTCTCATTTACCCACTCCTGCTCGCTCAAGCCAATGGCATTACCTGTAATGGCGATGCCTACGGTCCACATTCCTGCATTTAACCCTTCACTAATACCATGTACTGAATCATCTACCTTTACGCAGGCACTTACTCGAGAAATACCCAGTTTTTGTACATTTTCTAATGCCATCCAAGGCCCGGGACGAGAGCCGGCTTCGCACTCATCACTTGCAACCACACAATCAGGTTTATAACCATATTCTGCCGCTGCAGGCACCAATACATCCATCACAGGTTTTGGATACCCTGAGCAACTGCCTATTTTGACGTTATCGGATTGCAATCGATGTATCACTGCTAGAACGCCTTCAATTGGTGCAGCACGGTCAGCTACTTTAGCCTGCTGTAAGGGCATAAATGTATTGTAAATTTGGTCGACATCCTCTTTATTAGGCAAACGACCGAATTGATTTTGCCAACGAACTTGGATAGAGCCTATATTCAATAAAGTATGAATATGGTCCCATTTCCCCATTCCCATCGGGCCTCGAGCTTCTTCAAGACTAATCTCAAAATCAAAGCCTTGCTTAAAAGCCTCAACAAAAATACTCGTGGGTGCGATTGAGCCATAATCCACAACTGTGCCCGCCCAATCTAAAATTAGCGCTTCAATATGTTTCATTTTGATGTTTCTGTTTGTTAGTTTTGATGTGCTGGTTGTAGAGAGTAACCAGGTCTAAAAGGTTTGAGTTTGATACTGAAATACAGTAAGGAGCTGACCACCAGCGCACTGGCAATTGCCGCTACCCAGTAACAAGCCATAATGAAAAAGCTCAACCAGCTTAACTCTGGTGATGCAAACGTTTTGTAGAGTAAAATGCCAACTGAGCCGACATAACCTGCTGAGTCTGCGAGATAAAGCAAAAAACCAGCATTCGCGGTTGAGCCAACTGCTGATATCATTCGGTCAAATAGAAAGCAATTATAGGGGATGTAACTAATATAAAGCCCTGCGCCAAGTAACACCATCCACGCTTTAGCATCCAGCAGACTCTGCTCAAACGCCCATGTACTTGTTGCCAGTAAAGCCGTGCCTAGCAAGATAAAACCATGATTGGCAAAAAATGCGATACGGTTATTTTTAATCAATACCAAAGCCGCTAACGTTATTAAGACAATCAAAGCGACTCGAACGCCTGCGTAAGCAAAAATTGCAGGCTCTTGACCATACCCAAGTGCATACCAAATTTCTGAAGAAAAATTATCTCGAAAATCTCGAAACCCAGTGAAGAGTAAGAAACTTAGTACCAGTAAGGTGATCCCAACCCCGTATTCTTTAAAAAACACCCACCTTTGCGCGCCGTTCATTGGTGCTCTTTTTTGTCTGGCTTGCTCATCCGATGCTGTAGGCGCCGGTAAACTGTTCAAACACAACACAGAGATAACCAAAAGAGGTAAGAAAATGGCGCCAGTTACTGCTGGCATCCACATTTCTGATACCTGTATTTCAACCATAAGCCATTTACCCACAGTACGAACTAAGCCCGACGCAAGAATAAACGTTACACTTAACACTGCACCAAGTAACTCAGTGGTTTTACGCCCTTCTAGGTAGCTAAAAACCAGACCCCAGATCATGCCAAGCGATAAGCCATTAAAAAATAACCAAATCACATTCAGTGGTGAAGGTGAGATAGCAAATAAGATCAAGGCAAGTTCGGCACTCACTATCATCCAGAGAATGGTTTTTGCTCGGTTTGCATGCTGCATCTCAGCAATGACTTTTACACCGATAAATTTAGCCACTAAGTAGCCAAATACTTGCGATAAAATCAAAGCTATTTTGAAACTGACGAGCCAGTGGTCTTGATCCAGCTCGGTATAACTATTAACCGAAAAGGGCTTTCGAAATGCATACATACAGAAATACGTCATAAACGCACTACAGGCAGCAAAAGCAACAAAAGCGAGCCCTTGAGCTGGCCTTAACCATTTTGGCGGCACTTGCCAAAGCGATAAAGAGTTCATAAATAAACCTTGAAAATTACGAGGCCAATCTCTGACCTCGCAAAACAGCTAAGAAATATAAGAAACAAAAACTAGGCGTTTAAGTTACCGTTAGAACTGGTAGTTAAAGCCAATCATTGCGCGCATACCGTAGTACTCAACTTGCAAAGGCCTACCCTTTTCACCCATGTAGTATTCAAGTGCTTCATTGGTGAGATTATTAAGCTCTAGATAAACCAAAGCTTGTTCGTTGATTTGATAAGAAGTTGTAAAATCAACACTAGTATTTGCGCCATAATAACTGTCGCTGTTTGCTGATTTGCCATGCTCTTCGATATAAGCACCTTTATGATTCACAGCGATACGAGCTGCAAATTCAGTATCGTCATAGTAAAGAGTAAAGTTATATAATTCTTTTGCTTGCCTTTGGATAGCAACCTTGCCTGCCCGCTCTGGAATGGTCATTTCTGAATCCATAAATGTAGCATTGCTCATAACACCAAAGTTTTCTAACTGTGGAGAAATAAAACCAAGGTCACGATTAAACGCAAACTCTATCCCTGCAAGCCTCGCGCTGTCGCCATTTTCTGGGCGAACAATATTAACGCCATCACGACCGTTGTAATTTCCAATCGAGCGCTTTTCGAAAATTGGATCTTGAATATCTTTATAAAACACACCCGCAGACACAAGACCTACTCTATGAAAGTAGTGCTCTAACATTACATCTAGGTTGTTAGAATAAGTTGGCTCTAGCGCAGGGTTACCTGAATCAAGCTTGTTGTCTGCTTCTAGATAAGTTGCCCCCGGAGTTAATGAGCCAAAGTCTGGACGCGCAAAGCTTCTTGTTAATGCAACACGATAATTTGTTGATTCATCAGCACGATAGGTAAGATGTAGAGCTGGCAGCACAGAAATATAATCATTACTCTGCGTGGTTTCTACTGTCTGTTGTTTATCAGCTAAGTAGGTGTAACCGGATACATTGGTCTTAGTTTGCGTCAGTCGAAGACCTGCGAGTATTTCTAACTGCGCGCTCATTTGATAGGTTGCCATACCGTAAAGTGAAGTATGGGTTTCTTCTACATCAAAATTTCGACCTAGTGCGCCACCATTGCTGATGAGTGCTGATTCACCATCTACCAATCTGAATTTCTCGCGGTTTGTATTCCAAAATGTCATTGCATCTTCAGTTGTGGCCACTTGAGAAAACTGAGCTTGGTAATTGAAATTAGCTTCTGAAAGATAATCACTTCGCCCGGGCTGATCAACAAGAGAAAAATCAGCAAGTGTTGGTGCTGTACCAAACTCATCACTATTCCACTCGTAAAATTCATCTGCAAAATCTGCATAACGAACTTTATCTCTGTACTTAGCACCGAATTGATAGGTTAAGTCAGAATCTCTTTGCCATTCAAAATCAAGGTTAGCAACCAACCTATCTTTCTCTTTAACATACACTTTATATAACTCAACCCAAGATAAGGCAGCTTGACTTGCATCCAGTGCGAAACCATTTGCAAAATGGTTACTGATCGCATTCCAAGGATCAGCCCCCCCATCCACTAGGTTATAGGCGTAGTTTTTTCCATTTGCTGCTTCTTGCAAACCAACATAACCGACGTTTTTCTGGTCAAAACGCATAACAAAATAGCTGTTATCTTGGCCATTTGGTTTATCACCATATTTGAACTCATTTTCATAGCTCGCTAACTGCCAGTTTATGGTTTTATCAAAGCCGATATTGTGGACACCCGCTAACTCTAAACCATTCATTTCAGTAATTAATTCATTACGAATATGCTGTAGCTCAACTCTGTCTTTATCAAAACGAAGTCGATGTTTGTAGTGCGTTTCATCATCAACCAAGGTGCCATATAAGGCACTGGCACTGATACTGCCATTATCAAAGTCATACTCAACAGAGCCATTTAAACCATATGTTTCGCGGGTTCCGCTGTAATCTCTCAGCTCTAGACGATAAATACCGAAGTTTTCGCTTTCACCTCGGCGTCTTGGTTCGTAATTATCGGTTGCCCAATCTCGCTTCCAAGCTGTGGCATTGACAATAAAACCGAGTTTGTCATCTAGTAAGCGGTTTCCGTAAACCACATTTGCAGAGTAATTTGTGCCCTCTGCTAGCTCGTTTTGACCTAATGCAAAACTTGTTTTAAACACAAAGTCATCTGCTGATTTTTTAGTTATGAAATTAACGCTACCACCGATTGCATCGCCTTCCATATTAGGTGTGATCGCTTTAGATACCTCAACAAACTCAATTAATTCGCTCGGAAAAAAATCAAATGCCGTTGCCCTACTGGTTGTTTCCTCTTCTGCTGTTGGAAGTCGATTGCCGTTGATACTAGCTGAGCTCCATTGCGATGGTAAGCCACGAACTGCAACAAAACGCCCTTCACCCTGATCGCGCTCAATTGATACACCAGGAATACGTTGCACCGCTTCAGCTGCATTTCTGTCAGGCAACTTTCCAATACCGTCAGCGGCTATCACACTGATAATATTCGAGGCATTTTTTTGATTGTTGGCCGCCGCCATTTCGCCACGAAATATTTGACCCACACTCACAACCTCTTCTATTTGTTGTTGCGAGTTTAAAATGATTGGTTCGAGTAAAGTAATTTCAGAGTCTAATACTTTTACTTTTACCTCAGCGCTGTAGTACCCCATGTAGCTCACTACAAGTGTATATTCGCCACTTTTCAAATTCGGCAGTTCAAATCGACCGCGATAATCTGTAACCGCCGTTGATTTATGCCCTTTCACAGTGATCATTACACCTGACAAATGACTTTGCAGATCTTTTACTGAACCGACAAGTTTACCATTTGATGCAAAAGAGTGTGCGCTTTGAGCCAGCAAAATTGCAGCTGCGAAATAGGATAGTTTTTTCATTACATTTATCTCTAAATTTGGGTTTACAACTGGTCTAGTCCAGATTAATTATGCATAGAGTAAACCCGATTTCTTACAAACTCGTGACGCTTTAGTTAAGGCTTTATTGTAGAAATATGTAGAGTTAAACTAATTCAAAATCCAGTCGCACTGCTTAATAGCCACAAACCATGGACGATTAAACTCTTGATTAGCATTATTTTCTTGTACTTGTAAGGAGATGTTCATAAATTCGGCTAGATACTTATATATGTGTGTTTTGACTTTAATATCTTCTAAATTAGTATATGCCTCTTTTAGTTTTTGAATTGTCTGAGAGGTAATTTTTCCTCCCTGTAGCTGTAAATATCTTTGATGGATCCAATACAAAAGAGATTGTTTAGATTGATTAGGAAAAGCGAGAGTCAAGGTTGCCGTTGCTGAATATAAGCGCTGATAATCCAAAAACTTGTCTTGTAGTAAGAATGAAAAAAGTAAGTTTATGCTAGCTGTCACTATTCCTGAACGTTTATCAATTTGTTGATAACCTTTTAATGCTCGTCGGTAATACGCTTCCGCCTCTTTAATATTACCTACATCGAATTCAATCATTCCGAGGTTATTATCTATCATTGCAATGATACTTTCCCGGTTTGTTTCTAACGCCAATGTCCGGGCTTTTTTATATAGTAACCTAGCGCTGTCATAATCGCTCTGTTGGCGTGAAACCAAAGCCAAACTATTCGTTAAAGTTAACCTTTGCTTTTCATTTTGTGAATATTTATAAGCACACTCTAAACTTTTTTGCGCATCGGCTAGGAATTGCTTTTTCCTAAGATAGATCCCAGCTCCACTCAGAAACGAAGTTAAATGGGCTTTAAAGTAAGGATGATGTTTGTGGTGAAATACGGTTTCTAGAGACTCACTAAGTTTATCTAATTGGTTTGTAGGTACAGCAGCTCTCATTCTGATCAAATGCCAACGGATAAATTGTTCATCAGAAAACCTTTTTTTATCATAGATACTATCAAGCAAAATTAATGATTGTGCAGGGTTAATGGTTAAATAGTCTTCTGCTTCTGTAATTTTACTTTCAACAATTGAATTTGCTAATGAAGGAACAGCCAACAATAGAAAAATAAGATTTATAAAGGTTTTCATGGAAATCTTCAAATTTACAAACTCTGATTTAAGCATAGTAAATTTGAGTGAATTTCTCAGTTAATTAGGACTTAGATTTAAAAGAGCCCGAAGGCTCTACATAAAATTAACAAAGACAAGAATTATGACCATCTTTACTTAAACGTTGACAAATATGACCTGTTGGAAGACAAGCTTAATCAGTCCAAACACCACAAGCTACTTGATGTGTTTGCTGCTTTTCTAAGTCGTTTACGTTACGATTTAATTGCTTTAGGTTTTACTCTTTAAGGTTAAATTTTATAATCATATCCTATTGATTGTTGTCATTGCTTTGAATAGCTATTTATCACCTAAAAAAACCTTTTTGCAACAAAACATTTACTAAATTGATTTTTTATCGATAAGGAATACAGATGACATCACAAAGAACTGTAGTAATTACAGGGGCTAGCCGTGGGATTGGTGCAGCTACAGCGCTGTTATTCGCAAAAAATAATTATGCCGTTTGCGTTAATTATCTAAACAGTGTGGATACAGCTGAGGCAGTAGTCAGCGAAATTAAAGCAATGGGTGGAACAGCCATTGCCGTACAAGCTGATGTTAATAAAGAAAGCGAAGTACAAAAACTATTTAAGGTTGTCACTGAGCAGCTGGGTGTTATCGATGTGCTTGTGAATAATGCGGGTATTTTAAAACCGCAGGCAAAACTTATCGAGTTAACTGAGGAGCGAGTAAAAGAGGTATTAACGAGTAATGTGATGAGCTATTTTCTGTGTTCTAAATACGCCATTAAGCATATGTCGACAGAATTTGGCGGTACCGGTGGCAGTATTATTAATGTCTCTTCGGCAGCATCGAGAACAGGCTCACCTAACGAATATGTGGATTATGCTGCAAGCAAAGGTGCCATTGATACGCTCACTATAGGCCTTGCAAAAGAAGTTGCTGCAAACGGCATTCGCGTTAATTGTGTCAGGCCAGGGTTAATCTTCACAGACATTCACGCAGACGGCGGAGAACCAGACCGAGTCAATAGATTAAAAGAAAAACTGCCTATGAAGCGAGGTGGAGAGCCAGAAGAAGTCGCAGATGCCATTTATTGGTTAGCTTCAGAAAAAGCATCTTATGCAACAGGAAACTTCTTAGATCTAGCAGGTGGATTATGATCAACTTGTCAGGGTTTCAAGCTCAGTTAGGATCTGAAGTGCTTCAGTTTGGTTTTGACCACATACCCACTCCACCGCTTTAAAATCATGGCAAACAGGAGGGCGTGCCGGCTGACCAAATAACTTACACAAGTTATCATCGGTCAAGTTTTTACAACGTTCCCCTGCTTTTTTACCATTTGGGTGATTCGGAAAACTTGTACTTATGCTTGGTGCTATGCAACACGCTCCACAGTGTAATCGACATTCCACGCTCATACAGCCTCTAATAGTGATCAGTAAGTTATATTAACACGCTAAACAAGCCTTATTAATCACAGAATTAATTATCCTAAAAAGATCAACTATATTTAAATTCTAGGTTGTACCTACAAATGTAAATAACTATGTCATGAATACACGGATTGTTACATCTTCTTACTGCATATAAATACCTAGAAACATCTGATCGAGTATGCTCATTGTGTAGATTAATAAAATAGAATGCTGAACCGTCATTCTACCGTCGGAAGGACTATTATTGTGGCTAGTAAAAAACAAATTCTCTTACCCTTAGCGGTTTTAGCTGGTGGTGTTGCTGTTTTCATTGGACTTTCATCTATGAAGCAAGCACCCGAAAAAAAACCAGAGAAAATCATTCATCCTCTTGTACAGGCTGCGCCTATCACGATCTCTGATATGAGACTAAACGTTGAGTCCTATGGAATAGTTAAACCTAAATACACAACAGAGCTAGTTGCGCAAGTTAGCGGACAAATTATTGAGCTTTCAGATAAATTTGTAAAAGGTGGCTTTGTTCAACAAGGTGATATTTTAGCCCGCATAGATCCTAACGACTATGAAGCAGCCTTAATTGAAGCAGAGGCTAGCCTTGCACAAGCAAGCTCTGCACTTGAAATTGAACAAGCTCAAGCTCATGTTGCCAAAAAAGAGTGGCAGCGTATTAAGAATAATGCCAATGAGACCATCCCTTCTGAACTTTATTTGCGGAAACCTCAACTTGCTGAAAAACTTGCACGCTATAAAGCCGCTCAAGCAAGTGTAAAACGAGCAAAACGAAACCTTGAACGCACTTACATAAAAGCACCATATGATTCAATTATTGAAAGCCGCGTTGTCAGTTTAGGTAGTGTTGTAAACCCTGGCAGTAAATTCGGAATCCTAAACTCTACTTCAGTAGCTGAAATTCGCCTTCCAGTCGCTGATCATGAATTGCAATACCTACCTCAACAAGGTGTTGATGCAAATGTCGCTTTAACGGCACAAGTTGCGGGAAAAACTGTTACTTGGCAAGGTACAGTGGCGCGTAGCGAAGGTGTCATTGATCAGCGCAGCCGTATGACTTATTTAGTTGCACAAATTCCGCAGCCTTATTCTGATAGTTCAAAACAACTTCGTTTTGGTGCTTACTTGAATGCCTCTATTGAGGGCGCTTTAGTTGAAAATGCCATTCAAGTACCGCAACACTTAATTAAAGACAATAAGGTTGCCGTTCTGAATGATGATTTAACCCTGAGCTTTAAGGGCGTGAATATCATCCGTGAAACAAATGGCATGGCAATTATTGATCAAGGCCTGACGAATGGCGCTCAAATCATTACGTCTGCACTAGAGTATCCAACAGAGGGAATGCAACTTCGTACTGATGACTCTCCTATTTCATCTCCTGAAACGCAGCTTGCACTTAAGGAGGAATAAGCATGAGTACATCAACTGAAAAAGGCTTAATTGCCTGGTTTGCACGCAATCCTGTTGCTGCAAACTTATTAATGATATTTATATTAGTCGGCGGGATCTTAACGGCTTTTTCTATTCGCAAACAGATGTTCCCGCAATTCGAAAGCCCGTGGTTAAGTATTCAAGCAGTTTACCCTGGGGCGGCACCTCAAGAGGTTGAAGAAGGCATAACCATCAAAGTCGAAGAATCAATGGAAGGCCTTGAAGGGATCAAACGACTCATCACCTATTCTAACCGTGGTTTTTCCCAAACTTGGATACAAGTTCAAGAAGGCTACAACCCGCAGGAAGTACTTGATGAAGTAAAAATGCAGGTTGATTCGATTTCGAGTTTCCCAATAGGCATGGAGCGCCCTATCGTTCGATACGATAAGTTCGAACAAGAAGTAATGTGGATGTCACTGAGTGGTAGCTTGAGTAATGCCGAACTAAAAGAGCTTGGAAATACCTTACATGACGAAATGTTAGCGTTACCTGGTGTAAACCTGTTAAGTTTTTTCAGTGGTTTAAACTATGAAATTGGTATCGAGGTTAGTCCAGATAAGCTTCGCGAATATGGCTTAACTTTCCGAGATATATCTTCAGCAGTACGAGCCTTTTCAGCCAATATGTCAGCAGGTCAAATACGCTCTGATAATGGTTACATTTCAATGCGTGTTGAAAATCAGGCATATAGAGGCCATGAATTTGAAAATTTACCATTAAAGACACTAGAAGATGGCGCACAGATTTTCTTAAGAGATGTTGCAGTAGTTAAAGATGGCTTTGAAGAAGGTTTACAATTTTCAAAATACAATGGCAAAAATTCACTGACTTTTGAGCTAAGAGCGTCAAAAGATCAAGATATTACCAAAGTCGCTGATACAGTGAAGAGATACCTAGCTGAACGCAATCAAACGTTACCAGCTGACGTTCAAATAGAACCGTTCATTGATTTAACTTACTATCTAGATGGTCGTTTGAATATGATGATCGAGAATATGATTTGGGGTGGTATTCTGGTAATGTTGATGCTTGCACTGTTTTTGCGTGTTCGCTTAGCATTTTGGGTAATGATGGGCTTGCCAGTTTCGTTCCTTGGTGCATTTTTATTTATGCCAATGGGCTTTTTAGATGTGACAATTAACCTCGCTTCATTATTCGCATTCATTCTAGTGCTCGGTATTGTGGTTGATGATGCCATTGTAGTGGGTGAATCTGTCCATGCAGAAATAGAAAAGAAAGGCCATAGCCTTGATAACGTAGTTCGTGGTGTAAAACGCGTTGCTATTCCAGCAACTTTTGGTGTTTTGACAACGGTAGCCGCGTTTTTACCACAAACATTAGCGACCGGTCCAGCAGCGGCATTTTCAAAGGCCATTGGTGGTGTGATTATTCTTTGTCTTATCTTCTCTCTAGTTGAGTCTAAGCTAATCTTACCTGCCCACTTAGCAGCGATGAAAGATAAGCCAAGTAACCCTAAAAACCCATTCCACCGTTTACGTGAGATTTTAGACGGGGGTCTTAAGAACTTTATTGAAAACCTTTACCGCCCATTTATTGAACGCTGTATTCACTACCGTTACACCGTAATTGTTGGTTTCTTAACTGTACTCATCGTTGCTGCAGGCATGTTTGCAGGTGGATTAGTGAAGTTTGTCGCAAACCCTAAAATTCCGCATGACTTCCCTCAAGTAAGAATAGAGATGAATCTCTCAAGCTCTGAAACTGCGACACTTGAAACTGCGCAAAAAGTTGAAGCGCTTATTTTAGAAGTCGATAAACAAGTCGAAGCTAAGTATGGCCAGAAAATGGTACGTGATCTGTCGGTTAGTCTCCGAGGTAGAACCAATGCTCAGATCATGGCAATCCTCGTTGAACCTGACCTTCGCCCGATCGACACTTTCGCGTTAAGTGCCATGTGGCGCGAACAAATGCCGCCTTTACCAGGTGTTAAAACACTTAACATCGAAGATAGCATCATGAATGGTGGCCGAGATGATGGCGACATTAGCTTCAGACTCGAAGGTAAGAATAAAGATGAGTTAAAAGAAGTTGCTGAACAGCTTAAGGCAAAACTGAACTCTATGGCTGGTGTAGGTGACGTGAACGACTCTATGCAAAGTGCAACAGACGAAGTTCAACTGGAATTAAAACCACTTGCATACAGTATGGGTTTAACTCTAGCTGATGTTGCATCTCAGGTTAACTTTAGTTACTACGGATTAGAAGCACAACGTATTCTTCGTGAAGGTGAAGAAGTTAAAGTGATGATCCGCTACCCTAAAGAGTCTCGTAACTCTATCAGTGACATACAAAATGTCCGCATCATTACTCCAGCGGGTGCAGAAGTACCTCTTGTAGAAGTTGCTAAAATCAATTTAGTTGACGGTGTAAGTCGTATTCGCCGTGAAAATGCTAAACGTACAATCAATGTATGGGCAGCAGTAGATACAAACCAAGCTGAGCCGTTCAAAATTGCTGAAGAAATTCGTGATGAATACCTGCCTTCTTTATTGAAAAACTACCCTGGTGTACAAAGTAGCGTTGCTGGTCGAATTCAAGAAGAAATGGACAGTGTTGCTGAGCAAATTCGTGATTTTGCGCTATCAATGATGATCATTTTTGCACTTCTTGCTATTCCGCTTCGCTCTTACTCGCAACCTATATTGATTATGTCTGTGATCCCATTTGGTGTTGTTGGTGCGGTCTTTGGTCATGTTGTAATGGGCATGACAATGAGTAGCCTCTCTTTCTTCGGGATCATCGCGGTTGCAGGTGTGGTAGTAAATGATTCGCTGGTCATGGTAGATTTTGTTAACAAAGCCAGAGAAGAAGGGATTGCGTTAAAACAAGCTGTTGTAGAGGCCGGCTGCAAACGTTTCAGAGCTATTTTACTTACCTCCTTAACAACATTCATTGGCTTAGTACCAATTATCACAGAAACTAGTTTGCAAGCTCAAATAGTTATACCAATGGCAGTATCTCTTGCGTTTGGTGTTTTGTTTGCAACAGTCATTACTTTGATTTTAATACCGTGTCAGTATGTAGTGTTAGAAGATATCAAAGGTTTGTTTCGTAAGAAAAACAAACAAACCGATAATGCAGTCAATGCGAATTTAGAAAATTCGCTAAACAATTAATCTTGATAACTGATAAAAAGCTCGGCATTGTAAGTGCCGAGCTTTTTTTGTTTCTCAAAGTTTTCTTATACGCTTTACAAAATAAACTTAAGAAGACACACTAAGTTAAGTTATTTAAAAGATTTTCTAATTATGACAAAAATCACCACTGTACTCTTTCTTGCACTCGTTATTCTTTTTGGTTGCGGCTCGGATGAATCTACAAGAGGCGACAAAAGTAATCCTGGCTTCGTAGCAACTATGTATTTTGATGCCATCTATAACAAGAAAGACTTTGATGCAGCGATACAGCTCGCAACGCCGAAAATGGGTAGAATAATGCGCTCTTATGGAACTGCGAAACAGTTTGCTAGAAATTTAATCAATTTACAGTATGACTCTGTAACAATTGAAGTAGACATGACAAACCAAAGTCTTCGTGAACAATATGGCGATGATGCTAAAGTTAACTTGGTATTCACTGGTATGCTGCGAGGTGAGCAGGTTGACGATATGCGCAGCGTTCAAATGATTCGTAAGAAAGGCAAATGGTATGTAGATAAGATAAACCCTGATCCGTTTGCAAGATAAGATTGAAACATAAGGCTGGTTATCCAGCCTTTTTTATTTGTCATAACATCACTTCCCAACAGTATCACATTGTCGCACCAAACAACCGCTGCTATCATTCCTCCGAATAAATATAACTGAGAAAAAATAATGATAACAAAATTTAAACTGAGTGTTGGTGCGTTAATCGTTTCAAGTACACTCACCCTTACAGCTTGTAATATCGTAAACCAAAATAAAACTGTCACAGAGCAAGATGCTGAAGCCTTTTTGGCTAGCTCTGCCGAAACTTTGGTAGACCTTAACGCCAGAGCATCTCGTGCGGCTTGGATTTATGCAAACTTTATCACTGAAGATACAGCGTCACTCTCTGCAGATGTAAATCGTGAATACACAGATATAGTCGTTCGTTTAGCTAATGAAGCAGCTCAATTCGATTCACTTACCTTAAGTGAAGATAATCGCCGAAAAATGGACAAGCTAAAATTGGCTCTAACCCTACCTGCTCCACAAAACGTTGAGAAATCTAAAGAACTTGCTAGCATTTTAGCTCAGTTAGACGGTATGTACGGTAAAGGCAAGTATTGCAGAGGCAATGAGTGTATGAGTCTGGGTGATATGACATCCAAAATGGCTACGTCTCGAGATTACGAAGAATTACTAGATATGTGGCAAGGTTGGCGACAAGTTGCAAAGCCAATGCGCCCTCTTTATGAAAAACAAGTTGTTCTTACAAACGAAGGGGCTAAAGAGCTTGGCTATGCTGATACAGGGGCAATGTGGCGAAGTAAATATGATATGCCAGCTGATGATTTTGCAGATGAACTAGACAGGATTTGGGGGCAAGTAAAGCCGCTTTATGATTCTTTACATTGTCATGTTCGTGCCAAGCTTGGTGAAAAGTATGGAGAAGATAAAGTACCACAGGACCAACCGATCCCTGCCCACTTACTAGGCAATATGTGGGCACAAACTTGGGGCAATATATATGACATTGTTGCACCTGAAAATGCAGATCCTGGCTATGATGTGACAGAGCTTTTAGCAAAACACAATTATGATGAGCTAACCATGGTTAAAGGTGCTGAGAAATTTTTTACCTCTATGGGCTTTGCTCCATTACCTGAGACATTTTATAGCCGCTCCCTATTCACCAAGCCAAAAGATAGAGATGTACAATGCCATGCTTCGGCGTGGAATCTAGACGCTAAAGATGATTTACGCATCAAGATGTGTATTCAACGTACAGGCGAGGAGTTTTCTGTTATTCACCATGAGTTAGGACATAACTTCTATCAACGCGCATACAATACACAACCTGTATATTACCAAGAAAGTGCAAATGACGGGTTCCATGAAGCCATTGGCGATACGATTGCCCTGTCTGTTACGCCAGGGTACTTAAAAGAAATCGGTTTATTAGATGAAGTGCCAGACGAGTCAAAAGACATTGGCCTGCTAATGAAGATGGCGCTAGACAAAGTCGCATTTATCCCGTTTGGATTACTGGTAGATCAATGGCGTTGGAAAGTATTCAATGGTGAAATCAGCCCTGCACAATACAACCAAGCTTGGTGGGAGCTTCGTGAAAAGTATCAAGGAATTAAAGCGCCAGTGACCAGAACTGAAAACGATTTTGATCCAGGTGCAAAATATCATGTTCCAGGTAATGTACCTTACACACGTTACTTCTTAGCACATATCTTACAATTTGAGTTCCATAAAGCACTGTGTAAGATAGCTGATGACAAAGGCTCAATTCATCGTTGCTCTGTTTACAACTCTAAAGAGGCTGGCGAACGTTTAAATACTATGCTTGAGATGGGGAGTAGTCGTCCATGGCAGGAAGCATTAGCTACGCTTACTGGTAACGAACAGATGGATGCAACTGCAATCCTAGATTACTTTGCACCACTGCAAAAATATTTAGATGAGCAAAACCAAGGCCGACAATGTGGCTGGTAATTTCAAAGTTATCCTTGATTAGATAACTTTGTTACAACTGCCATACTCTGAAACAATTTAAGTGTTTAATTTACTTAAAGTAACAGCTAATGTTACCGTAAGTTAAAGGAGAATTTATGTCATTGTTTAGAGTATGGCAAATTACGCAGTTTGAATTGACGCGTATATTTGCAACAAAAAGAGGCTTGTTAGCGCTCACCGCATTCGCAATGGTATGGTTTATGATTTTTAAATATCTCATTGCCGAAGCTGTACCTTTTTTAAGTGACCCTATATTCCAAAATATTGCTAGACAACTAGCAGGCAGCATAGGCTTTCAAGAGCTTATCTCTTGGCCTGAGGCTGAATTTGCAATTTATTGGGTAATTTCACTCTATTGCTTTCCACTATTTTCATTGTTTGTTGGCTCAGATCAAACTGTAGGAGACAGACAGAGAGGCACGCTCAGATTCTTATCATTAAGAAGTACGAGAGACGAAATACTGCTTGGTCGTTATCTTGGTCAACTTTTGATTATCGCTACTTTAATTACTGCGACTGTTTTAGCGACTTTGATTATAATGTCGTATAGAGACTCTTCTCTATTTTCAAGTGGCTTATTACTCGGTTTAAAGCTCAGTTTACAGTTAACTTTAATAAGCATGCCTTTTATTGCGCTAATGTCATTTCTTAACATAGTCACTAGCTCATCAAGATTGAGTATCGTTATGGCAATTTTATTATTCACATTAGGATCAGCTGTCATTGCCTATTTTGCTCATTACACTCCGTTTATTGATGTTCTGTTCTATGCCTTTCCTGGAGAGCAAATTACTGATGTAGCAGGACAAAAGAACACATCTATTATTGATTGGCTAATACCTGTTGTACAAAGTGTAGGTTGGTTACTAATTTCAATTGTTGCTTTAAGGAAACGTGCATTATGAGTTCAGTAATAAAAGTAACGAATTTAAGTAAAAGCTTTGAATCAAAGGCCGCATTAAAAGATGTGTCTTTTGAAATTGAACAAGGTAAAACAACGGCGCTTATAGGCCCTAATGGTGCTGGTAAAACCACTCTTTTCAGTATTTTGTGCGGTTATCTAGAGCCAGACTCAGGACAAGTTGATATTTTGGGCCACCAACTCGGAGACCCGAGGCTTTTCAGCAAACTTTCAGCCTTGCCGCAAGATGCTCAGTTAGATCCAAGGTTTTCACTAGAAAAACAACTCTGTTTTTATAGTAGGCTTCAGGGGTTATCAAAACCTGCCGCAATGAAAGAAACACACAGAGTACTTGAATTAGTAGGTTTAAAAGATAACGTCAACTCAAGAGTTTCTGAGCTGTCTCACGGGATGAGAAAAAGAGTTTGTATTGCTCAGGCATTAATTGATAAACCAGAAATCATTCTTCTTGATGAGGCAACAGCAGGCTTAGACCCTGTAAATGCAAGAGAGATCAGAAATATAATTTCTGATTTAAGTGATCAGGCTACATTTATATTAAGTTCACACGATTTAAGTGAATTAGAAAGGCTTTGCTCACATATTTTGTATTTAGAGCAAGGCGAGCTTTCTGAACACAAGACCCATAACTATGAAGGCGAGCATAATTATTTAACATTGCAACTTACCAACGAACCTCATCAAGCGCTTGATTACTTGAAGCAATTGCAGGATGTCACACACGTTCAGCAGACTCAAAGCAAAGAGTTTGTCATTGAGTACAAAGCTGGAAATAAGCAATTTGATGTACATTTACTAAAATATTGTCATAAACTAAATTGGCAATATCGACAGCTAATTAACGGTAACACGTTAGAAAACGAACTATTCAATAAGGAGTAACTATGGGTTTACTAAGTGGATTATTAGGAAATGCAAGTGAAGCTGATAGTGGTAAAACAGAAGAGTTACTTGCAGATAGCCTAATTGAAGGTGAAGTAATAGAGAAAGCTTATCAAGTGATTCGTGACATGTTTGTTTTCACTAATAGACGTTTAATATTAGTTGATAAGCAAGGGGTAACAGGTTCTAAAATGGAAATATTGACTATCCCATACAACAAGATCACTAAATTTAGTAAAGAGTCTGCTGGTCACTTTGACATGGATGCCGAACTAAAACTATGGATTGGTTCTGAGACTGAACCACTTATTAAAGAATTTAAAGCCGGAGACAATATCAACGAAGTGTACAGAATAATAAGCAAGTATACATTGTAAAAAAGAGCGGCTTAGCCGCTCTTTCTATTCTTGTTCCATCTTAATAAGAAGCTCTTTAATGTCTTCTTTGGCGCTTAGAATATGTTTTTTCAAGAAGGCACACGCTGCATCAATGTCTTTTTGCTTACATAAGTCTAATAAAGTACGGTGCTCTTCCGGCGCAGTTGCAAAACCACCTGCCAGTAAGATATGCATACGAACATATCGTTCAGAGTTCTTACTATACATATCTACCAGTTCCGCAGTTTGCGGTCTCTCAGCTTTAGAATATAGCTTTCCGTGAAACTCAGCGTTCAATTTACCAGTAGCTAGTTGTGTGTCACCTCGTTCAACAGCCTCTTCTAAATCATACAATATAGCTTCAGCTTCTAATAAATCACGAGGTGTAAGCTTCTGAATAGAATGGCTTAATAACTCTGCCTCTAACAAAGCACGTAAGTCAAAAATTTCATCTATTTGATTAGCACTTAATTGTGTTGCTGTTGCACCTTTGTGAGCTTCGAAATTAACAAGACCTTCAGCTTCTAATTGTAGTAACGCTTCTCGAACAGGTATTCTACTCACGTTCAACTCTTCAGCTAAAGCAGCTTGTCTTAATGGTTCACCAGCTTTGATCTCACCAGAAAGTATTTTCTCTCTAATTGCTTCTGCAACAAGTTGAGTTCTTGTCTTATGCTCTATGCTCATACTAACCCCTGAACAGCATTTGGCATTCAATATACACGTAAATACTGCTTACAATATAACTTCTAAAAAGCGATAGTGTACTTTACTTAATTACAGAACATTTTCAATAACTTTCTAAGATCCAGAGTAATAAAGGTATTTTAAAGTTTACTCGTTACCCTTTTCCATATTTCACTCTCAACGAACTTTCCATTCTCATACAAGGTGTGATACCAAAGATCACCTTCTATTTTGAAGGTAAAAGCCATTGTTCGACCGATGTAGTCTTCTAAATTGCCATATTCCACTGTCTCAATAAAGTAATTATCTTTGATAACATAGGTACCTCCACCTGCATAAGCAAACTTATCTGAATGACGCGTAATATAGCTGAAGTGCGTATCTGAAACGATTCGAGTTGAAGTTACTGCCGGCGCTTCAGCTTTAACATTTCCATCTGGGGTTGCATATTCACCACTAACATATTCCCAAGTACCCTTCAATGGATTAGCAAAAGCTGATAATGAAATAGATAAGATAAAAATATATAGGATTGATTTCATTAGAGTTCCTTATGATGATTATTTGGCCATTACAACATATTAGCTATACAAAAGCTCATGAGATTGTTTCATAGTGCAAAAGGTTATCGTCAGCGAACGCAGTGAGTACGGTTCTTTTACGCGAGTATAGTGCAAAGTGTTAACGACAATGAGCGAAGCGAATACGTTTACTTTGCGCAAGGTGAAATAAGCTAGTTTAGCTAGAGTTGAGGGTGTAGTTATTTACGCGTGCTAAATTGCTTCAGAATGAACAGAGTAACTACTGTGAAGGCTGCTCAGTTCACCTTGCGCAGAAGTTTCCGCTTTATCACTTCGTGATGCGAAAATTCTGCACCCTAAACGCAAAAAAGCCCGAA